>NZ_JBFBFP010000002.1:719-516322 GCF_040684275.1 Streptomyces sp. NPDC091371
CGGACGCTGTCATGGAGGAGCGCGTAGCGATCCGTGGCGCCTAGACCAGCCCCAGACTGCCGTCGGACGCCGTCATCGAGGAGCGCGTAGCGATCCGTGGCGCCTAGACCAGCCCCAGACTGCCGTCGGACGCCGTCATCGAGGAGCGCGTAGCGATCCGTTGCGCCTAGACCAGCCCAAGACCGGTTGCAGACGCCGTCTTCGAGGAGCGCGTAGCGATTTGACGCGCCCACCGGCCCCGAGCTCCTTGTGGTCGAGGTTCATTGGCGGCTGCGCCGCCTGCCCGGGGCGGGGAAGAGATGGCAGGGCCCGAGGCAGGGCGTGCCCCCTACCGGGCGGGGTCGGACATCCCTGACTGACCCGCCCCTTTCTTCTATCCCCCGGCCCGTTCTTTTGGGGGTTTCCCGGCAGTCTCTTGTCTTTCCGTGGCGGGACGGCCTGTCAAGGGTGGCCGAAGGCCATCGCGAAGCGACGCGAACGTAGTGAGCGCCCTTTACAGGCCGGCCCGACACGGAAGGACTATGGGACTGACGGGAAACCCCCCAGGACATCTCTGATTCCGGCCGGCCCGGACCCCGCCAACCGCGAAGCCACCGCCGCACCCAGGGGGCGCCTGGGCAAACACCGCCCCGCCCCCACGCCCCGAGGGGGAGATGGCCGGCCCGCGCCGTGAGCCCCGTACGCCACGCCCCGTGGGGCCACCACCCGCCTTGTGGGCGGTACCCTGGAGTGTCCCCCGTCCGCGTGAACCATGGAGCCCGGCTGTGCGCATCGACCTGCACGCCCACTCCACGGCCTCCGACGGTACGGACACCCCCGCCGAGCTGGTGCGCAACGCCGCGGCCGCCGGGCTGGACGTGGTCGCGCTGACCGACCACGACACCGTCGGCGGGTACGCCGAGGCCATCGCCGCGGTGCCGGCCGGGCTGACCCTGGTCACCGGTGCCGAGCTGTCCTGCCGCCTCGACGGCGTCGGGATGCACATGCTCGCGTACCTCTTCGACCCCGAGGAGCCGGAGCTCGCCCGCGAGCGGGAGCTCGTGCGCGACGACCGGACCCCGCGCGCGCAGACCATGGTCGGCAAGCTCCAGGACCTCGGCGTGGACGTCACCTGGGAGCAGGTGGCCCGGATCGCCGGCGAGGGCTCCGTCGGGCGGCCGCACATCGCCACCGCCCTCGTGGAGCTGGGCGTCGTGCCCACCGTGTCGGACGCCTTCACGCCCGACTGGCTCGCCGACGGCGGCCGCGCGTACGCCGAGAAGCACGAGCTCGACCCGTTCGACGCCATCCGCCTGGTCAAGGCGGCCGGCGGGGTCACCGTCTTCGCGCACCCCCTCGCCGTCAAGCGCGGCGAGTGCGTGCCCGAGGCCGCGATAGCCGAGCTGGCGGCCGCGGGCCTGGACGGCATCGAGGTGGACCACATGGACCACGACGCCGACACCCGCGTCCGGCTGCGCGGCCTGGCCGCGGACCTCGGTCTGCTGACCACCGGCTCCAGCGACTACCACGGCAGCCGCAAGACCTGCCGCCTCGGGGAGTACACGACCGACCCCGAGATCTACGGCGAGATCACGCGCCGCGCGACCGGGGCCTTCCCGGTGCCCGGCGCCGGCGGACGCGCGAGCTGACCGGCGGCCTTCGGCCCGCCCGCTCCATCGCCCCCGCTTCCGCTCCCTCCCGATCGTGCAATTTCCTTCTGCTTCTGCGCGATACCCCCATGTCGCGACACCCCTCTTCTGCAAGGCATCACTGTGTTTGATTTCGCCGTCTTCGGATCCCTCTTTCTCACGCTTTTTGTGATTATGGACCCCCCGGGGATCACGCCGATCTTCCTCGCCCTGACCTCCGGGCGCCCCGTCAAAGTGCAGCGCCGCATGGCCTGGCAGGCCGTCTGCGTGGCCTTCGGCGTCATCGCCGTGTTCGGTATCTGCGGCCAGCAGATCCTGGACTACCTGCACGTCTCCGTTCCGGCGCTGATGATCGCCGGTGGTCTGCTGCTCCTGCTCATCGCGCTGGACCTGCTCACCGGCAAGACCGACGAGCCGAAGCAGACCAAGGACGTGAACGTGGCCCTCGTCCCGCTCGGAATGCCGCTGCTGGCCGGGCCCGGCGCGATCGTGTCCGTCATCCTCGCCGTGCAGAAGGCCGACGGGGCCGCGGGCCAGATCTCCGTCTGGTCCGCGATCATCGCGATGCACGTGGTGCTGTGGTTCACCATGCGCTACTCGCTGGTGATCATTCGGGTCATCAAGGACGGCGGTGTCGTGCTCGTGACGCGGCTCGCCGGCATGATGCTCTCCGCCATCGCCGTCCAGCAGATCATCAACGGCGTGCTCCAGGTGGTGCGCGGCGCCTGACGCCCCCGCGTATGCGAACGCCCCCGCACCGGAAAATCGGTGCGGGGGCGTCGACGTATCGCGCGCGTCGTCAGTTGGACGCGCTCTCGGCCGGTCGGATCAGAATGCGCTGGCCGACGGCCGCGGCCTGCTGCACGATCCGGTTGACGGAGGACGCGTCCACGACGGTGCTGTCCACGGCGGTTCCGTCGACGTCGTCCAGGCGCAGAATCTCGAAGCGCACGGGCTTCTCCCTTCGTCGGTGTTCACCTTGCACAGGTGTTAACGAAGGGTAAGCCGCAATCATTCCCTACGCTAAAGAAATTTTTTCACTGGCTAAGTACTAGCGGGTGCGGGAGTCCGTGGCGGAGTCCCAGAACGCGGCCAGCGCGCCCGCCGTGACCCCCGGCGACTCCGCGTTCGGCGAGTGTTCCGTGCCCGGCACGACCACCCGCTCCGCACCCAGCCGCCGCGCCATCTCGTCCATCAGCGGGACCGGCCAGGCGTAGTCGACCTCGCCGGACAGGACCAGCTTCGGCAGGCCGACCGTGCGGAGCTCGTCCACCCGGTCGGGCTCGGAGATCAGCACCCGGCCCGTGACGATCAACTGCTCGGGCGCCGTGGCCAGCCACCGCCCGCGCAGGAACCCCGCCAGCTCGGGGGAGTCCGCGACCGCGTCCTCGGAGTCTTGGGCCCGCATCGCCGCCCAGATCCCCGGCATGCTTTGATCGGGCGCAGTGTCGCCCATCGCCTCCAGTGCGGCGACCAGCAGTTTCGTACGGGCCTGCTGCTCCTCCGAGATCGCCGCCGGCCCGCTGCTCATCAAGGTCAGCGAGGCGAACGGCGAGGGGTCGCGCAGGACGGCGGCCCGCGAGATCAGCCCGCCGAGCGAGTGGCCGACCAGGTGCACCGGGCCCGCCTCCAGCGCCCGGGCCTGCGCGAGGACGTCCTGCGCCAGCTCCTCCAGGGCGTACGGGGCCTCCTCGCGCGGGCCGGGGCTCTCGTGCTGCCCCCGCCCGTCGACGGCGACCACCCGGTACCCGGCGGCGGCCAGGGGCTCCAGGAGGCCGATGAAGTCCTCCTTGCTCCCGGTGAACCCGGGGACCAGCAGGGCGGTGCCGCGGGCGGGCCCGCCGGCCTCGTGCACGGCGAACTCGCCGCGGGAGGTGGACAGGCGGTACGCGCGGGCGACGGACGGCAGGGTGAGGCGCGGCGGCTTGCTCATGGCCCGAGGTTACCGGCCCGTACGTTTCGCGGGCAGCCCCGGTACGCCGATGGCCCCGGCCCCCTCGAAAGGGGCCGGGGCCATCGGTGCGGTACGGGAGCCGGTGGCGCTTACGCCTCCGGCGCGGCCGCGGCCGCGGCCTTGCGGGTGCGCGTGCGCTTCGGCTTGGCCGGAGCCTCCTCGGCCACCGCGGCGGCCTCGGCGACGGCCGGAGCGGCCTCGGCGACCTTGCGGGTCCGGGTCCGCTTCGGCTTGGCCGGAGCCTCTTCCGCCACGGCGGCGGCCTCGGCGACGGCCGGAGCGGCCTCGGCGACCTTGCGGGTCCGGGTCCGCTTCGGCTTGGCCGGAGCCTCCTCGGCCGGGGCCTCCGCGACCGGAGTCACCGGAGCGGCCTCGGCGGCCTTGCGGGTCCGGGTGGTACGGCGGGCCTTCACCGGCTCGACCGGCGGAGCCATCTGGAAGTCCGGCTCGTTGGCCGTCTCGACCTTCCGGACCGGCCGGCGCAGCGTCCTGACGGGCTCCACGAGCGGGGCCATCTGGAAGTCCGGCTCGGGCGCGGCCTCGACGACCTTGCGGGTCCGCGTACGGCGCGCCTTGACCGGGGCCTCGGCAGCCGGGGCCTCGGCGACCGGGGCCTCCGCGACCGGAGCCGCGACGACCGGAGCCGCCTCGACGACCGGAGCCGCCTCGACCGCCTGGGCCGGCACCGTGCCCACACGGGTGCGGCGACGGCGCGGCCTGCGCGGCTCGTCGGCGGCCGGAGCCGCCGGAGCCTCGGCCACCGGAGTGACGGCGGAGGCCTCTGCACCCAGCTCCGCACCGCCACGGGTACGGCGGCGCTGGCGCGGCGTACGGGTGCGCGCGGGGCGCTCCTCCGTCGCCACGGCGGCGGCGGCGGCCGGACCGCGGCCGCCACGGCCACCGCGGCCGCCGGTCTCGCCCAGGTCCTCGAGCTCCTCGGCCTTCAGGCCGGCCCGCGTGCGCTCGGCGCGCGGCAGGATGCCCTTGGTGCCGGCCGGGATGTTCAGCTGCTCGAACAGGTGCGGGGACGTGGAGTACGTCTCGACCGGGTCGTGGAAGTCCAGCTCCAGCGCCTTGTTGATCAGCTGCCAGCGCGGGATGTCGTCCCAGTCGACCAGGGTGACGGCGGTGCCCTTGTTGCCCGCGCGGCCGGTGCGGCCCACGCGGTGCAGGAAGGTCTTCTCGTCCTCCGGCGTCTGGTAGTTGATGACGTGGGTCACACCCTCGACATCGATACCGCGCGCGGCGACGTCGGTGCACACCAGCACGTCGACCTTGCCGTTGCGGAACGCGCGCAGCGCCTGCTCGCGCGCACCCTGGCCCAGGTCGCCGTGGACGGCGCCGGATGCGAAGCCGCGCTTCTCCAGCTGCTCGGCGATGTCGGCCGCCGTGCGCTTGGTACGGCAGAAGATCATGGCCAGCCCGCGGCCGTCGGCCTGCAGGATGCGGGAGACGAGCTCCGGCTTGTCCATGTTGTGCGCACGGAAGACGTGCTGCGTGATGTTCGCGACGGTCGCGCCCTCGCCGTCCTCGGAGACGGCGCGGATGTGCGTGGGCTGCGTCATGTACCGGCGGGCCAGGCCGATGACCGCGCCCGGCATGGTCGCCGAGAACAGCATGGTCTGACGCTTCGCGGGCAGGTAGCCCATGATCTTCTCGACGTCGGGCAGGAAGCCCAGGTCGAGCATCTCGTCGGCCTCGTCCAGGACGAGCGCCTTGACGTGCGACAGGTCGAGCTTCCGCTGCCCGGCCAGGTCGAGCAGGCGGCCCGGGGTGCCGACGATCACGTCGACGCCCTTGTTGAGCGCCTCGACCTGGGGTTCGTACGCGCGGCCGCCGTATATGGCGAGGACGCGGACGTTGCGGACCTTGCCCGCGGTGAGCAGGTCGTTGGTGACCTGGGTGCACAGCTCGCGGGTCGGAACCACCACGAGGGCCTGCGGAGCGTTGGTCAGCTGCTCGGGCTTGGCCCGGCCGGCCTCGACGTCCGCGGGGACGACGACCCGCTCCAGCAGGGGAAGGCCGAAACCGAGCGTCTTGCCGGTTCCGGTCTTGGCCTGGCCGATGACGTCCGTGCCCGAAAGGGCGACGGGGAGGGTCATCTCCTGGATCGGGAAGGGGGACACAATGCCGACGGCCTCAAGGGCTTCGGCCGTCTCGGGAAAGATCCCGAGGTCTCGGAACGTAGTCAGGGTGCTGCCTCTTCTGTGAGACGCGGCGCGAGGCGGCGAGGGGGGTCGTACCGTGCTGTGCTTGCAGTACTACTGCGTACGAAGCCGCGCGGGACCACTAGCCTTCGCTCAAGCGCATCTGCCGCTGAGGGGGCCCCTCGTGGGAGGCGGTACGCATGAACGTACGCACCACACCGAGGGCGGTCGGTTGGAGCCGATCGGGCCACCGACCGGGCATCCTCATTCGGATGGCCCGCCGAGTATCCGGCAGGCGCATTACCACTGTACCCCGGATTCGCGCAGGTGTGTCGGGTGAATTCACCGGGTAGGCGCGTTTAGGTCCTCCGACAGTGAGTAGGTGTGGTGACTTGATGCGCCTTTCGGCGGGCTATTGTGCGGAGCATGTCGACCGTTGAAAACGCCTCGCCCGCCGACGACAGCACCCCCGCCGAAGCCGTGGGCATCGCCGCCCAGGACTGGGCGGCGGCCTCCGCCTCGCCCCAGTACCGCGCCGCCGTCGTGGACCTGCTCGGCGCGCTCGCGTACGGCGAGCTCGCGGCCTTCGAGCGCCTCGCGGAGGACGCGAAGCTCGCGCCCACCCTCGACGACAAGGCCGAGCTCGCCGCCATGGCCTCCGCCGAGTTCCACCACTTCGAGCGCCTGCGCGACCGGCTCGCCGCCATCGAGGCCGAGCCCACCGCCGCCATGGAGCCCTTCGCCAAGGGCGTCGACGACTTCCACCGCCAGACCGCGCCGTCGGACTGGCTGGAGGGCCTGGTCAAGGCGTACGTCGGCGACTCGATCGCCAGCGACTTCTACCGCGAGGTCGCCAGCCACCTCGACACCGACACCCGGGCGCTCGTCCTCGGCGTGCTCGACGACACCGGCCACGGAAACTTCGCCGTCGAGAAGGTCCGCGCCGCCATCGAGGCGGACCCGCGCTGCGGCGGCCGGCTCGCCCTGTGGGCCCGCCGGCTGATGGGCGAGGCCCTCTCGCAGGCCCAGCGCGTGGTCGCGGAGCGCGACGCGCTGTCCACGATGCTGGTCGGCGGCGTCGACGGGATGGCGGCCGGCTTCGACCTGGCGGCCGTCGGCGAGATGTTCACCCGCATCACCAAGGCCCACACCAAGCGCATGGCGGCCCTGGGCCTGGCGGCCTGAGCCGTACCCGTACGCACCGACGGCCCCTGCGCGAACCGTGCGCGGGGGCCGTCGGCGTAGGGCTTCGACGAAGCGGGCGACCATGGCGACAGGCCGCTAGTCATCCCCGCGACGGGAGCGAAAACGGAGTCCTGTGGGACGGCCTGCGGGGCCCGGAGGCCGGACGGAGCAGCAGCGACAGCACCACCGCCGACACCAGCACCGCGCCGGTGAAGGTCGCCGCCAGGGTGTTGTGCCCGGGACCCAGCGCCGTGTGCGTCAGATACGCGCCGAAAAGCGCCCCCAGCACCCCGCTGACCAGCACGACTCTCACGGAGGGCAGCCGCCGCGCCAGCGCTCGCGCGGCCGTCGCGGACAGGGCGAGGCCCAGCAGAGCAGAGCCGAGCGCTTCCATCAGCAGCATGAGGTCCCTCCCACACGTCGGGGTAAACCGGGTCACTGCCGTCCTACCCGAAGCGGAAGAAAGGGAAACGGCCCGGTGGAATCAACCACCGGGCCGTTTCGCCCAGTTCTGCGTGCGTTCCGAACGCCGTCAGAGCGCGCCGAAACCGACCTTGCGCGCCGCCGGCTCGCCCAGGTCGACGTACGACAGGCGGTCGGACGGCACCAGGACCTTGCGACCCTTGGTGTCGGTGAGGCTCAGCAGCGGCTCCGTGCCGGACAGTGCGGCGGCGACGATGCGCTCCAGCTCCTCGGCGCTCAGGTCGCTCTCCAGCACGATCTCCCGGGGTGCGTGCTGCACGCCGATCTTGACCTCCACGGCTTTGTCCCTCCGACGGTCCGTTTCGCGCGATCAGCCGCGCCGTACGCGGTCCACATTAGCCCGGAGAGGCGACGCGAACCGCGCGGAGCGGACACGCTCGCAGCGAACAACGGCCGGTCAGGCCTGGCCGGCCTCCGTGCCGTGCAGCGGGAAGCCCGCGATACCGCGCCACGCCAGCGAGGTCAGCAGACCGACCGCCGTGTCCCGGGCGACCGGGCTCTCACTGGACAGCCAGTAGCGCGCCACGACCTGCGAGACCCCGCCCAGGCCCACGGCCAGCAGCATCGACTCGTCCTTGGACAGGCCGGTGTCCTCGGCGATGACGTCCGAGATGGCCTCGGCGCACTGGAGCGAGACGCGGTCGACGCGCTCGCGCACCGCCGGCTCGTTCGTCAGGTCGGACTCGAAGACCAGCCGGAAGGCGCCGCCCTCGTCCTCCACGTACGCGAAGTAGGCGTCCATCGTCGCGGCCACGCGCAGCTTGTTGTCCGTCGTCGAGGCCAGCGCGCCGCGCACGGCGAGCAACAGCGCCTCGCAGTGCTGGTCCAGCAGCGCGAGGTACAGGTCGAGCTTGCCCGGGAAGTGCTGGTACAGCACCGGCTTGCTCACCCCGGCGCGCTCGGCGATGTCGTCCATCGCCGCCGCGTGGTAACCCTGCGCGACGAAAACCTCCTGGGCCGCGCCCAGCAGCTGGTTGCGCCGGGCTCGGCGCGGCAGTCGCGTGCCCCGCGGACGCGCTGCCTCGGTCTGCTCGATGGCTGTCACGCCGCCTCCCACTTTCTCTAAGAACACAGTGCGCTCTGCGCCGCGCCGCCATCGTACTTTTCGGTAACCGAATCTGTAGGGTTCAAGCCGAGTTTTCTCGCGGTACGGACCGGTCGGATGTGCTGGTCAGCGGTAGTCGTCCTCGTCCAGCGGCACCACTCGCGCCTGCTCGGCGGCGTCGCCGTCGGCGGCCTCGCCCCGCTCCCGGCCGGAGACCGGGTCGTCCTCGCCCGGCTGCAACTCGGCCAGCTGTTCCGCCACGTCCGCCTCGGGCGCCTCGGCGTCCAGGGCCTCCGGGAACTGCTCCCGGAAGCTGTCCGGCTCCGCAGGGTCGACAGTCATGCCGCTGCCCTCGCTTCCTTGGTTCACTTACGAGCCTAGGAGGATCGCGGATACCCCGCTATAGGGATCTCCACACATCTGTGACCGCGAACACAGGAGGTCGGGCGTGATCGTCTCGTAACATTGCCCGCATGTCTTCCACCGAGCTGCCGGGCGTACGGTCCACCGCCGAGCTGTCCTCCCTGGTGGGAGCCGCTCCGGTGGCCGAAGGGGAGCAGTCGCGCACCGTCGTGCTGCCCGGGCTGGAGCTCAACTTCCGGGTCCGCCCGCCGCTGGCCGCGGACCTGCCGCCCGCGCTGTTCGTCCACGGACTCGGCGGTTCCTCGCAGAACTGGTCGGCGCTCATGGGGCAGCTGGCCGGCACCGTCGACGGGGAGGCCGTCGACCTGCCCGGCTTCGGCTGGTCCCCGCCGCCCGGCGACCGGGACTACTCGGTGACGGCCTTCGCCCGCGCCGTCATCCGCCACCTCGACGCGGCCGGCCGCGGCCCGGTGCACCTCTTCGGGAACTCCCTCGGCGGCGCCGTCTCCACCCGGGTCGCGGCCGTCCGGCCCGACCTCGTGCGCACCCTGACGCTGGTCTCGCCCGCCCTGCCCGAGCTGCGCGTGCAGAAGGGCGCCGTGCCGACCGCGATGCTCGCCGTGCCCGGCGTGGCCGCCCTCTTCAGCCGGCTGACCCGGGGCATGAGCGCCGAACAGCGCACCCGGGGAGTGACGGACCTCTGTTACGGAGACCCCGCACGGGTGAGTCCCGAGGGCTTCCGGGGCGCCGTCGCGGAGATGGAGCGGCGGATGGAACTGCCGTACTTCTGGGACGCCATGACCCGTTCCTCGCGCGGCATCGTCGACGCCTACACCCTGGGCGGGCAGCACGGACTGTGGCGTCAGGCACAGCGGGTGCTCGCACCGACGCTGCTCGTCTACGGTGGCCGGGACCAGCTGGTCTCGTACCGTATGGCGCGCAAGGCCGCCGCGTCCTTCCGCGGCTCGCGGCTGCTGACGCTGCCCGAGGCCGGACACGTGGCGATGATGGAGTACCCCGAGGTGGTGGCCGCCGCCTTCCGGGAGCTGCTCCGAGATACCGAAGACGGCAAGGGCTGAGAACCGTGGGACGACATAGTCGAAAAACCCCTGCCGCTGCCCCGGCCCCGGATCCCGCCCCCGCCCCGGCGGCACCGGGCCCGGAGCGCCACCTTGGGTACGACTACGAGTACGGGTACGGGTACGAGAACCAGTACGAGTACGAGTACGACCACGTCTTCGAGGAGCCGCGCGCCCGGCGCCGGCCCGAACCCACCGTCACCCACCAGGGGTACGTGCCCCAGGACTTGCGGGCCGGCGGACACCCCCAGAGTTACGAATCCGGCGGCGCCTGGGGCGCCGGCCCCGACACCGGCTCCCGGTACGGGGACTGGCGCGGGGCACCGCGCCCCCGCTCCGCCTCCGCGCCGACCGCCCTCCTGGACACCGACACCCCCGCCTTCGGCACGCCCGCGGTGGGCTTCCCGCAGATCAACCTCGCGCAGCCGGCGCCGATGCCGGCCGCCGCGCCCGCGCCCCCGCCGGTGTCCGCGCCCGACCCCGTCACCTCCACCGGCTCCCACCGCAAGGTGCGCGTGCCCGGGCCGCGGGGGCCGGCGGATCCCGTCGCCCCCGAGGCCGAGCGCCCCGGCTCCGGCCGCGGCCTGAAGGTCCGTACGTACACCGGGATGGCCGCGGCCGCCGTCACCACCGTCCTCGCCGTGGTCGTCGCGGGCCAGGTGACCTCGGAGGGCGAGGGCGCGAAACCGAACCCGCTCGCCGCCCCCGGCGAGGTCCCGGCCGACAACGCCGCCAACAGCCCGTCGCCGCAGGCTCCCGTCGCCACCACCCCCGCCGCCCCGCCCGCTCCGGCCGCGCCGGAGCCGACGTACGAGCAGAAGATGGCCCAGCAGCTGCCCATCGACGCGAAGCTCACCGGCCCCGGCACCTTCGACACCGTGCCCGGAGTCGCCAAGGCCCCCGGCAAGGGCAGGCTCGTGCGCTACCGCGTCGACGTCGAACAGGGCCTCGCCCTGGACTCCGCGCTCTTCGCCGAGGCCGTCCACCGCACCCTCAACGACGACCGCAGCTGGGGTCACGGCGGCGCGATGACCTTCGAGCGGGTGCCGGGCGGCACCGCCGACTTCGTGGTCACCCTCGCCAGCCCGGGGACCACCGGCAAGTGGTGCGCCAAGTCGGGCCTGGACACCACCATCGACAACGTCTCCTGCGATTCCGCGTCCACCGAGCGGGTGATGATCAACGCGTTCCGCTGGGCGCAGGGCTCGGCGACGTACGGCCCGGAGCAGATGTTCAGCTACCGCCAGATGCTCATCAACCACGAGGTCGGCCACCGCCTGGGCCACGGGCACGTGAGCTGCAAGACGCCCGGCGCGCTCGCCCCGATCATGCAGCAGCAGACCAAGTCCCTCGACATCGACGGCATTCAGTGCAAGCCCAACCCCTGGGTGTATCCGGGTAGTTGAGGCACCCAGAGCGGCTGCGCCGGGGTTTCGCACAGCACCCCACGCTCTTCCTAGCGCGCTCAAACGCGAACCGTAGGGGAAAGTTACGACACTTCACCCCTTCCGGTGGCGCGACGGACAACCGTCCGCCGCGCCTTTCGCATATCCGCTTGAGTTCTCCCGCGGCGGGTCGCCAGACCGACGGCGACCGCCTGGAACGGGAGAACGGGGGTGCCACTCGTGCGGATCGGACTACTCACGGAAGGTGGTTATCCGTATGCGACGGGCGAGGCCAGGCTGTGGTGCGACCGGCTCGTGCGCGGGCTCCCGCAGCACGAGTTCGAGCTCTACGCGCTGAGTCGCGACGCCGACCAGGAGCGTGCGCGGGTGCTGCTCCCCGACCACGTCACCCGGGTCCGCACGGCCCCCCTGTGGGCCCCCGCGGACGACGGGCGGACCTACGGCCGGCGCGAGCGGCGACGGTTCGCCGACTGCTTCAAGGACCTGGTCCGGGGCATCTGCGCGGACGAGGCCGGGCCGTTCTCCGACGGGCTGTACGGGCTCGCCGAACTCGGGCGCGACCAGGGCGGGCTGTACGCCGCGCTGCGGTCGGAGTCCGCCGTGCGGGTGCTGGAGGCCGCCTGCCGGGCGCCGGGCGCGAGCCGCACCGTACAGGCGGTGCAGGTGGTGGACCTGCTGGAGTTCGTCGACGAACTGGAGCGCATGCTGCGGCCGTTGTCCCTCGACTGGTACGAGGAACCCGGCGGTCTCGGCGCGGTCGACGTCTGCCACGCGGCGGCGGGCGGGGTGGCGGCCATCCCCGGGCTGCTGGCCAAACGCTTCTTCGGGGTCCCGCTGCTGGTCACCGAGTACGGGGTCCAGCTCCGCTCCCACTACCTGGAGCAGCGGCGGGCGGCCCGGCCCACCGTGCGGGCCCTGCTCGCCGCCTTCCACCTCCGGCTGGCCGGCGAGATCTACGCCGCCGCCGACCTCCTGACACCCGGGAACGCGCACGCCCGGCGCTGGCAGGAGCGGTGCGGAGCACCCCGGGAGCGGGTGCGGACGGTCTACCCCGGGATGGAGGCGGACCGATTCGCCACCGTCGGCGAGGCCCCGGACTGCGGGGACCCCGACACGCTCGTGTGGGTCGGGCGGATAGAGCCCGCCAAGGACCTCGTGGGGCTGCTGCACGCCTTCGCCGAGGTCCGCAAGGCCGAGCCGGGGACCCGGCTGCGGATCTTCGCCACCGCCGTGGCCCCCGGCTACCTCGCCGACTGCCGCTCGCTGGCGGCGCAGATCTTCCCCGACGAGGCCGCGGACGCCGTGACGGTGGGGGAGAACCCCGTCACCTTCGAGGAGATCGGCGGACCCGACGCCGCGTCCTCGGCGGAGGCGTACGGGGCGGGCCGGATCGTGGTGCTGTCCTCGGTGATCGAGGGCTTCCCGATCACCCTGGCCGAGGCGATGTTCAGCGGCCGGGCCACCGTGTCGACGGACGTGGGCGCGGTGTGCGAGGTCATCGGCGGTACGGGGCTCGTCGTACCGCCGCGCAATCCGCGGGCGCTGGCCGACGCGTGCCTGTCGCTGCTGCGGGATCCCGAGCGGGCGCAGCGGCTGGGTGCGGCGGCGCGGGCGCGGGCGCTGGAGCTGTTCACCGTCGAGCAGAACGTGGGCGCCTTCCGGGACGTCTACCTGGCCCTGCTGGCGCGGGGGTCCGCGACGCGGCCTGACGGGGTGATCCCCTTCGCCCGGCCCGCCGAGGCCCGGGTCCCGGGGCACTGGACGAGCCCCTCGTGGGCCGTGCCGGATCCGGCTCCCGCCGGTGCGGCTCCCGCCTCGGAGGCTGCCGTATGACCACGGTCGAGCCGGGTGCGCAGGTGGGTGCGGCGCCGTTGCCGGGGGCGCTGCCCCCGGACCCCCGCGCCTCAAACGCCGACGGGGCTGGAATGGCCCGGCGACGGGCCGCGGGGGATCCGGTCAAGGCGCTGCTGCACCGGCATCGGGAGTTGTGCGAGCGGGCCGTCGACCCGTTGGAGATCGCCGCCGGGCTGGAGGCGCACGGGATCACCGACCGGACCGCCGCGCGGTTCCGGCACCGGGACGTCTTCTCGCTCGCCGAGGAGCTGTACGCCCGGACCCCCCGCGCGGAGCACCCCGGGAGCGTCCCCGCAGGGGCCCCGGCCCCGGCCCCGGCGTTCCGGGGGTTCGGGTACGCCCTGCTGCCCGGGGCCGTCGGGCTGGGGGCGGCCGCCGCCGGGCCGGCGTGGGCCGGGGCCTTGGCCGCGGTGGTCACCGTCGCCGCGCTCGTGTGGCCCGGCCGGCCCGCCGGGCGGCGGTTCGCGTGGGGCCCGTACCTGCTCGCCGCGGCCGTCGTCGGCTGGGCCGTGCACCGGCACGGCACCGCCCTCGGCGTCGGACTCGCGCTGGCCGTCGCCCCCGCCCACCTGGCCGCCGAGGCGTACGCCGCCAAGGCCCGGGCCCGGCTCGCCGGGAGCCGCGCCCTGGAGGAGTTCGCGGACCGGGCCCGGCCCCTGTTCCTCGTGGTGGCCGCGATCTTCACCGCGGCCGCCGCCGGGGCGGCCGCCCTCGCCGGGGCACCGGCGGGCGTGGCCGTGCCGTTCGCCCTGCTGCTGTTCCTGACCCGCCTCCTGCTCCGGCACGGCACCCGCACGGGACCGGTCGCCGCGGCGCTGGCGCTCGCCCTGGTCCCGTTCCCGGCGGCGGTCCTCGCCGCCGCCGCGGGACTCCTCGTACAGGCCGTACTCGTGCTGTCCCGGGCTTCCGCGCACGCACGTCCCTGACGTCGCCCCATCCACCCATTCACAAGGAGAACAAGGACATGACCGGCCAGCCAACCAACCAAGGGGCCACGCGATGAGGGTGCTGCTGATCGGAGCCAACGGATACCTCGGCCGCTACGTCGCCGACCGGCTGCTCGCCGACCCCGCCGTGCAGCTCACCGCGCTCGGCCGCGGCGACGACGCCGACGTCCGCTTCGACCTCGCGACCGGCAGCCCCGGTGCGCTCACCCGCTTCCTCGACGCCGTCCACCCGGGCGTCGTCATCAACTGCGCCGGCGCCACCCGGGGCGGGGCCCGGGAGCTGACCCGGCACAACACCGTGGCCGTGGCGACCATCTGCGAGTCGCTGCGCCGCAGCGGTTGCGGGGCCCGCCTCGTCCAGCTCGGGTGTGCCGCCGAGTACGGGCCCAGCCAGCCCGGGTCGTCGACGGCCGAGGACGCCGTGCCGAGACCCGGCGGGCCGTACGGAGTCAGCAAACTGGCCGCCACCGAGCTGGTGCTCGGCTCCGGGCTGGACGCCGTCGTGCTGCGCGTCTTCTCGCCCGTCGGCCCCGGCACCCCCGCCGGATCCCCGCTCGGCCGGCTCGCCGAGGCGATGCGCCGCGCCATGCAGTCCGGCGACGGGGAGCTCAAGCTCAGCGGGCTCGGCGTGCAGCGCGACTTCGTGGACGTACGGGACGTGGCGCGGGCCGTGCACGCCGCCTCCCTGTCGGCGGCCCAGGGCGTGGTGAACATCGGCACCGGCCGCGCGGTCCGGCTGCGCGACGCGGCCGCCGTGCTGGCGCGGGTCGCCGGCTACGGGGGCGCCCTGCACGAGCTGGACGTCCCGCACGGCGGACCCCAGCCCGGGCGCCCCGGCGGGCTCTCCGCCATCGGGTCCCCGCGCTCCGAGGCCACCGCCGAGCAGCTCGCCGCCACGGCCCCGCAGCCGTACCCGTACCCCGACGGCTGCGGTGCCTGGCAGCAGGCCGACGTCCGGACCGCCCGCGACCGGCTCGGCTGGCGGCCCCGGATCAACCTGGAGGAGTCCCTCGCGGACATCTGGATGGAGGCGGCGTGCCGCATCTGACCACCCCGCCCGGGGCCGCGACGGCCGCCGCGACCGAGGCCGGCAGCCTCGGTCTCGGCATCCCCGGCTACGCGCACCCGCTGCTCGCCCCCGTCGAGTGGGCCGAGCTGACCCGCCCCGGCACCCCGCTGCACTGGGCCGTGCTCAATGTCACGGACGGCCCGGGCGGGCGCCCCGACCCGCACTGCACGGAGGCGGCCGCGAAGCTGCGTACGGCGGGCGGCACGGTGCTCGGCCATCTCGCGATGCGCGACGGCGCACGCTCCTTCGGCGAGCTGGTCTCCGACGCCCACCGCTTCCGCGACTGGTACGGGGTCGGCGGCTTCTACCTGGCCGGGGCCCCCGCCGACAAGGCGGACCTGGCCGCGGTGCGCCGGATCTCGGACGCCCTGCGCGGACTGGGGGAGGGCTTACGGATCGTGCTCGGGCACGGCACCCACCCCTACGAGGGCTACGCGGAGGCCGCCGACCAACTGGTCACCTTCTCCGGCGCCTGGGCCGACTACCGCTGGTCACAGGTGGCCGAGTGGACCGCCGACCATCCCGCGGAGCGCTTCTGCCACCTCGTCCACGGGGTGCCGCGCACGCACCTGGAGGAGGCGGTCCGGATCGCCCGCTGGCAGGGCGCCGGCACGATCTGGTTCACCGACCGGCGGGGCGCCGCCGACCGGGACCCGTGGACCTCGATGCCCGCGTACTGGGACGAAATCGTCTCGAGGATCGGGACGGGTGTCTCGGAATGAAAAAGGGCGTGGCACTGTTACGGGATAGAACAACCTACAAATACTCCCCGCGTCCGCGGGGATGACCTTGGAGTCCCCGTGTCGCTGCCACCCCTGGTCGAGCCAGCTGCTGAGCTCACCGTTGACGAGGTCCGCCGGTACTCGCGTCACCTGATCATCCCCGATGTCGGGATGGACGGCCAGAAGCGCCTGAAGAACGCGAAGGTGCTCGCCGTGGGCGCCGGCGGCCTCGGCTCGCCCGCCCTCATGTACCTGGCCGCGGCCGGCGTCGGCACGCTGGGCATCGTCGAGTTCGACGAGGTCGACGAGTCGAACCTGCAGCGCCAGATCATCCACAGCCAGGCGGACATCGGCCGTTCCAAGGCCGAGTCGGCCCGCGACAGCGTGCTGGGCATCAACCCTTACGTCAACGTGGTCCTTCACGAAGAGCGGCTCGAAGCCGAGAACGTGATGGAGATCTTCAGCCAGTACGACCTCATCGTCGACGGCACGGACAACTTCGCCACGCGCTACCTCGTCAACGACGCCTGCGTGCTGCTGAACAAGCCGTACGTGTGGGGTTCGATCTACCGCTTCGACGGCCAGGCCTCGGTCTTCTGGTCCGAGCACGGCCCGTGCTACCGCTGCCTCTACCCGGAGCCCCCGCCGCCGGGCATGGTCCCGAGCTGCGCCGAGGGCGGCGTGCTGGGCGTGCTCTGCGCGTCCATCGGTTCCATCCAGGTCACCGAGGCCATCAAGGTCCTCACGGGCGTCGGCGAGCCGCTGGTCGGCCGTCTGATGATCTACGACGCCCTGGAGATGCAGTACCGCCAGGTCAAGGTCCGCAAGGACCCCGACTGTGCGGTCTGCGGTCCGAACGCGACCGTCACCGAGCTCATCGACTACGAGGCCTTCTGCGGCGTCGTGTCGGAAGAGGCCCAGGAGGCGGCCGCCGGTTCGACCATCACTCCCAAGCAGCTCAAGGAGTGGATCGACACCGAGGAGCCCATCGAGATCATCGACGTCCGTGAGGTCAACGAGTACGAGATCGTCTCGATCCCCGGCGCGAAGCTGATCCCCAAGGGCGAGTTCCTGATGGGCACCGCCCTGCAGGACCTGCCGCAGGACAAGCGCATCGTCTTGCACTGCAAGACGGGTGTCCGCAGTGCGGAAGTCCTCGCGGTGCTGAAGTCCGCGGGCTTCGCGGACGCGGTCCACGTCGGTGGCGGCGTCATCGGCTGGGTCCACCAGATCGAGCCCGAGAAGCCGGTGTACTAGGCCGTGGCTGAAGGGGCCGTACCTCGCTGAGGTACGGCCCCTTCGCGTGTTCAAACGCCGGCGGGGCTGGACGGGGTCGGGGTTGCGCCCGCCGTGCACACAGCGCCGGAGGCGGGAGGCTTGCCCTCCAGGAGGTACGTGTTGACCTTGTCCTGGACGCACGTGTCGCCGCTGTTGTACGCGCCGTGGCCCTCGCCCTTGTACGTGAGCTCCACGCCGACGCCCTTGCCGAGCCGCTCCGCCATCTTGCGCGCGCCCTCGTACGGGGTGGCCGGGTCGCCGGTGTTGCCGATCACCAGGATCGGGGCGGCCCCGGGGGCGGAGACGTCCGGGGTCTCCCAGGCGCCCGCGACCGGCCAGTCGGTGCAGCCCATCATGGCCCAGCCGAGGAAGTCCCCGAACACGGGCGAGGCCGAACGGAAGTCCGGCAGCTTGGCCTTGGTCTGCTCCAGCGTGTAACGGTCCTTGGAGTCCGCGCAGTTGATCGCGGAGTTGGCGGCGCCGATGTTGCTGTACTGGCCGTGCTCGTTCCTCCCGTTGAGGGCGTCGGAGAGCGCCATCAGCAGCTGCCCCTGGCCGCCGTCGGCCTCGTCGAGGCCCTGCTCCAGCAGCGGCCACAGCTCCTTGGAGTACAGGGCCTGGGCGATGCCGTTGGTCGCGGTGGTCTCGGTGAGCTGCCGGTCGCCGATGCCGGGGATCGGCTTCACGGACAGCTCCTTCTGGAGCTTGATGACGTTCGCCTCGACCTCCTTGGCGGTGCTGCCCGGGAGCTTGCACTCGTCGCCGCGGTCCACGCAGTCCTGGGCGAAGTTGCCGAGCGCGAGCTGGAAGCCCTTGGCCTGGCCGAGCGCGCTCTCCTCGGAGGTCTTGGTCGGGTCGACGACGGCGTCGAAGACGGCCCGGCCGACGTTCTTCGGGAACAGGTGGGCGTAGACCCCGCCGAGCTCGGTGCCGTAGGAGATGCCGAAGTAGTGCAGCTTCTCGTCGCCGAGGGCCTGGCGGATGCGGTCCA
Source organism: Streptomyces sp. NPDC091371 (assembly GCF_040684275.1). Lineage (NCBI taxonomy): Bacteria > Bacillati > Actinomycetota > Actinomycetes > Kitasatosporales > Streptomycetaceae > Streptomyces > Streptomyces sp. NPDC091371. The sequence goes on from NZ_JBFBFP010000002.1 coordinate 18,871, forward strand.
TGTCGCGGGCGGCGTTCTCCGTCCCCACGTGGGGGAGCACCTTGGCGGAATTGCGTTCGCAGGCCCGCTGGAACTGCCGGATGTTCTCGACGAACGCCTTCTCCTGCTCGGGGGTGTCGGGGGAGGCGTCCTGGGCGTAGTACGCGTCCAGCTGCTTGTCGTCCTCGCAGCGGACGGGCGCGCTGCGGCCGACCCCCCGGGGGTCGAAGCTGACCAGGTCGTACCGGGAGCGCAGCGCCTCGTACTCCTTGGCGGCGCCGGGCAGGGTGGTGATGCCGGAGCCGCCGGGGCCGCCGAAGTTGAAGACGAGCGACCCGATCCGCTTGTCCTTGTCCCGTGCCTTGGCCCGGATCAGGGCGATCGGGATGGTCTCGCCCTCGGGCTTCGCGTAGTCCAGGGGGACGTCGAGGGTGGCGCACTGCCAGCCCTTGGGCGGGGCCTGGCCGCCGCCCTCCAGGGGGGTGGGGGCGGGGCAGTTCTCCCACTTCAGCGGCTTGGCCGGCCGGCCGCCGTCGGCGTTCGCCTCCTTCCCGCTCTCGCTCCCGCTCCCGTCGTCGGAGCAGCCGGCGGTGGCGAGCAGCGCGGCGGCGAGCGTGGCGGCGGCGGTGACCCGCCAGGCGTTTGTGGACATGCCCCCATCCTCAGCGCCCGCCCCTCCCCACGCCCCCGCGCTGACCCGAACGGGTGCCCGGCCGCTCGGCTTGCGCCCGCCCCACGCCTTGCGCCCGCCCCGCGGCTGGGCCCGCCCTGCTCAGCGTCTCGGCGGAGCCGGACGGTTCGGGGTGTCAGGGCGACAGGGTCGCCTTGGCGGCGGCTCGGCCCGTGGCCACGCAGGCGGCTACGCCCACGCCCTCGTAGGCCGCACCACACAGCGCCAGCCCCGGGAGCTTCGCGGTGGCCTCGCGGATGCGGCGCACGCGGTCGCGGTGGCCGACGCCGTACTGGGGCAGGCCCCGCTCCCAGCGGGTCACGCGGGCGGCGAGCGGCTCGCCCATCGGGCCCACCGCGCGGTGGAGTTCGCCGATCGCGGAGCGCACCAGGTGCCGGTCCGGGCGGGAGAGCAGCTCGTCCTCGCCGATGCGGCCGATGGAGGCCCGTAGGACGAAGGTGTCGGGGGCCGCGGAACGCAGCCAGGACCACTTGTTGGAGAGGAAGGACGCCGCCTTCAGGGTGTGCCCGTCCACCGGCGGGACCAGGAAGCCGTTGCCCTCCGGGAGGAAATGGGCCTGGGCGCGGGAGAACGCCATCGTGATCACCGCGGTGGAGGCGTGCGGTATCGCGGAGAGCTCGGCCTCCGCCGGCGGGGAGTGCGGGCGCAGCAGCTCCGCCGCGGCGAAGGCGGGCAGCGCCAGGATGACCGCGTCCGCCTCGATGGTGAGGGCCCCGTCGCCCGTCATGGCCTGCACCCGCCACCGGTCACCCGGCAGCCGCTGGAGGGAGCGCGCCGTGGTGCCCGTCAGGATCCGCGCCCCGCAGGCCTCGGCGACCGCGAGCGGGAACCGTCCGGTACCGCCGACCACGCCCTGGACGGCCACCGGCGCCGACCGCGGCGCGCCCGCCGCCCTCATCCGCCGCAGGGCCGGCAGCAGCGGGCCGCCCTGTTCCGCGAGCGCCGCGATCCTCGGCATGGCCGCGCGCAGCGAGAGCCGTTCGGCGCGCCCGGCGTAGACCCCGCCGAGCAGGGGTTCCACGAGCCGGTCCACCGCCTCCTGGCCGAACCGTGCCGAGAGGTAGTCGCTGACCGAGCAGTCCTCGGTCAGCGGCGCCGCCGGGAGGTTCTCCTCCGCGGCCACCCGCGCCACGCCCGGCGGCGAGAGCAGTCCGGTGCCGATCAGGGCCGAGGGGTCGGTCGGGACGCCCATGACGTGCCCGGCCGGCAGCGGCCGCAGCGCGCCGCCCGTCCAGATGGTGATCGGCGCCTTCGCCGGGTCGCACAGGGCGTCGCCGAGTCCGACGGCGGCCGCCAGCTCCACGGCCTCCGGCCGCAGGGCCATGAGGGATTCGGCGCCCTCGTCGACGGTGATTCCGGCGATGGTGCCGGTGCGGAGCTTGCCGCCGACCTTGCCGTGGCTCTCCAGTACGGTCACGTCGGCCTGGCCGCGCAACTGCCATGCGGCGGCCAGTCCGCTGATTCCGCCACCGATGACGATCACTGAACGCATTGTCTTCTCCCGCGACCGACGCGACCGATTTGTTCCCACTTGAAACTTATGCCGGTGTCGTGGGCCGGCGCCTCGTCCTTTCGGCCAGAGCCCGGACATCGTCCGGATAGGGGAAGCTGCCGGGCTCGTACGCGCAGTACCGGTCCGCCTCCAGCACGTCGCGCGTGAACCCGTACGCCCGCGAGCGCGAACCGCCGCACACCGTCTTGTACTCGCACGCCCCGCACTTCCCGCGTAGCAGATCAGGGTCCCGCAGCCGCTCGAACAGCTCCGACTCCCGGTAGATCTCGGTCAGCGGCCGGTCCTTGACGTTGCCCGCCGAGACGGGCAGGAAGCCGGAGGGGTGCACCTCGCCCGTGTGCGAGATGAAGACGAAGCCGCGCCCCGAGGAGACGTCCATCGGCGGGCGGCGCACCGCCCGCCGCTCCCCCTCGAAGACCCCCAGCTCCACCGCACGGGCGGTCAGCCGCCGGTACAGCGGGCCCAGTTCCGGGCGCTCCCCGCGCGCGTCGAGGACGGCGCGCTGGAGGGCGACCCGGCGGAAGTGGTGCCCCTCGGTGGTCTTGGTGGCCATCACCGAACCGCAGTCGTACAGGAAGTGCAGTATGTCCTCGATCTCGCCGGGGGTGAGCGGGTCCAGCTGCTCCCCGCGGCCCGTGGGGACCAGGACGAAACCCGACCACAGCATCGCGCCCTCGCGCTTCACGAGCGCCGCGACATCGGCCAGGTCCTCCAGACCGTCACGCGTGACGGTCGTGTTGACCTGCACCTTGAGCCCGAGCTCCCGGGCCGCCCGCCAGCCGTCCAGGGTCCAGTCGTACACCCCGGGGACGCCCCGGAAGGCGTCGTGCCGCTCGGCCGTCGAACCGTCCAGGGAGAGCGACAGCGCCACCGCGCCCGCGTCCCGGACGGCGGCGAGGTTGTCCCGCGTGAGGGTCGGCGTACCGGAGGGGGAGACCGCGACGCGCAGGCCCAGCGAGGTCCCGTACGAGATCAGCTCCGTGAGGTCGGCGCGCTGGAACGGGTCCCCGCCGGTGATCACGAAGAGCGGGCTCGGCCTGCCGAACCCGGCGACCCGGTCCATCACCCGGCGGGCGTCGGCGCCGTCCAGCTCCCCGGGGTGGCGGGCGGTCTGCGCCTCGGCCCGGCAGTGCAGACAGGCCAGCGGGCAGGCCCGGGTGGCCTCCCAGATGACGATGAACGGCCGCTCGGACACGGCGTGCCGGGGCCGGCGGACCACGGTGCGCGGCCTCACGACACCCGCTCCCATCCGCGCTTGGACGGCCGGTTGGCCAGCTGCCGCGGATCGCGCCGCCGGTAGACCACGTACGGCCGGAACAGGTACTTCAGCGGCGCCGAGAACATGTGCACCAGCCGCGAGTACGGGATCAGCGCGAACAGGGTGAACCCGAACAGGATGTGCAGCTTGAAGGCGAGCGGGGCGCCCGCCATCAGGTGGTAGTCGGGGGTGAGGGTGAACAGGCTGCGGAACCAGACCGAGATGCCCTCGCGGTAGTTGTAGCCGCCGGTCATCCCCGTGGAGTTGAGGACCGTCGCCGCCAGGCCGAGGGCCATCGCGCCGAGCAGGAAGGTGTACATCAGGTGGTCGCTTTTCAGCGTCGCCCGGCGCACGGCAGGCACCGTGAAGCGCCGGTGGACGAGGATGCCGATCCCGGCGGCGGCCGCCACGCCCGCCACCGCGCCCGTGGACACGGCCAGCAGGTGGTACGTGTGATCGCTGATCCCGATCGCGTCGGTCCAGCCCATCGGGATCAGCAGGCCCACCACGTGCCCCAGCACCACGAAGAGCATCCCGAAGTGGAACAGCGGCGAGCCGATGCGCAGCAGCCGCGACTCGTGCAGCTGCGTGGAGTGGGTGGTCCAGCCGAACGTGTCGTAGCGGGCCCGCCAGACCGTGCCGGCGATCAGCAGGACGACCGAGACGTACGGGAGCACGCCCCACAGCAGGAGGTCCATCAGGCCGTCCGCCTTTCCGCGAGGGTGGGCCAGGGTAGGTCCCGCGGCATGTCGATGCCCGGCCCGAAGGGTTCGAGGGGCGATCCGGCGCCCACCAGTTCCTGCGGCGGCCCGCTGCGCGCGAGCGCCTTCGCCTCGGCCTTCGTCTCGGGGGACGGGCCCGGCAGCGTCGCGCAGACCGCTTCCAGCACCCGCGCGTACGGGGATCCGGCGTCGGTGAGCGCGATCCGCAGCAGCTCCAGCCCGGCCCGGTGCTCCTGGAGCAGCTCCGTGCCGGCCTCCTCGCGCAGCGCGGCGAACTCCAGGGCCACGGGCAGGAAGTCGGGCAGCTCCTCGCCTGCGAACTCCAGCCCGAAGTCCCGGTAGATCCGCTTCAACCGGACCAGGGACAGCCCCCGGCGGCGGGTGTCGCCGTCCACCCACCAGGTGAGGTAGAGGCAGCGGCGGCCCCGGGTGTCGAAGGTGGAGGTGTACTCGGCGCACAGCTCGATCGGGCCCAGGGACTCGGCGTGGTCGAGGAAGGAGCCGAGCAGCGCGGCCGGTTCGGCGGGCGCCCCGGCGAGGGCCGCACGGAGCCGCGGGAGTTCGTCGTGGAAATGGTCGCCGGGGTACTGCAGGGCGCAGCCGGCGACGAGGCGCACCAGGGCATCGGGGGTCTCGGGGTTCACGAACTCCTCCTGGTCGGGCTGAGGTTGAGCATCACGCGCGGCTCGCTCACCGCACCCACGGGGCAGCCGTCGTCCAGCGGATGGGATTCGGCGAGCGCGTCCGCGTCGGCGCGCGCGGCACTGGGGACCACGAAGCGGTCCTCGATCTTGGCGATGGCGAGGAGCCGGAACATGTCCTCCATCTCGACGCCGGTGAGCCCGACCGCCTCCGCGATGGACTCGTCCCTCTCCTCACCGAGGTTGACCCGCCGCATGTAGGCGCGCATCGCGGCCATCCGGCGCAGCACCGCCTCGACGGCGTGGGTGTCGCCCGCGGTGAGGATCGCCGCGAGGTACTCGACGGGGATGCGCAGCGCGTCGATGGCCCCGAAGAGGTTGCCCGCGTCCTCGCCGTCGCTGCCGGTGGCGGCGACCGCCTCGACGACGGGGGAGAGCGGGGGCACGTACCAGACCATGGGCATGGTCCGGTACTCCGGGTGCAGCGGGAGGGCGACCTGGTAGGTGGCGATGAGGTCGTAGACGGGCGAGTTCCGGGCCGCTTCGAGCCATTCCTCGGTGATGCCGGACGCGCGGGCGGCGGCGATCACGGCGGGGTCGGACGGGTCGAGGAAGCACTCCACCTGCGCCGGGTAGAGGTCCTGCTCGTCCTCCACGGCGGCCGCTTCGGCGACTTTGTCGGCGTCGTAGAGCATCACGCCGAGGTAGCGCATCCGCCCGACGCAGGTCTCCGAGCAGACGGTCGGCATGCCGACCTCGATGCGCGGGAAGCAGAAGGTGCACTTCTCGGCCTTGCCGGTCTGGTGGTTGAAGTACACCTTCTTGTACGGGCATCCGGTCACGCACATCCGCCAGCCGCGGCACTGGTCCTGGTCGACGAGGACGATGCCGTCCTCCTCGCGCTTGTACATCGCGCCCGAGGGGCAGGAGGAGACGCAGGCCGGGTTCAGGCAGTGCTCGCAGATCCGGGGCAGGTAGAACATGAAGCTCTGCTCGAACTCGAAGCGGATCTTCTCGCCGACCTCGTCGCGGATCTTCTCCACGATCGGGTCCCGGGGCGCGTGGGCGGGGGCGCCGCCGAGGTTGTCGTCCCAGTTCGGACCCCACTCGATCGTGTCGATCGGTTCGCCGGTGACCTGTGAGACCGGGCGGGCGGTGGGCAGGTCGTCGCCCGCCGGTGCCTCGGTGAGGTTCTTGTACTCGTAGGTCCAGGGCTGGTAGTAGTCGTCGATCTCGGGCAGGTGGGGGTTGGCGAAGATGCTCCCCAGCTTCTTCAGCCGGCCGCCGGCCTTCAGGCGGAGCCGGCCGGAGCGGGTGCGCTCCCAGCCGCCCTTCCACTTCTCCTGGTCCTCCCAGCGGCGCGGGTAGCCCTGGCCGGGGAGGGTCTCGACGTTGTTGAACCAGACGTACTCGGTGCCCCGCCGGTTGGTCCACGCCTGCTTGCAGGTGACCGAGCAGGTGTGGCAGCCGATGCACTTGTCGAGGTTCATGACCATCGCGATCTGTGCCATGACGCGCATCTCCGTCAGTACTCCACCTTCTGGTCGCGGCGGCGGATGACCGTCACCTCGTCGCGCTGGTTACCGGTCGGGCCCAGGTAGTTGAAGGCCCAGGTCAGCTGGGCGTAGCCGCCGATGAGGTGGGTGGGCTTGAGCATCACCCGGGTCAGCGAGTTGTGGATGCCGCCGCGGCGGCCCGTCTTCTCCGTCTTCGGGACGCCGACGGTCCGCTCCTGGGCGTGGTTCATGTACACCGTGCCGGGCGGCATCTTGTGGGAGACGATCGCGCGGGCGGTGATCACGCCGTTGCGGTTGACGGCCTCGATCCAGTCGTTGTCGGCGACGCCGATCGCCTCCGCGTCCTGCGGGGACATCCACACCGTCTGGCCGCCGCGGCCCAGCGTCATCATGTAGAGGTTGTCCTGGTACTGGCTGTGGATGGCCCACTTGTTGTGCGGGGTCAGATACCGCACCGCGACCGACTTCGCGTTCTCATCGACGACGCCCAACTCGGGCTCCCCGTACAGGGTGTGCATGTTCAGCGGCGGCTTGTAGACGGGGAGCGACTCCCCGACCTCGTGCAGCCAGTCGTGGTCGATGAAGAAGTGCTGGCGGCCGGTGAGGGTGTGCCAGGGCTTGAGGTGCTCGGTGTTGACGGTGAAGGCGGTGTAGCGGCGCCCGCCGGCCTCCGAGCCCGACCACTCCGGCGAGGTGATCACCGGGACCGGGCGGGCCTGGGTGTCCGCGAAGGTGATCCGCTTGCCCTCGGCCTCGGCGGCCAGGTGGGCCATGTGCGTGCCGACCTTCTTCTCCAGGGTCTCGAAGCCCTGGGTGGCGAGGCGCCCGTTGGAGGTGCCGGACAGGGAGAGGATCGCCTCGCAGGCCCGCCGCGCCGTGTCCAGCCGCGGGCGGCCGTCGGCGACCCCGCCCCTGACCAGGCCGTTCTTCTCGCCGAGGTACGCGACCTCCTCGGCCACGTCGAAGGTGATGGCCTTCGTGGTCACGCCGAGCCCGTCGACCAGCGGGCCGAGCGCGGCGAACTTCTCGCCGACCGCCCCGTAGTCGCGCGTCACCACGGCGAGGTTGTACATCGTCCGGCCCGGTACGGGCTCGCACTCGCCCTTCGACCAGTCGAGGGCGACCCCGCCCGGCTGGGCCATCTCACCGCCCGGGGTGTCGTGCTGGAGGGCGGTCGCCACCAGGTCCTTGCGCACGCCCAGGTGGGTCTTGGCGAGTGCGCCGAAGCGCTCGGCCAGGCCGCGGAAGGCGTCGTAGTCGGAGCGGGCCTGCCAGGGCGGGTCCACGGCCGGGGTGAAGGCGTGCAGGAAGGGGTGCATGTCCGTGGAGGACAGGTCGTGCTTCTCGTACCAGGTGGCGGCCGGCAGGACCACATCGGACAGCAGCGTCGTGGACGTCATCCGGAAGTCCATGGTCATCAGCAGGTCGAGCTTCCCCTCCACGTCCTCCTCCCGGTACGTGACGTCCTTCGGCATGCAGCGCGGGCCGTCCTCGGGGAGGTTGGAGTGCGTGCCGAGGAGGTGCTTGAGGAAGTACTCGTTCCCCTTGGAGCTGGAGCCGAGCAGGTTCGCCCGCCATACGTTGAGCACGCGCGGCCAGTTGCGGGGCGCGTCGGGATCCTCGCCGGCGAAGCCGAGCGTGCCGTCCTTGAGGCGGCGAACCGTTTCGCCGACCGGGTCCTCGGCCTCGCCCAGCTCCAGCGGATTGCGGTCGAAGGTCGGGTAGGACGGCATCCAGCCCATCCGGGCGCTCGCCGCCAGGCAGTCGGATCCCGTCATGCCCTCGAAGGCGCCCGTGCCCAGCGGGGAGGCCAGGGCCTCGGCGGGGAGGGTGTCGTAACGCCACTGGTCGGTGTGGAGGTAGAACCAGGCCGCGCCGATCATCTGGCGCGGCGGACGCGACCAGTCGGAGGCGGCGGCGAGCGTGGCCCAGCCGGTGACCGGGCGGCACTTCTCCTGGCCGACGTAGTGGCCCCAGCCGCCGCCGTTGCGGCCCTGGCAGCCGGTGAGGGTGAGGAGGGCGAGGAAGGAGCGGTAGATGGTCTCGGAGTGGAACCAGTGGTTCGTGCCCGCGCCCATGAGGATCATGCAGCGGCCCTTCGACTGCTCGGCCGTCCGCGCGAACTCCCGCGCCACGCGGGCGGCCTGGGCCGCGGGGACCGAGGTCAGCGACTCCTGCCAGCCGGGGGTGCCGGGCTGGGAGGCGTCCTCGTAGCCGGTGGGCCACTGGCCGGGCAGGCCCGCGCGGCCGACTCCGTACTGGGCCAGCATCAGGTCGAACACGGTGGTGACGAGCCGCCCGCCGAGGCGGCGGACAGGGACCCCGCGGCGCACGGTGCCGCCACGCTCGTCGTCCTCGAACCGCGGCAGCTTGACCTCGGCGGTGCCGCCCTCTCCCAGCAGCGTCAGCCGGGGAACGGTCCCGCCGAGGTCCAGATTCCACTCCGGGGTCTCGTTCTTCCCCCAGCGGTGCCCGAGCGTGCCGTTCGGGACGACCGGCTCACCCGTCGCGTCGTCGATGAGGACGGTCTTCCAGTCCGCGTTCTCCGTTTCCCGCCCGAGATCGGCGGCGGTGACGAACTTTCCCGGCACCAGCCCCTGTTCCGTCTCCTTGAGCGATACGAGGAAAGGCAGATCGGTGTACTTCCGCACGTAATCCGCGAAGAAGGGCGTCTCCTTCTCGACGAAGAATTCCTTCAGGATGACGTGCCCCATCGCCAGGGCCAGCGCACCGTCCGTGCCGGGGTGCGGATGCATCCATTCGTCGGCGAACTTCGTGTTGTCCGCGAAATCCGGGGAGACGGTGACGACCTTCTGGCCCCGATAACGCGCCTCCGCCATCCAGTGCGCGTCGGGCGTACGCGTGACGGGGACGTTGGAGCCCCACATCATCAGGTACGCGGCGTCCCACCAGTCACCGGACTCCGGCACATCGGTCTGGTCTCCGAACACCTGCGGGGAGGCCACGGGCAGGTCGGCGTACCAGTCGTAGAAGCTCAGCATCGGCGCGCCGATGAGGGAGTGGAAGCGGGCGCCGGCCGCGTGCGAGGCCATCGACATCGCGGGGATCGGCGAGAAGCCGGCGACGCGGTCCGGGCCGTGCTCCTTGACGGTGTGCACGTGCGCGGCGGCGACGATCTCCGTCGCCTCCTCCCAGCTCGCCCGCACCAGACCGCCCTTGCCGCGGGCCCGCTGGTAGGCGCGGCGGCGCTCCGGGTCGCCCTGGACATCGGCCCACGCCAGCACGGGATCGCCGAGGCGCTCCTTCGCCTCCCGGTACATCTCCAGCAGCACGCCCCGCACATAGGGGTAGCGCACCCGGGTGGGCGAATACGAATACCAGGAGAAGGAAGCCCCACGAGGACAGCCGCGGGGCTCGTACTCGGGCCGGTCCGGGCCCACGGACGGGTAGTCGGTGGCCTGGGTCTCCCAGGTGATGATCCCGTCCTTGACGTACACCTTCCACCGGCACGAGCCGGTGCAGTTGACGCCGTGGGTCGAGTACACGACCTTGTCGTGGCTCCACCGGTCCCGGTAGAAGGCCTCGCCCGCGCGACCGCCCGTGTGATGGACGGTGCGCAGGTCCTCGGAGACCTCGGCGCGGGTGAAGAAACTGCCCGCCCTGACGAGTGGGTCCGCGGCGTCCTGACGCTCCTGCAAAGCGACCCTCCAGGCCGAAAACAATGGTGCGTATCGACGCTACGCCCGCCGAAAAGCCGAACCCGGTGACAAAGGTCCCGTGCGGGCGTGACCTCTTTCCGGTATTTCACAGGCCGAGTGGATGCCAGGCTGGATGTGGTCCAACTTCACTGCGGTGGAGGCAAATTGCGCGCAGAAATTCCAATTGACGATGGCGAGAAGATCAGGACGCACATGGCTCCCGGACCAGCACGGGGCGTGGGCGATGCTCGCGGTGCCGTTCCTGGCGGGCACGCTGATGGCCCCCCGGCCGGGGTGGGCGCACGCGCTGCTGTTCGCGGCGTGGCTCCTCGGATACATCGCGGTCTTCCACGGCCAGCAGTGGCTACGCCTGCACGCGCGGGGCCTGCGGTCGGCGCGGCGGCACCGGCTCCCGACGCTGGTGTTCGCGGCGGCCTTCGCGGTGACGGCGCTCCCGGCGGCGGCACTGCACCCGTGACTGCTGGTGGCCGCGCTGCTCGCCGCGCCGTTCGTGGCGGTCAACACCCACCACGCCTGGCGGAACCGGGAGCGGGCCCTGGCCAACGGGCTGGCGGCGGTGGTCCCGGCGTGCGGGATGCTCCTGGTGGCGGCCCGCCTGGGGGGCCTCGGGCCTGGTGCCGCCTGGCCGGCGGCGGTGGCCTGCCTGCTCTACTTCGCGGGGACGGTCCCGTACGTCAAGACGATGATCCGGGAGCGCGGTTCCCGGGCGTACCGGGTCGGCTCGGTGACCTACCACGCGGCGGCCCTGGCGGCGGCGACCTGCCTCTCGCCCTGGCTGGCGGCCCCCTTCGCGGCCTACCTGGCCCGAGCCGCCGCCCTCCCGGGCCGGGGGGTGCGGGTGCCGGTGGTGGGCGCGGTCGAACTGGCCTGCTCGGCGGCGCTGCTGCTGACGCTGCCCGCGGTGCTCTGACCCCGGCGGCCCCTTGCGCGCGGGCCGCTGCGCGGGGCCTTCCCCCACCCTGCCCCTTCCCGAAACTGGGGCTCCGCCCCAGACCCCGCGCCTCAAACGCCGGCGGGGCTGGGTGGGCGCCGGCGAGGCTGGAGTTTCCGCCCGGCGGGCTGGATTTGCGCAGCAAATCCCAGCCCCGCCGGCGTTTGAGGCGCGGGCGCGGAGCGCCGTAGGGGTGACGGGCACACCCCCACACGCGCACCGAGCCGGAGGCTAAATGGCTTCCTTGCGGGTCAGGAAGTTGAACGACACCCACCCCGGCAGCACCGGCAGCCAGAACGTCATCAGCCGGAACAACAGCACCGCCGAGATCGCGACCTCCTTCTCCAGGCCCGCCGCGATCAGACCCAGCGTCAGCGTGGTCTCCACAGCCCCGATGCCACCCGGCGTCGGCGCCGCCGAACCGAGCGCGTTGCCCGCGAGGAAGACCACCGCGATGCTCGCGTAGCTGATGGCCTCGCCGCCGCCGAACGCGCGGATCGACGCGTCGAGGCACATCACGAAGCAGCCCGTCAGCAGCAGCATCCCGCCGATGCCCGTCAGCAGCTTCTGCGGCCGCTGGAGCACGTCCAGCATGCGCGGCACCACGCCCGCGAACAGCGCCCGGACCCGCGTCACGACGAACTTCCGCATGAACGGGACCGCCGTCACCACCAGGACCAGTACCGCCACCGTCAGCAGACCGGCGATGACCGTCCTGGACGGCGTCATCTCCGGCGTCTTCTCGGTCCCGGTCAGGTAGCCGAACGAAAGCAGCAGCAAAATATGGCTCGCCAGCCCGAACAGCTGCGAGGCGCCCACGCTCGCGACCGCGAGCCCCGGCCGGATCCCGGCCCGCTGGAGGAAGCGGGTGTTCAGGGCGACACCGCCCACCGCCGCCGGCGCCACCAGCTTCACGAAGGACCCGGCGACCTGCGCGACCACCGTCCGCAGGAACGGCACCCGCTCCGGCACGAAGCCCAGCAGGCTCATCGCCGCCGCGAAGTAGCTCAGCGCCGAGAAGGCCAGCGCCGCCCCGACCCAGCCCCACTGGGCCTTGCCGACGATGGTCGCGAAGTCCACGTGCGCGAGCTGCGTGAGCAGGAAGTACGCGCCGAACGCGCCCGCGATGAACGACACCAGCGTGCGCGGCCGGATCCGCTCCAGCCGGGCCGGCTCCACCGGGGCCTGCGGGCGGATCAGCAGCACCTGCTGGCGGATCTGGCTGAGGAGGTCCTCTTCGCGGGCCCCGTCCAGCGCGTCGTCCAGCGCCTTCTTCTGGGCCTTGCGGTCGGCCGCCGCCGACGCGGAGCCCGACCCGCCGGCGTCCGCCGCGTCCGCCTCGCGCGCCGCCTTCGCCGCCCGCGAGGACTCCAGTACGGCCTCCCGCTGCCGGTCCGCCCGCTCCCGGGCCAGCTTGCGCAGCGTCGCCCGGGTGGACCGGCTCAGCGCGATCGGCTGGAGCAGCGGCAGGCAGTCGGCCACGATGTCGGGGCCGAGCACCGACACCGCCGACGCGACCGCGCGCTCGGCGCCGACCCGCAGGCCGAGCGTGGTGAGCAGCTGGGCGACGTCCATCCGCAGGACCAGGTCGCCGGCCGCGATCTCGCCGCCGCGCAGGTCGGTGAGGATGACGTTGCCGGAACGATCCACCAGCAGTGCGTCCCCGGTGAGCCGCCGGTGCGCGATCCGGCGCGACTGCAGGGCGCGCACCTGCTTCCAGGTGCTGCGGGTCAGGTCGTCCGTGATCTCCTCGTCGGAGAGGGAGTCCAGGGTCCGGCCGTCCAGGTGCTCGTACACGAGCATCACCGCGTCCGGGCCCAGCTCGGAGGTGGCGATCAGCTTCGGCGCGTTCGCCCCGGCGGCGATGGCCGCGTACGCGAGCAGGGCCTCCTGTTCGAGGGCTTGGCGCAGCGACTGCAGGCTGCGCCGGGTGGTGATGCCGCGCAGAGTGAGCCGGCGCCAGACCCGGTAGAAGAAGCCCTGGGCCTGCTGTTCGCGGTCGACGACGGTGACGTCGAGCGGTGGCCCGTCCTCCAGGGTGACGTGGTAGCGCCGCCCCCGGTCGCCGGTCTCGGAGGCCTCCGGGCCGCCTTCGGTGATCTCGGCACGCATCGCGCTGACCGGCTGGAAGCCGACCCGGCGCAGTCCCGCGAGCAGGTTCTGCCCGGTGGGGCGCACGTTCGGCGAGCCGACGGCGTACAGGGTTCCGTACGCCACGCTCCAGCCGATGAGCACGGTGAGGATGATCGAGAAGGGTGTGGTGTAGCCGCTGACCAGCATCGTGAAGGCGTCGAGCAGCAGCACCACCCACAGCGCCACGCGCCAGCGCGGTCTGCGGGTCATTCCGACGGCGGTCATGTACGCGATCACGGGCGCGAGGTAGCCGTGCACCGGATCGGTGAGGTCCCCGGCGGTGCCGGCGGGGAGGGTCAGGGCGTCCTGGATGGTCTCGGGGGCAGCCTGGGAGACCCACAGGTCGGTGGCGAGGGTGACCCCGTGCGCGAGAACGGCGGCGAGCACGCCGTCGGCGATGCGCAGTCCGTCGCGCTTGATCAGCCGCTCGATGGCGAAGGCGACGGGGAGCAGCAGCACGGCGATGCTGGAGACGAGCGCGGCGACCTTGATCAGCAGGTCGGGTGCGGCGCCGGTGCCCTGGTTGATGTCGGCTTCCAGGCCGGCGGTGGTGCCGTGGGCGAAGGCGGAGATGCCGAGCACGACGGCGATGCCGAGGATGCCGACGAGGAGGCGTACGAGGTCGGACGGCCGGTGCACACGGGCGGCGAGCAGCGGTTCGTCGACCTCGACCTGGTCCGCGGCCGTGGGGACATGTCCGTGGGGGCCGTCCTCGGGGCCGTTGAAGGGGCCCGCTCCGGGGCCCTCCCCGGGGCCGTCCTCGCGACCGTGCCCGGTGGAATCCGGGCGGGTGCCGTCCTCATGAGCGCGGTTGTGGGTGCCGTCGTCGATGCCGTCGGAAGGGCGCGCGTCGTCGTTCGCCGCCGCGCCGTTCGGAGGGCTCACACCCTGCTCCTTCGTCGTCACATCCGTCTCTTCTTGATCACGTATCACCAGTCACCGCCCGGAAGATGGTGGCACGGACCGACCGGGGAGCGGGGCATCAGGGTGCGCGCCGGTATGGAACCCGAGCTTCCGCCGACGGGCCGCCGGCGTGCTGCACCATGGGCCGAATGAGCGAGGAGCTGCCCGCCTACGCGGAGCACGTACTGGAGGTGGCCGAGCGGATTCCGCCCGGCCGGGTGATGACGTACGGGGACGTCGCCGAGTGGCTCGGCGAGGGCGGACCGCGTCAGGTCGGCCGCGTCATGGCCCTCTACGGAGGAGCCGTGCCCTGGTGGCGGGTGGTGCGGGCGGACGGCGTACCCCTGCCCGGACACGAGCTGCGCGCGCTGGAGCACTACCGCGCGGAGGCCACCCCGCTGCGCCGGACGGCGGGCGGCGAGGCACGGCTGGACATGCGCCGGGCGCGCTGGGACGGGGACCCCGGGGATCCCGGACGGGACGGCACGCGCGACGAGGCTCACACCTGACAGCTTCGGCCATGCGGGGCCCGGGCGGGCGGTCGAGTGACAGTGCGAACGCCCGTACGGGGTACCCGGGGGGACTGCGCGGCGTCGCCCGGTTGCCGTAGCGTTGCCTCTTCGGCTTCTCCGCGGACCGCCGCGGCGCGGCCCGCAGACCCAGCCCACCGGCCAGCACGCCCAGGACGACCAGGACCGGCACCTCACGTGATCACCCCTTCCTCCGACTCCGACCGCCGCACCGAACGGCGGCGTACGCGGACCCCCGACGCGTACCGCCTCGTGCGCACCGGGCCGGAACGGGTGGATCCCCCTGTGCTGGACGCAGCCCAGCGGTCGGTGGTTGAGCACCCCGGCGGCCCCCTGCTGGTCCTCGCCGGACCGGGCACGGGCAAGACGACGACGCTGGTCGAAGCGGTGACGGCCCGCGTGGAAGCGGGCACGGACCCCTCCCGCATCCTCATCCTCACCTTCAGCCGCAAGGCCGCGGTGGAACTGCGCGACCGGGCCGCCCTGCGCCTCGGCGGCGCGCGGGCGCCGCAGGCCACCACCTTCCACTCCTTCTGCTACGGCCTGGTCCGCGCCCACCAGGACACCGACCTCTTCGCGGACCCGCTGCGGCTGCTGTCGGGCCCCGAGCAGGACGTCATGGTCCGCACCCTCCTGGAGGGCCAGCGCCGGCTCCGCCCCGCCGACGCCATCCGCTGGCCGGACGACCTGCGGGCCGCCCTCACCACGCGCGGCTTCGCGGACGAGGTCCGCGCCGTGCTGGCCCGCGCCCGCGAGCTGGGCCTGGGCCCCTCCGCCCTGTCCTCCTTCGCCGAGCGGATCGGCCGCCCGGACTGGAAGGCGGCGGCGGCCTTCCTCTCCGAGTACCTGGACGTCCTGGACCTCCAGGGCATGCTGGACTACGCGGAGCTGCTGCACCGGGCCGTCCTCCTGGCGGAGCGCACCCCGTCCCTCGCCTCCTCCTACGACGCGATCTTCGTGGACGAGTACCAGGACACGGACGCCTCCCAGCTGCGGCTGCTGCGCGCGCTGACCGGCCCGGCCGGCACGCTGGTCGCCTTCGGCGACCCCGACCAGTCGATCTACGCCTTCCGCGGCGCCGACATCAACAACACCCTGGACTTCGAGTCCGCCTTCCCGGGCGCGGACGTACGGGCCCTCACGGTGGGCCGCCGCTCCCGGGCCGACCTCCTGGCGGCCACCCGCCTCCTCACCACCCGCATGCCGCTGCCCCGCCTCCCGGCAGCCGCCGTACGCGCGCACCGCGACCTCGCTCCGACCCGGGAGGGCGGCGCGGTGGAGGTGTACACGTACCCCACGGCGGGCGCCGAGCTGGACAACATCGCCGACATACTGCGCCGCGCCCACCTGGAGGACGGCGTCCCGTGGCAGGACATGGCCGTCCTGGTCCGCTCCGGCGGCCGCACCCTCCCGGCGATGCGCCGCGCCCTGATCACGGCGGGCGTCCCGGCGGAAACCGACGCCACCGCCACCCCCCTCCGCCACGAACCGGCGGTAGCCCCCCTCCTCACCGCCCTCCGCACCGCCGCCGCTTCGCCTGCGGCGAGCCCAGCCGACCCCACCGCGCCGCCTGCGCGCGGCGAGGCCGCCCCCACCCCGCCGCCTGCGCTGGGCGAGGCCGCCCCCGCCGTCCCGCCTGCGGCGAGCCCGTCCGACGCCACCCCGGGTGCCCCCTCCGTCCCGCCTGCGGCGCCCGCCACGGACTCCGCCACGGACGAGCAGGGCCCGGGGCCGGACCCCGAGCTGCCCGCCGCAGGCGCCCCCGGCCGGGGGCCGGACGCCGACCCCGCCGTCGCCGCCGCCGCGGCCCCGGCCGAGGCGCGCGAGCTTGCTCGCAACCTCGGGGCGGGTGGGCGGGAGACTTCCCCAGGCCCCGCCGCAGGCGCGGCCCCGGCCGAGGCGGGCGAGCTTGCTCGCAACGTTGGGGCGGGTGGGCGGGAAACCTCCCCCGGCCCCGCCGAGGCCGCCGACCCCGCCGCGGGCGAGCCGGGGCCGGGGCCGGACCCCGAGAGCGGCGAGCCCGGCGGAGCCCACGGCTGGATCGGGGTGGAGGCCGCGCTCACCCTCCTCGCCTCCCCCCTCGGGGGGATGGACGCCGCCGACCTGCGCCGCCTCGGCCGCGCCCTGCGCGACGAGGAGCGCGCCGCGGGCGTCAAGGTGCCCGCGCCCTCCGACGTACTGCTCGCCCGCGCCCTCGCCGAGCCCGAGCGGCTCACCGCGCACGACCCCGCCTACGCCCGCGGCGCGCAGCGCCTCGGCCTGCTCCTGCGCAAGGCCCGCGAGCTCCTCCAGGGCGGCGGCACCGCCGAAGAGGCCCTCTGGACCCTCTGGGACGGCACCCCCTGGCCGCAGCGGCTCGAGCGTCAGGCCCGCCGCGGCGGCACCGCCGGCCGCAACGCCGACCGCGACCTCGACGCGGTCTGCGCCCTCTTCGACACCGCCGCCCGCGCGGAGGAACGTACCGGCGGCCGCGGCGCCCTCAACTTCCTCGAACAGCTCGAGGCCGAGGACATCGCCGCCGACACCCTCACCACCCGCGCCACCCGCCCCGAGGCCGTCCGCCTCATGACCGCCCACCGCTCCAAGGGCCTCGAATGGGGCCTCGTCGTCGTCGCCGGCGTCCAGGAGGGCCTCTGGCCCGACCTGCGCCGCCGCGGCTCCCTCCTGGAGGCCGACCGCATCGGCCGCGACGGCCTCGCCGAACCCCTCACCCCCGGCGCGCTCCTCGCCGAGGAGCGCAGGCTCTTCTACGTCGCCGCCACCCGCGCCCGCGACCGCCTCGTCGTCACCGCCGTCAAGGCACCGGCCGAGGACGGCGACCAGCCCTCCCGCTTCCTCACCGAGCTCGGCGTCACCCCGAAGGACGTCAGCGGCCGCCCCCGCCGCCCCCTCGCCGTTCCCGCGCTCGTCGCGGAGCTGCGCGCCACCACCGTCGACCCCGACGCCTCGCCCGCGCTGCGCGAGGCGGCCGCCCGCCGTCTCGCCCGCCTCGCCGCTCTCACCGACGACGAGGACCGCCCCCTCGTGCCCGCCGCGCACCCGCAGCGCTGGTGGGGCCTGTACGAGCCCACCCGCAGCAGCGTCCCGCTGCGCGACCGGGACCGGCCCGTCACCCTGTCCGGCAGCGCCCTGGACCAGCTCGCCAACACCTGCTCCCTGCAGTGGTTCCTCGGCCGCGAGGTGAAGGCCGACGCCCCCTCCACCGCCGCCCAGGGCTTCGGCAACGTCGTCCACGTCCTCGCCGACGAGGTCGCCTCCGGCCGCACCCCCGCCGACCTGGCCGTCCTCATGGAACGCCTCGACTCCGTGTGGGACGCCCTGGCCTTCGACGCGCCCTGGAAGTCCCGCCAGGAGAAGGACAACGCCCGCGCCGCCCTCGAACGCTTCCTGCGCTGGCACACCACCGACCGCGGCGGCCGGGCCGCCGTGGCCACGGAGCACGAGTTCGACGTCACGCTCGACGCGGGCGAGTACGCCGTCCGCATCCGGGGTTCCATGGACCGGGTCGAAGCGGACCCGCAGGGGCGCGCGTACGTCGTCGACTTCAAGACCGGCAAGTCCTCGCCCACGAAGGCCGAGGTCGCGCGCCATCCCCAGCTCGCCGTCTACCAGCTCGCCGTCCGCGAGGGAGCCGTCGACGAGGTCTTCGACGGGCTGCGCCCCGAGCCCGGCGGGGCCGAGCTCGTACAGCTCCGCCAGGGCTCCGACGACCCCAAGATCCAGGCCCAGCAGCCGCTCCACGGCGAGTGGGTCGGCGACCTCCTCGCCAACGCCGCGGGCCGGGTCCTCGACGAGCGCTTCGCGCCCGCCACCGGCCGGCAGTGCGACCACTGCTCGTTCCGCGCCTCGTGCAGCGCCCGCCCCGAGGGCCGCCAGACCGTGGAATGAGCGGGCGGTCGGGGCTGTCGGTCCGTGCGGCTAGCCTTTTGAGGTGTCCGCGCGTCCCCCCGTCCTCACCGACCCCGAGCAGCTCAAGGAGCTCCTCGGGATCCCCTTCACGCCCGAACAGATGGCCTGCGTCACCGCCCCGCCCGCCCCGCAGGTCGTCGTCGCGGGCGCCGGCTCCGGCAAGACCACCGTCATGGCCGCCCGCGTGGTCTGGCTCGTCGGCACCGGAGCGGTCGCGCCCGAGCAGGTCCTCGGCCTGACCTTCACCAACAAGGCCGCCGGCGAGCTGGCCGAGCGCGTACGCAAAGCCCTCGCGCGGGCCGGCATCACCGACCCGGACCCCTCCCCGGCAGACGCCGACGCGGTCGGCGGCGAGCCGCGCATCTCCACGTACCACGCCTTCGCCGGGCAGCTCCTCAAGGACCACGGCCTGCGCATCGGCCTGGAGCCCGCCTCCCGCCTGCTTGCCGACGCCACCCGCTTCCAGCTCGCCGCGAAGGTCCTGCGCGAGGCCCCCGGCCCGTACCCCTCGCTCACCAAATCCCTCCCCGACCTGGTCGGCGACCTGCTCGCGCTCGACGCGGAGCTCTCCGAGCACCTGGTCGAGCCGGACGGACTGCGCGCGTACGACACCGCCCTCCTGGACGTCCTCGCCGGCACCAAGCTCACCAACGAGGACCTGCGCAAGGTCCCCGAGGCCGTGCGCGGCCGCCTCGAACTGCTGGAGCTCGTCGCCCGCTACCGCGCCGCCAAACGCTCCCGCGACCTCTTCGACTTCAGCGACCAGATAGCCCTCTCCGCGCGGCTCGCCACCACCCGCCCCGAGGTGGGCGCGCTGCTGCGCGAGGAGTTCCGCGTCGTCCTCCTCGACGAGTACCAGGACACCTCCGTCGCCCAGCGCCTCCTGCTCTCCGGCCTCTTCGGCGCGGGCACCGGGCACGCGGTGACCGCCGTCGGCGACCCCTGCCAGGCCATCTACGGCTGGCGCGGCGCCTCCGTCGCCAACCTCGACGACTTCCCCGAGCACTTCCCGCACGCCGACGGCAGCCCCGCCACCCGGCTCTCCCTCAGCGAGAACCGGCGCAGCGGCGGCCGCCTGCTCGACCTCGCCAACGGGCTCGCCGCCCCGCTGCGCGCCATGCACGAGGGCGTCGAGGCGCTGCGCGCGGCGCCGGGCGAGGAGCAGGCCGGATACGTGCGCTGCGCGCTCCTGCCGACTCACGCCGAGGAGCTCGCATGGCTCGGGGACTCCGTCGCGCACCTGGTGCGAACGGGCACCGAGCCCGGGGAGATCGCGGTGCTGTGCCGCTCGGCGGGGGACTTCGCGCAGATCCAGGCCGTCCTGGTGGCCCGGGACGTGCCGGTGGAGGTCGTCGGCCTGTCCGGCCTGCTCCACCTCCCCGAGGTCGCGGACCTGGTCGCGGTCTGCGAGGTGCTCCAGGACCCGGGGGCCAACGCCTCCCTGGTCCGGCTCCTCATCGGCCCGCGCTGGCGCATCGGCGCGCGCGACCTGGCCCTGCTGGGCCGCCGCGCACGCCTGCTGGTGGGCCGCGCGGATTCCTCGTCGCAGGACGCGGACGAGCGGCTCGCGGCGGCCGTCGAAGGCGTGGACCCGGCGGAGATCATCTCCCTGGCCGACGCCCTGGAGACCTTCCTCGACGGCGCCGGACAGGCCCCGGACGACCTCCCGTTCTCCGCCGAGGCCCGGGTCCGCTTCGCGCACCTCGCCCAGGAACTGCGCGAGCTGCGCCGCTCCCTCGCCGATCCGCTGATGGACGTCCTGCACCGCGTCCTGACCGCCACCGGCCTGGACGTGGAACTCTCCGCGTCCCCGCACGCCCTCGCGGCACGCCGCCGCGAGACCCTCTCCAACTTCATGGACGTAGCCGCCGGCTTCGCCGCCCTCGACGGCGAGGCCACTCTCCTCGCCTTCCTCGCGTTCCTGCGCACGGCCGCCCAGTACGAGAAGGGCCTCGACCACGCCCTGCCGGGCGGGGAGAACACGGTCAAGGTGCTGACGGCCCACAAGTCCAAGGGCCTGGAGTGGGACGTGGTCGTCGTCCCCGACCTCTGCGCGGGCTCCTTCCCGAAGGAGAAGGCGCCGGAGGCCTGGACCTCGTACGCGAAGGTGCTCCCGTACGCCCTGCGCGGCGACGCCGCGACCCTGCCGGGGGATCCGGCCTGGACCTCGGCCGGCCTGAAGTCCTTCAAGGCGGCCCTCAAGGACCACAAGGCCACGGAAGAGCTCCGCCTCGGCTACGTGACCTTCACCCGCCCCCGCTCCCTCCTCCTGGCCTCGGGCCACTGGTGGGGCCCGACGCAGAAGAAGCGCCGCGGCCCGTCCGCGTTCCTGTCGGCCCTCTACGAGCACTGCGCGGCCGGCTTCGGCGAGATCGAGGCGTGGGCGGAGGAACCCGACCCGGCCGACGAGAACCCCGCCCTCGCCGACGACTCCACCCCCGACCACTCCTGGCCCCTGCCCCTGGACCCGGCCTCCCTCACCCTGCGCCGCGCGGCGGCGGCCCTGGTCGAGTCCTACCTGGCCGTCCCGCCGACACCGCCCGCGGAGGACCCGTACCTCTGGCCCCCGCACTGCGAGGACCCGTCCTACGACGACGAGCCGTGGCCGGCCGCCCAGCCCGGGGACCCGGACCCCGCCGACCCCTGGGCCGGCCCGACCCCTGCCGCCGGGCCTGACCTGGACGACCCCTGGGCAGGCGAAGCCTGGGCCGAGCCCCGGCCGGTCGACGGCGCAGCCGCCCCCGGGGCCGCCGCCCCGACCCCTGCCGCCGGGCCGGGCCTCGACGACGCCTGGGCCGCGGAGCCCTGGGCCGTGCCGGGGCCCACCGGCGACGCAGCCGCGCCGGGCGCCGCGGGCGTGCCCCCCACCGGGGTCCGGGGCGGAGCCCCGGTTTCGGGAAGGGGCGGGGTGGGGGAAGAATCCGCCCCGCGCGGCCCCGCCGACCCGTACGACGCCCTCTGGCCGGAGGCCGACCGGCCCGCCCCCGGCGCAGCGGCCCCCAGCGCAGCCGCGCCCGGGGCCGCCACCCCGCCCCCGCCCGGGGCCCGGGGCGCGGCCCCGTACGCCGGCCCCACCGCCACCGCCACCGGCCCGGTCGGCCAGACCCCCCTCACCCCCGAAGAGGCCCGCGCCATCGCCTCCTGGGACCGGGACCTCGATGCCCTGGAGGGCGAGCTCCGCCGGGCCCGCGCCGCCGTGCGGGACGTCGAGCTGCCGGCCGCCCTCTCCGCGAGCCAGCTGCTCCGGCTCGCCGCCGACGAACAGGGCTTCGTACGCGACCTCGCCCGCCCCATGCCCAAGCCCCCGCAGCCCGCGGCACGCCAGGGCACGCGTTTCCACGCCTGGGTGGAGTCCCGCTTCGACGAGCTCCCGCTCCCGCTCCTCGACGTCCTCGACCCCGCCACCGAGCTGCCCGGCTCCGACCAGGAAGTCGCGGACGAGGCCGACCTCGAGTCCCTCAAGGCCGCCTTCGAGCGGAGCGAGTACGCCGACCGCCCTCCCCACCGCATGGAGGCCCCGGTCCAGCTCACACTGGCCGGGCGGGTCATCCGCGGCCGGATCGACGCCGTGTACCGCACGGACGACGGCCGCGGCTACGAGATCGTCGACTGGAAGACCGGCCGCACCACCCAGGCCGACCCCCTCCAGCTCGCCGTCTACCGCCTGGCCTGGGCGGAGGCCACGAACACCCCCCTCGCCCAGGTCAGCGCCGCGTTCCTGCACGTGCGCAGCGGCCGTGTCATCCGCCCCCGCAACCTGCCCGACCGGGCCCGCCTTGAGCGGATCCTCCAAGGCAAATCGGGCACGGGCGGTGACCATCAGGCGGACGGTTAGGCTCGTGGGCATGAGCCTCAGCACGCCGGACAGCGTCGTCCGCACGTACATCGACACCCACCGCGCCGCCTTCCTCGACGACCTCGCCGAGTGGCTGCGCATCCCGTCCGTCTCGGCGCAGCCCGAGCACGAGGGCGACGTACGCCGCAGCGCCGAATGGCTGGCAGCCAAGCTCAAGGAGACCGGCTTCCCGGTCACCGCCATGTGGGAGACCGCCGACGGCACCGGCGCCCCCGCCGTCTTCGCGCACTGGCCGAGCGAGGACCCGCACGCCCCGACCGTCCTCGTCTACGGCCACCACGACGTGCAGCCCGCCGCCCTCGCCGACGGCTGGCACACCGAGCCGTTCGAGCCGGTGGTCAAGGACGGCCGGATGTACGGCCGCGGCGCCGCCGACGACAAGGGCCAGGTCTTCTTCCACACCCTCGGCGTACGCGCCCACCTGGCGGCCACCGGCGCCGCCGCCCCCGCCGTGAACCTGAAGCTCCTCATTGAGGGCGAGGAGGAGTCCGGCTCCCCGCACTTCCGGGCGCTGGTCGAGGCCCGCGCCGCCGACCTCGCCGCCGACGTCGTGATCGTCTCCGACACCGGGATGTGGTCCGAGACCACCCCCACCGTGTGCACGGGCATGCGCGGCGTCGCCGACTGCGAGATCGACTTCCACGGCCCGGACCAGGACATCCACTCCGGCGCCTTCGGCGGGGCCGTGCCCAACCCGGCCACCGTCGCCGCCCGCCTGGTCGCCGCCCTGCACGACGAGGACGGCCGGGTCACCGTCCCCGGCTTCTACGACGGCATCGCCGAGCTCACCGAAGCCGAGCGCGCGCTCATCGCCGAGCTGCCCTTCGACGAGTCCGAGTGGCTGCGCACGGCCAAGTCCCACGCGGCCTCCGGCGAGGCCGGCTACTCCACCCTGGAGCGCGTCTGGGCCCGCCCGACCGCCGAGGTCAACGGCATCGGCGGCGGCTACCAGGGCCCCGGCGGCAAGACGATCGTCCCCGCCTCCGCGCACCTGAAGCTGTCCTTCCGCCTGGTGTCCGGGCAGGACCCGTACGAGATCGAGGCGGCCGTCACGGACTGGGTCGCCGCCCGTATCCCGGCCGGGATCCGCCACTCCATCACCTTCGGCGCCCCGACCCGCCCGTGCCTGACCCCGCTGGACCACCCGGCGCTGCAGTCCGTCGTACGGGCCATGGGCCGCGCCTTCGGCCAGAAGGTCCGCTTCACCCGCGAGGGCGGCTCCGGCCCGGCGGCGGACCTCCAGGACGTCCTGGACGCGCCCGTCCTGTTCCTCGGCATCTCGGTACCGTCCGACGGCTGGCACTCGCCGAACGAGAAGGTCGAGCTGGACCTCCTCCTCAAGGGCGTCGAGACGACCGCCTACCTCTGGGGCGACCTGGCCGAGACCCACCGCCGGGAGCCCGCATGACACCGGCACCCGCGCCCGCCGCGCCGGCCGCAGCTGTAGTCCGTACGCCTGCCTTGTCCCACCACCGGGGGAGTTGGAAGTACCTGTGAGCACCCGTACCGAGCGCCCGCTGTCGCTCGCCGCGCCCAGCGGGATCGACCGCGCCGCGCACCACCGCCTCGACGAGGCCTGGCTCGCCGCCGCCTGGAGCCACCCCACGACCCGCGTCTTCGTCGTCTCCGGCGGCCAGGTGCTGATCGACGACACCCCCGACGGGGGCACCGGCATCGTGATGACCCCGGCCTTCGAGGCCCCGGCCACCGAGACGCACCGCTACTTCCTGGGCACCGACGACGACGGCGTACGGTACTTCGCGCTGCAGAAGGACTCGCTGCCCGGCCGCATGGACCAGTCGGCCCGCCCGGCCGGCCTGCGCGAGGCCGGACTGCTGCTGGGCCCGCGCGACGCCGGGCTGATGGTCCACGCGGTCGCGCTGGAGAACTGGCAGCGGATGCACCGCTTCTGCTCCCGCTGCGGCGAGCGCACGGTCGTCGCGGCCGCCGGACACATCCGCCGCTGCCCGGGCTGCGGCGCCGAGCACTACCCGCGCACCGACCCGGCCGTGATCATGCTGGTCACCGACGACCAGGACCGCGCGCTGCTCGGCCGACAGGTCCACTGGCCCGAGGGCCGCTTCTCGACCCTGGCCGGCTTCGTGGAGCCGGGCGAGTCCATCGAGCAGTCCGTCGTCCGCGAGGTGTGGGAGGAGGCGGGCGTCAAGGTCGGCGAGGTCGAGTACGTGGCCAGCCAGCCGTGGCCCTTCCCGTACAGCCTGATGCTCGGGTTCACCGCCCGCGCCACCACGCAGGAGATCAACGTGGACGGCGAGGAGATCCAGGAGGCCCGCTGGTTCTCCCGCGAGGAGCTGCGCCACGCCTTCGAGACGGGCGAGGTGCTGCCCCCGTCGGGCATCTCCATCGCCGCGCGCCTCGTCGAGCGCTGGTACGGGGAGCCGCTGCCGAAGCCGGCCGCGTGAGGTTCGCCGCTCCGTAACCTTCGTCACATCACGTCACATCAGAAGGCCCCCGCCGCGGCGGGGGCCTTTCTGGTGCGCGCGCCGTGTCCGCTCAGACGGCCAGGGCCTGCTTGACCTGCGCCAGGCTCGGGTTCGTCATGACGGACTCGCTGCCCGCGGCGGACTTCACGAGCACGGTGGGAACGGTCTGGTTGCCGCCGTTCGCCTTCTCCACGAACGCCGCGGACGCCGGGTCGAGCTCGATGTTGATCTCGTTGTACGCGATGCCTTCCCGGTCCAGCTGGGTCTTCAGCCGGCGGCAGTAGCCGCACCAGGTCGTGCTGTACATCGTGACGGTGCCCGTGTCCTGCATGCTGCGCTCTCTTTCGTGAAGGCTCGGTGGTCCGTGGAGGCCCGGCGGTCCGAGTACTCGAACGTACGCGACCGCGCCGCCATTCCCGACCGTCCCGTCACTCGTATGTCAAGTACGACGGATCCGGGTGCCCTGTGGACAAGTTTCCCGCCCGGCCCACGAGACCTGGCAGCATTGCGGGGTGACAGCAGCAACGCACTCCCCATCCTTCCCCGCCTCCGCCGGCTCCCCGGACTCGGCCGACGCGGTGCTCCTGGGCCTGGACCCGGAGCAGCGCGAGGTCGCGACGACCCTGCGCGGGCCGGTGTGCGTGCTCGCGGGCGCCGGTACCGGCAAGACCCGGGCGATCACCCACCGGATCGCCTACGGAGTCCAGTCCGGCCAGCTGATGCCCGCCAGCGTGCTCGCCGTCACCTTCACCAACCGCGCCGCCGGCGAGATGCGCGGCCGGCTGCGCGCGCTGGGCGCGGGCGGGGTCCAGGCCCGCACGTTCCACTCCGCGGCCCTGCGCCAGCTCCAGTACTTCTGGCCCAAGGCGGTCGGCGGGGACGTGCCCCGGCTGCTGGAGCGCAAGATCCAGTTCGTTGCCGAGGCCGGCGCGCGCTGCCGCATCCGCCTCGACCGGGGAGAGCTGCGCGACGTCACCGGCGAGATCGAGTGGGCCAAGGTCACCCAGACCGTGCCCGCCGACTATCCGGCGGCCGCCCTCAAGGCGGGCCGCGAGGCCCCCCGGGACCTGGCCGAGATCGCCCAGATCTACGGCACGTACGAGCAGCTGAAGCGCGACCGCGCGATGATCGACTTCGAGGACGTGCTGCTCCTGACCGTCGGCATCCTCCAGGACCGGCACGACATCGCCGAGCAGATCCGCGCCCAGTACCAGCACTTCGTGGTCGACGAGTACCAGGACGTCAGCCCCCTCCAGCAGCGGCTGCTCGACCTCTGGCTCGGCGAGCGCGACAGCCTCTGCGTCGTCGGCGACGCCAGCCAGACCATCTACTCCTTCACCGGCGCCACCCCCGACCACCTGCTGAACTTCCGCGCCCGCTACCCGCAGGCCACCGTGGTCAAGCTGGTCCGCGACTACCGCTCCACCCCCCAGGTGGTCCACCTCGCCAACGGGCTGCTGGCGCAGGCCAAAGGCCGGGCCGCCGAGCACCGGCTGGAACTCATCTCCCAGCGGGACACCGGCCCCGACCCGCTCTACGCCGAGTACCCGGACGAGCCGGCCGAGGCCGAGGGCGTCGCCCGCCGGATCCGCGACCTCATCGCCGCGGGCGTCCCGGCCGGCGAGATCGCCGTGCTCTTCCGCATCAACGCCCAGTCCGAGGTCTACGAGCAGGCCCTCGCCGACGCCGGCGTCCCCTACCAGCTGCGCGGGGCCGAGCGGTTCTTCGAGCGCCAGGAAGTCCAGAAGGCGATCCTCGCGCTGCGCGGAGCCGCCCGCTCCGGGGGCAACGACCCGCTCCTCGACGACGTCGTGGAACTGGGCTCCCAGGTCCGCGCCGTGCTCAGCTCCACCGGCTGGACGGCCGAGCCGCCCGCCAGTTCCGGCGCCGTCCGCGACCAGTGGGAATCGCTGGCCGCCCTGGTCCGCCTCGCCGAGGACTTCGCCCGCTCCCGCCCCGGCGCCAACCTGGCCGACCTCACCGTCGAGCTGGAGGAGCGCAAGGCCGCCCAGCACGCGCCGACCGTCCAGGGCGTCACCCTGGCCTCGCTGCACGCGGCGAAGGGCCTGGAGTGGGACGCCGTGTTCCTGGTCGGCCTCACCGACGGCATGATGCCGATCACCTACGCCAAGACCGACGAGCAGGTCGAGGAGGAACGCCGGCTTCTCTACGTCGGCGTCACCCGTGCGCGGGTCCACCTGACCCTGTCCTGGGCGCTCTCCCGCGCCCCCGGCGGCAGGGCCTCCCGACGCCCCAGCCGCTTCCTGAACGGCCTGCGGCCGGGCTCCGCGGCCCCGGGAAGCCTCCCGGGCTCCCCGGCCGACCGTGCGGCCCGCAAGCGCGGCCGCCGGGGCCCCACGCTGTGCCGGGTGTGCGGCAAGACCCTGACCGAGGCCGGCGAGCTCAAGCTGATGCGCTGCGAAGAGTGCCCGTCCGACATGGACGAAGGACTCTACGAGCGGCTTCTGGCCTGGCGCGCGGTCCAGGCGAAGCAGCAAGGACTGCCCGCCTACTGCGTCTTCACGGAGAAGACGCTGATGGCCATCGCGGAGGCCGCGCCCTCGGAGGACGGCGAGCTCGCGATGATCTCCGGAGTGGGCGTCCGCAAGCTCGACCGGTACGGAGCCGATGTCCTGGCCATCTGCGCTGGCCAGGAGCCCGGAACGGGAGATTCTGACGACGCGTAGAAACTCGTCGGAAAAATAGTTTGCACATGCCCGGCGAAGACCCATAGGTTCTTAGCAACGGAAACGGTGGCTTCTCCGAAGCCCTGGATCCGTGCTGTACTTATCCGAATACGCATGGGACGGGCCCCCGGGCCAGGTCCCCGAGACGCCGAGAGGAGGCGAGACCAGTGACCAGCTTCATGACCTTCACCAAAATGACCGATCGCTCGGTCGACGCTTCCTGCCTGCTCGGTTCCGTCTCCCTCCTGGGTACCGGTGTGTCCGCGATTTCCGCCGACCGCCGCGCCCTGCTGGCGACCCTTCCGGTCAGTGAGCGGCGCAATGAGCGACCGATCCAGGCACCGGTGGCAGTACTGGCAGCAGAAGCCCAGGCGCATGGCGCCTATGGCCCCGCCGCCGCAGCCGGTGCCGGATCCCAGAAGCAGACGACGAAGCAGCAGCACCACCTGATGTGGGCCTTCCGTGGGCTCGAACCCTGGAGTGATCCAGCCTGATCGTGAGATCAGGCCGGCGCCTTCAGGGCCGCGGAACCCCACCCGGGATCCGCGGCCCTTCTGTTTGTCCCCGAACGGGGACGACGGAGCGAAGGGGCCTCGGGACTGGCAGAACCAGGACCAGCCGCGACCGGCCGACCGGCCGGAACGACTAGCCGACAAGACGAGGAAGAAAACACCGTGCAACTCGAAGCGCACGCCCCGTCCGTATCGCAGACCCAGACTCTCTCCCCGCCCGCAGTCCCGGAGGACTCCACCTTGACCCCGCTCACCGCGCTGACCGCGCTCGACGACGCCATCGAGAACCTCGGCGTCCCGGTTCCCTGCCGCACCTTCGACCCCGAGGTCTTCTTCGCCGAGTCCCCGGCGGACGTCGAGTACGCGAAGTCCCTGTGCCGTACCTGCCCGCTCGTCGAGGCCTGCCTCGCCGGGGCGACCGAGCGCCGCGAGCCCTGGGGCGTCTGGGGTGGCGAGCTCTTCGTCCAGGGTGTCGTCGTGGCCCGCAAGCGGCCGCGTGGCCGTCCGCGCAAGAACCCGGTTGCAGCGGCATGACCGCCCTCGGAACCATCGACCGCCCCCTCACGCACGACCCCCTGAAGCAGGCCCTCATGTCCCCCTACACCACGAGCGAGCAGCCGCACGGCGCCGCCCACGCAGACTTCATCACCGCAGGCGCGATCACCTCGCGTCAGAACAGGACCCGCGAAATGCAACTCATCCCAGAAGCCCTGGCTCGTGCCCATATGGACGACCGCATGCGTGAGGTGGACGCCGAGCGTCTCGCCATGCGCCTGGTCGCCGCTCGCCGCATGCAGCGGCGGGCCGAGCGCGTCTCGCTGCGCGCCCGCCGCGCGCTGGCCATGGCCGTCATGCACTAAGAGCTGAAGACATCACCACCGGGGGGACCGGTCCGAAGGGACCGGTCCCCCCGGTGCGTTGCGGACGGCTGTCCACCCCGCACGGGGATATCGTCTGTAGGTGGACCAGCCGACTCCCCGCCCCTCCCCGGGACCCGAGGCCCAGCCCGTCGTCTGCGCGCGCTGCGGCACCCAGTCGCCCCCGGGCGGCCCCCCGCCCACCTGGACCTGTTCGGTGGAGAACGGGACCAGAGAGTACTTCTGCGTCGATTGCGCGCGCGCCAACCTCCGCGCGATCGAGGGCAGGCTCGACTCCTCCTGGTGGTGACCGCCTCACGGCGTCACTCGTCGGAAGCGAACCCCGGCAGCCAGGTCTCCAGTTCGTCCCGCAGCCGCACCGTCGCGCCCAGCTGGCACAGCACCCCGATGGTGCTCAGCGTCACGCGGTGGATCAGCAGGTACGAGGGCGGCAGATTGATCTGCCGGCCCAACTGGTGCGCGGGGGAGCGGGGATCGGCGATCCGCGCCGCCTGGCCGCGCAGCCACGGCCGGGTGAAGGTGAACTCCTCGGCCTCGGCGGGCTCGATGATCGGCTTCAGGTAGTCCAGCACCGCGTCGGGGTCCAGTTCGATGGACTCCTTCACGAAGCCCTCCGCGCACAGGTGCCCGTAGACCCCCTCCGCGTCACCGTCCAGGGTCATCCGCAGCGACCTGCCGATGGGCTTGGGCCAGCCCCCGGGCAGCCGGTCGACCGTCCCGAAGTCCAGGACGCCCAGCCGCATCCGGCCGTCCGCCGCCGGTATCAGGCGGAAGTTGCCCGGGTGCGGGTCGGCGTGCAGCAGACCG
Organism: Streptomyces sp. NPDC091371; assembly: GCF_040684275.1. NCBI lineage: Bacteria > Bacillati > Actinomycetota > Actinomycetes > Kitasatosporales > Streptomycetaceae > Streptomyces > Streptomyces sp. NPDC091371. Next base: position 48,462 of record NZ_JBFBFP010000002.1, read on the forward strand.
GTGCGCGCGGGCCCGGAGAAGAGGAACCGGGCGAGCAGCTGACCGGCGCGGTCGCGTTCCTCGTCGGTGCCGTCGGCGATCACCTCCGACAGCGGCGTCCCCTCCATCCACTCGGTCACCAGCACCTGGTCGCCCTGGTGCACGACATCCGGCACGACCACGTCCGGGTCGTCCACGAAGGCGTCCGCGTGCGCCCGCTGGGCCTCGGCCTCCAGCTCGTAGTCGAGCTCCTCGGAGACCCGGTCCCGCAACTCCTTGATCAGCGGCTTGATCTCCATGCCGGGGATCAGCGGACCCAGCAGCCCCGCGAAGCGGCCCAGTTGCTTCAGGTCCGACAGCAGTGCCTCACCCGCACCCGGGTACTGCACCTTCACCGCCACCGCCCGGCCGTCGTGCCACACCGCCCGGTGCACCTGGCCGATCGAGGCCGCCGCGGCCGGCTTGTCCTCGAACTCCTCGAACAGGTCCCGCCAGTCCGCGCCGAGACGCTCCGCCAGCACCTGGTGCACCGTCGCCGCGGGCAGCGGTGGAGCCGCCTCCTGAAGCTTGGTCAGCGCCGCCCGGTACGGCCCGGCCACCTCCTCGGGCAGGGCCGACTCGAAGACCGACAGGGCCTGCCCGAACTTCATGGCACCGCCCTTCAGCTCTCCCAGCGTGCGGAACAGCTGCTCGGCGGTGCGCTGTTGGAGCTCGCGCGCCACTATCTCCGCCGACTTGCCGCCGATCCGCTTGGTCAGCCCCCACGTGGCCCGGCCCGCGATGCCGAGCGGCAGCGCGGCCAGCTTGGCGGTACGGGTGACCGCCTTCCGGGGAAGATCAGACATGCGCCCCTCCATTTCCCAGACAGCTGCGCCGCAAGCGGCGGGCCCGGACGGCCCCTCCGCTCCGACAGCCCCAACGCATCCTGTCATGGCCCTACCGGCCGGTCGCTCCCGATCCTCCTCCGGCGTACTCCAGCGCCGCTGGACGCTCCGCGCCCGCCCCGCAGGGGCAGTCGGGATGCGGGCGCACCGGGGCGGCCTCCCAGTGCAGGGTGGGCAGGGCCGCCTCCCAGCGGGAGCCGGTGCTGGCGGGCAGTTCACCGTCGAGGAACGACAGCGCATGGGCGGCGGCCAGGCCGGCCACCGCCGTGGACAGGCCCAGGTCGCAGGCGGCGCCCGCACGGCGGCGGTGCCGCGACCTCCACTGCACCAGCATCCTCGGCCAGCCGGGATCCCCGTCCACGCGCTCGCGTTCCATGCACCCCGCGCAGGCCGTCGCACCCGGCAGGACGAGCGGCCCGACCACCCCGGTGCCCTCCAACACCCCCGCGAACATGTGGGGGACGCCGGTGGCGACCCAGCCCGCCGAGATCTCGGGATCCGGGGCCCAGGCCGCCAGCCCGTCCCGGGGCGCGACCACCACCAGGGCCAGCCCCGGTTCCGGCCCCTCGCGCTCCGCGGCTCTCGGAGCGGGACCCGGGGCCCACGCGCGCACCGCCTTCCCGGCCGCCTCCGCCCGCAGTCCGCCCACGCTGCCCGGCCCGAGCCCGCCCGGGGCCACGTCCGCCGGCTCCACCCGGCCGCCGTCGAGGACCTCGACCCGGCCGACACCGGCGCCCGCCAGGACCGAGGCGATCACCCCGCCCACCCGGCCGCTCCCGCGCACCTGGACCCGTATCGCCCGGCGCGCGGCCACACCCCGCAAGTCTCCGCCCGGCTCCCGGTGGACGAGGGAGAGCGAGCCCAGATCGGGCCCGAGCCGCTCCAGGGCCTCCGGCCGCTCGCGCACGGCCTGCGCCCGCCGACCGCCCGCGGTCGCGTCGTCGATCAGCCCCGCCCCGGCCAGCCGCCTCACCACCTCGTCCGCCTGACCGTCCGGCAGCCCCATCGCGGCGGCCTCGGCCCGCAGCAGCTCCATCCCCCGCGTCCCGTCGATCCGGTCGATCAGCGCGCCCGTCGCCGTGTCGACCGGTCCGAGCACCACCGCGTGCGCCGGCGTCACCCCGAACTGCACCGTCTGCAGATCCCGCCAGGCCCGCGCCAGCGCCGGCTTCACCTTCGGATACATCTCAGTCCCCCTCGAACCCGATTTCCCCGTCCACTTCCGCAACAGTGCCCGCCCGGCGAATTGCGTGCAGAAATTTGTCCACAGGGGAGGGGTATTAGGCATATGAGATGGAGAAAAGGGGTGTTCCGTGGATCCACTGTGAATCGATCATGTTCGAACCCTGGACGAGCGGGACTTCCGCGACGGCTACCGGGTACCGTCGTGCCGTGTCCGCCGACCCATCGCAGCGCGCCGTCGAAGTCCGCCGGAGCGCGCGCCGCCGCAGGACCGTATCCGCCTACCGCGAGGGTGACCGTACGGTCGTCCTCATCCCTGCCCGGATGTCCGAGGCCGAGGAGCAGCGCTGGGTGGGCGTCATGCTCGACAAGCTGGCCGCCCAGGAGAGCAAACGGACCCTCGGGGACACGGAACTGGGCGAGCGCGCCGAGCGTCTGTCCGAGCAGTACTTCGGCGGCCGCGCACGCCCCCGCACGGTCCGCTGGGTCACCAACCAGAACACCCGCTGGGGTTCCTGCACCCCCGCCGAGGGCAGCATCCGGCTCTCCCACCGGCTCCAGGGGATGCCGGAGTACGTCGTCGACTACGTGCTCCTGCACGAGCTCGCGCACCTCCTGGTCCCCGGCCACGGCCCCCGCTTCTGGGAGCTGCTGGAGGCCTACCCGAGGACCGAGCGCGCCCGCGGGTACCTGGAGGGGGTGGTCGCCGCCGAGCGGCTGCCGAAGGTCCCGGCCGCCCGCGAGGAATAGCTCCGGGCCCGAGGTGACACAGCGTGATATGTACCGGGTCGGTACCGACTTGGCCGGATGTCGGCAGTTGCCGTTAGCCTGAGCGGCACGTATTCACAGTCGGGATGGGGGACGGTCGTTACGTATGGCCAGGGAATTCCAACGCGGCCACAAGGCCAAGATCAGTGATCTCACGGCGGGCACAGATCTGTATGTAGGCGTCCAGATCGCCGGACCCGGACTCGCCTTCGACATCAGCTGCTTCGGCCTCGATGTCAACGAGCAGCTGTCGGACGACCGCTACTTCGTCTTCTTCAACCAGCCGAAGTCGCCGGAGGAGTCCATCCAGCAGCTCGGCGCGCAGTCCGGTGACACGGAATCCTTCCGGGTGACACTGGACCGCATTCCGGCGAACATCCACAAGCTGTCCTTCACGGCCACCATCGACGGTGCCGGACAGATGTCGCAGATCGGCCCGGGCTACATCCGGATCGTGGCGGGCGGCGAAGAGGTCGTCCGCTACGCCTTCAACGGCTCGGAGTTCACCACCGAGCGGGCCGTCATGCTCGGCGACTTCTACCTGAAGGACGTCTGGCGCTTCGCGGCCGTCGGCCAGGGCTTCGACGGCGGGCTCGACGCCCTGCTGAAGAACTTCGGCGGCGAGGTCGCCGAGGAGCAGCAGCCGCAGCAGCAGGTGCCGGCCCAGGCCGCCGGCGCGCCGGGCTTCGCCGCGCCGCCGCAGTCCGCCGCCCCGGCACCCGCCTTCGGCGCCCCGGCCCCGCAGGCACCGGCCCCGCAGGCACCGGCCCCCGCGCCCGCCTTCGGCGGGCCCGCCCAGGCCCCGCAGGCACCCGCCCCGCAGCCGCAGGCGTACCCGCAGCACAGCGCGCCCACCATGGCCGCGCCGATGGCCCCGGCCCCCGCGGCGCCGCCCGCGTACGGCCAGGTGCCCCCGCCCGCCCCCGCGCCGGCCCCCTACGGGCAGCAGCCCCAGCCCGGCTACGGCCAGGTGCCGGGCCAGGTCCCCGGTCAGCAGCCCCCGGCCTACGGCCAGCAGCCGCCCGCGTACGGCCAGCAGCCCGGCTACGCCCCGCAGGCCGCGGCCGCGGCGCCCGGCCTCGCCGCCGCCCTCCAGCCGTACAAGGAAGCCCCCACGGGCACCCGCTGGACCCCGCAGAACCAGCAGCTCATGCGGGTCGACCTCGCGATGGGCGGCCAGGCCGTCCTGGCCCGCCAGGGCAGCATGGTCCTGTACCAGGGCAAGGTCGACTTCAGCTACAAGGGAGCGGGCTTCGCCGGCCGCATCGTCGGCAACGCCACCGGCCAGGAGATGCAGCTCATGCGCTGCACCGGCCGCGGCCAGGTCTTCCTCGCGGAGAACGGCGCCCACCTGCACGCCATCGAGCTCCAGGGCGACGGCATCTGCGTCTCCGCGGAGAACGTGCTCGCCTTCGACGAGTCGCTCCAGCACGAGGTCCGCCGCATCGAGGGCCACGGCATCCCCGGCGGCGCCCTGTTCACCATGCAGTTCCAGGGCACGGGCACCGTGATCGTCAAGACGCACGGCGTCCCGGTCGTCCTGCCCGTCACCCCGACCACCTTCGCGGACAGCAACGCCATCGTGGCGTGGTCCTCCGCCTCGCAGGTGATCCTGTCCAGCCAGGTCCGGCTCCGGCGCAACGCCTACCCCGGCCACAGCGGGGAGACCGTGAACCTCCAGTTCCGCGGCGCTCCCGGCAACTTCATCGTCGTCCAGCCGTACGAGGTCTGAGGGAGCCCGACATGAACGCAATGAACCAGCAACTCGCGGGCTTCGCCCCGACCCCCGTCACGGCCCGCATGGAGAACCACGGCCGGGCCATGCTCAAGGTCGCCATGCAGAGCGGCCAGGACCTCTTCGCCCGCACCGGCTCGATGGTCGCCTACGAGGGCTTCGTCCAGTACGAGCCCAATCCGCCGGCCGTCCGCCAGATGGCCTCGCAGTGGATCACGGGCGAAGGCGCACCGCTGATGAAGTGCACCGGCGACGGCCTGCTCTACCTCGCCGACTACGGCGCCGACGTCGTCGTCATCAACCTGAACAACGACTCGCTCTCCGTCAACGGCACCAACCTGCTCGCCTTCGACGCGCACCTCCAGTGGGGCGTCGAGCGGGTCAAGGGCCTCGCCAAGTTCGCCGGCCAGGGCCTGTTCAACGTCGAGGTCGCCGGCACCGGCTGGGTCGCCCTCACCTCCCGCGGCACCCCGATCGTGGTCGACTGCGGGCGCGGCGACGACGAGACGTACGTCGACCCCGACGCGCTCGTCGCCTGGTCGCCGAACCTCAAGGTCAAGGGCAAGCGGAGCTTCAAGGCCTCGTCGATCCTCGGCCGCGGCAGCGGGGAGGCCTACCAGATGGCCTTCTCCGGCCAGGGCATCGTCGTCATCCAGCCCAGCGAGGACAGCACCGACCGGCTCCGGGTCCGGGGCTGAGGGGGAGCGGGAACATCATGCAGAGCGCACTTTTCGCCCACGCCGAGGCGCAGTCCCAGGAGCGGTACACCATCCAGAACCCGCAGCTGCTGCGGGTCTCGCTGACGGGCACCGACGACGTACTCGCCCGCAAGGGCGCGATGGTCGCCTACCAGGGCCTCATCGACTTCGACGGCGAGTACCAGTCGAGCAACCAGCGCCGGGCCCGCGCCCGCACCGGTGAGGGCCTGGACCTCATGCGCTGCTCCGGGCAGGGCACGGTCTACCTCGCCAACCTGGCGCAGTACGTGCACCTCGTGGACGTGGACCAGGACGGCCTCACGGTCGACAGCAACTACGTCCTCGCCCTGGACTCCACCCTGCACACCGAGGTCATCGCGGTGGACAGCCAGTACGGGATCTCCGGCTCCGGCAAGTACCAGCTCAACATCAGCGGCCGCGGCAAGGTCGCGCTGATGACCTCCGGGCAGCCGCTGGCGATGCAGGTCACGCCCGACAAGTACGTCAACGTCGACGCGGACGCCATCGTCGCCTGGTCCACCTCGCTGCGGGTGCAGATGCAGGCCCAGACCCACTCCAGCGGTGTCTGGCGGCGCCGCGGCAACACGGGCGAGGGCTGGGAGCTCAGCTTCCTCGGCACCGGCATCGCGCTGGTCCAGCCCAGCGAGGCGATGCCGCCGCAGAACGCCCAGATCGGCCAGGGCCTCGCCGCCCAGGTCGGCATGGGCCAGCACGGCTCCCGCGCGCAGAACCAGAACAACGCCTGGAACTAGCGGTCCGGGCAGGCACGGCGAAGGGGCGGTCCCGAGGAGGGGCCGCCCCTTCGCCGCATTCCGCGACCGCTCAGCCGCCCAGCCGCGCCAGGGTCGCCTCCAGCAGCTCCACGACAGAGCCGTCGGCCACCGCCGGCACCTCCTCGTACGGGAACCAGCGCAGGTCCAGGGACTCCTCGCTGATCTCCGCCACCGCGCCGGCCGGGGCCAGCGCCGCGTACTGCACGTCCAGGTGCCAGTTGCACGGCGCCGGGATCGGATGCCGGTCCAGCCGCACCGGCCCGCCGGGCAGCAGGCTCAGCCCCGACGCGATGCCCGACTCCTCGACGGCCTCGCGCAGCGCCACCCCGGCGAGCGTCTCGTCACCGGGCTCGCAGTGGCCGCCCATCTGCAGCCACATGCCGAGCTTCTTGTGCAGGGTCAGCAGGACCCGGCCGCCCACCGGGTCGATGACCAGGGCGCTGCCGGTGACGTGACCGGCCTGGCAGGGCTTGTACACCCCGTCCTCATGGGCGGCGAGGTGCTCCAGGTAGACGTCGCGCAGCTCGGGCTGGTCCTCGTAGCCCTTCAGGACGAGGACCGCGTCTTCGTGCAGGCTCACTTGTTCTCGTCGCCGTCCTTGCCGTTCTCGTCCCGCCGTTCGGCGGCCTCGCCGAGCATCTTGTCGATCTCCGAGAAGTCCAGCTGCTCCCGGTGCACGAAGCCGTCCGGGTCGTCCAGGTCGGAGGCCGTCGGCAGCATGTCCGGGTGCTCCCACAGACCGTCCCGGCCGTCCACCCCGCGCGCGTCGGTGAGCGAGGCCCACAGCCGCGAGGCGTCGCGCAGCCGGCGCGGACGCAGCTCCAGGCCGATCAGCGTCGCGAAGGTCTGCTCCGCCGGGCCGCCCGAGGCGCGCCGCCGGCGCATGGTCTCGCGCATCGCGTCGGCCGAGGTCAGACGGGGCTTGGCCGCCTCGTGCACCACGGCGTCGACCCAGCCCTCGACCAGCGCGAGCGCCGTCTCCAGGCGGGCCAGGGCTGCCTTCTGCTCGGGGGTGTCCTGCGGCTGGAACATGCCGCCCTGGAGCGCCTCCTGGAGCTGCTCCGGATTCGACGGGTCCAGCTGCCCGACCACGTCCTCCAGCTTGGAGGTGTCGACCTTGATGCCGCGGGCGTAGCCCTCGATCGCGCCGAACAGGTGCGAGCGCAGCCACGGCACGTGCGCGAACAGCCGGGCGTGCGCCGCCTCGCGCAGCGCCAGGTACAGCCGTACCTCGTCCGAGGGGACGCCCAGGTCCTTGCCGAAGCTCTCGATGTTCAGCGGCAGCAGCGCGGCCTTCCCGGCCGGGCCCAGCGGCAGCCCGATGTCGGTGGAGCCGACGACCTCGCCCGCGAGCACGCCCACGGCCTGGCCGATCTGCTGGCCGAACATGGCCCCGCCCATGGAGCGCATCATCCCGAGCAGCGGGCCCGCCATGGCCTGCATCTCCTCGGGCAGCACGCTGCCCATCGCCGCGCCGACCCGCTCGGCGACCGGGTCCACGAGCTCCTTCCACACCGGCAGGGTCGCCTCGACCCACTCGGCGCGGCTCCACGCCACGGCCGTGGTGGCACCCGAGGGCAGCGAGGTCACGCCGTCCAGCCAGTGGTCGGCGAGGCGCACGGCCTCCTCGACGGCGGACTTCTCGGCGATGCCGACGCTCGCGTCCTTCACGCCGTCCGACGTGCCCTGCGCGACGGTCTGGCGGGCGATGTCCTTGGCCATGTCCCAGTTCACGGGACCGCCCTCGTAGCTCAGCATCTGGCCGAGCTGCTGGAAGGCCGCGCCCAGGTCATTGGGGTTCATCGAACCGAACATCGCGGCGAACGGGTTGTCCGCACCGCCCTGGCCGCCGGCGCCGCCCGGCAGGCCCATGCCCGGGAACCCGAACGGATTCGGGCCGCCCTGACCGCCCTGATTGCCCTTCTTCTTGCCCTCGTCGCCGTTCTCCGGCTCCTCCGGCGGAAGGCCGAATCCGAATGGGGTGTCGCTCACGGGTTTCCTCGGCTCGTAGGGCCGCCGGCGGGAGCCGACGGGCAATGGTCCGACAACACCACCCAGCGTAGACACCAGAGCCGCTTGAGGGCTCGGTGCTCCGCCCGGTCCTGGGCTGCGGCAGGATGGACATCACCTGGTAGGTACGCGTCACGGCGCGTCCCTACTGAAGACAACCGCTGGAGACGCCTGGTGAGTTCCCCGGATCCGCAGTCGGATAAGCACGCCCGAGCGGCGCACGACGCCGAAAACCGCCCTGGGCACGGCGAGAGCGTCCCCGGTGTTCGCCAGCCGCGAAACCCGGCCGTGCGCGGGCCCGTGATCGCCGTGACCGGCGCCGCGACGGGGGTGGGCGCCGCCCTGGTGAACCGCCTGGCCGCGTCCGACGAGGTCAAGCAGGTCGTCGCCATCGACGAGCGGCGGGGCGACTGCGCGGACGCGCAGTGGCACGTGCTGGACGTACGGGACCCGGCGATCGCCGAGAAGCTGCGCGGCGCCGACGTGGTGGTCCACCTCGCGCTGGACCTCGACCTCGAGACCGACCCGGCGGCCCGTACGGCGTACAACGTGCGCGGCACCCAGACCGTGCTGACGGCCGCCGCGGCGGCCGGGGTCCACCGGGTCGTGCTGTGCACCTCGGCGATGGTCTACGGGGCCCTGCCGGACAACGACATCCCGCTCTCGGAGGACTCCGAGCTGCGGGCCACCGCCGAGGCGACCGGCGTCGGCGACCTGCTGGAGATCGAGCGGCTGGGGCGCCGGGCGCCGCGGGCGCACCCCGGGCTGAACGTGACCGTGGTCCGCCCGGCGGTCCTCGTCGGCGGTACGGACACCGCGCTGACCCGGTACTTCGAGTCCCCGCGCCTGCTGGTGGTGGCCGGCTCCCGGCCGACGTGGCAGTTCTGCCACGTGGAGGACCTGGTCAGCGCGCTGGAGTACGCGGCGCTGGAGAAGGTCGAGGGCGAGCTGGCGGTGGGCTGCGAGGGCTGGCTGGAGCAGGAGGAGGTCGAGGAGCTGAGCGGCATCCGCCGTATGGAGCTCCCGTCTGCGGTCGCGCTGGGCGCGGCGGCGAGGCTGCACCGCATCGGCCTGACGCCGTCCCCGGCGGGGGACCTCGCGTACACGATGCACCCGTGGGTGGTCAGCGTCAGCGGGCTGCACGCGGCGGGGTGGCGGCCGCGGTGGACGAACGAGGAGGTGCTGGCCGAGCTCCTCCAGGAGGTCTCGGGCCGGCACACCGTCGCGGGGCGGCGGCTGGGCCGCAAGGACGCCACGGCCGCGGGTGCGGCGGGGGCGACGGTCGCGCTGCTGGGTGCCGCCGCGGTGGTCCGGGCGGCCCGCAGGCGCCGGGGCCTCTGAGCCGGGCCCCGGACCCCGCCGCCTCCCGCGGCGCCGCCGCGCAAGCGCCCCCGGGCTGCGCCCGGGCTTTTCGGGGCTCCGCCCCGGACCCCGCGCCGCAAACGCCGGCGGGGCTGGATGTGCCCCCGGCGGGGCCGGGTTTGCCCCGGGCCTCGCGGGTGGCTGGTAGGAGGCTCCCAAGGCGGCGGGGCCGTGCCGGGCGAATCTGCTATTTCGCCGCGTCAGCGGCTAGGGCACGATGAAGGCATGGCACCGCACTTCGATCACCCCGGCGAGCAGGCCGCTTCGGACCCGATCCGGCTGCTCGCGATCCGTGAAACCCCGCTCTCGATCGACGAGGTCTTCCAGGCCGTCGGCGACGACGCGACGGGCGGTACGACGCTCTTCGTCGGCACGGTGCGCAACCACGACGGCGGCGCGGACGTCGACTCGCTCGGCTACTCCTGCCACCCCACCGCCGAGGCCGAGATGCGCCGCGTCGCCGAACGCGTCGTGGCGAAGTACCCGGTCCGCGCGCTGGCGGCCGTGCACCGCGTCGGCGACCTGTCCGTCGGCGACCTCGCGGTCGTCGTGGCCGTGTCCTGCCCGCACCGGGGCGAGGCCTTCGAGGCCTGCCGCATGCTGATCGACGACCTCAAGCACGAGGTCCCGATCTGGAAGCACCAGACGTTCGCCGACGGCTCGGAGGAGTGGGTCGGCGCCTGCTAGGGCAGGCCGGCAGGGCAGGCCGACGGACGGAGTCCGGCGCGGTCGGCCGAAGCCTGCTAACCCCCGGTCGGGAGGTCGCCCCCGAAAGGGGGTAGCCTCGCACCCGTTCGGCCGCGCAACACGCCCTCGATTTGCGTAACCCCCCCACGGGCACGAGCGTTGAAGCCACCAACGACACGTACTTCGGGGTAGGGAGGCACGCCCATGGCGTCTCTGGTGTGGTTGCTGATTCCGCTGTTCGCCGCGATCGGCGCGGGGATATGGGGCAGCTGGGCGGCACGCGACCGTACGCAAGGCGACATATCCGAGCTCGCCGGCTACGCCCGCTTCCGCGAGGCCATGGGCAAGGCCGATCAGGCCAGGGTCAAGGCCGACGCGCACTCCGGTTCCGACGCCGTCTGACGCGTCCCGTGAGTGCCCGGTGACTGCCCGGTGACCGCCCCGTGAGTGGCCCGTGAGCGCCTCGTGAGAATCGGCTGAGAGTTCCGCGGACCGGCCCCGTACGGACCGGCCCCGGGGGCCGCCCGCCAGGGGCGTCCCGTACTGTCGGATCCATGCCACGCCGCACCGCGACGATGCTCGCCTCCACCCTCGTGCTGTTCGCGCTGCTCTGCGCAGGGGTGTTCATCAAGGTCCCGTATTCGGAGATGAGCCCCGGGCCGACCGTGAACACGCTCGGCGACTCGCACGGCGAGCCCGTCCTCAGCATCTCGGGGCGCCAGACGTACCCGACCAGCGGCCACCTCAACATGACGACGGTCCGCGTCACCGGTGCGGACTACGACATGAACCTGCTGGAAGCGGTCTACGGGTGGCTGGCCGACGACAACATCGTCGTGCCGCACGAGAACCTCTACCCGGACGGCAAGACGGACGAGCAGTCCACCCAGGAGAACGCCGAGGAGTTCAGCCAGTCGCAGCAGAGCGCCAAGGTGGCGGCCCTGAAGCAGCTCGGCATCCCGGTCACCGCCCGCGTGATCGTCGCCTCCGTGGTCAAGGACAGCCCCTCCGAGGGCAAGCTGCACGCCGGTGACGTGATCAAGGCCGTGGACGGCACCCCGGTCACCGCGCCCGAGGACGTGGCCAAGTTCGTCACCAAGCACAAGCCCGGCGAGCCGGTCGAGTTCACGATCGTGCCCGCCGCGGAAGCGGCCGAGGCGGCGAAGGCGAACCGCGAGCCCGCCGGCACCGCCAAGGTCGTCATCACGGCCGGGAAGGCGGAGGGCGACGGCCATGCCATCGTCGGCATCCGCGCGGGTACCGACCACACCTTCCCGTTCACGATCGACATCAAGCTCGCCGACGTCGGCGGTCCGAGCGCCGGCCTGATGTTCGCCCTCGGCATCGTCGACAAGCTGACCCCGGAGGACCTGACCGGCGGCAAGTTCGTCGCGGGCACCGGCACCATCGACGACACGGGCAAGGTGGGCCCGATCGGCGGCATCCAGATGAAGACCATCGGGGCCCGCCAGGCGGGCGCCGAGTACTTCCTGACGCCCGCCGAGAACTGCGCGTCGGCCGCCAAGAACGTGCCGGACGGCCTCACCCTGGTGAAGGTCGCCACGATCGACGACGCCACCAAGGCACTGGAGAAGATCCGCAAGGGGGACGCGGCCGGGCTGCCCCGGTGCGGAGCCGGCGCCAAGCCCTGACCTGACCCCCCGGCCCCCGGGAGGCTAGGAGAAGGTCGCCGCCAGGGCCTCCGCCAGACCGGGCACCAGGCCGCCGCCGGTGAGGACCTCGGTCGAGGAGTCCTTCTCGCGCAGCCGTACGGCCGATTCGCGCGAGCCGTCGCGCAGTACGGCCACCGTGAGGCGGACCTCCTGCCGCTCCGGGTGACCGGCGACCCACTTCGCCAGCTGCTTGTCGTTCAGACCCTCCGGTACGGAGGCCTCCGCGGACGGCGGCAGCATCAGGCGCTCCACGGTCAGCGCGCAGCCGACGACCGCGTCGGGCCAGGCGATGGTGCCCAGGAACTTGTCGAGGGGGGTGCCGGCAGGCAGTTTGTCCTGCTCGATCGGGGTGAGGGAGGACTTGCCGGCGTCGTCCTGGTCGAGGCCGAGCTGGTCCGCCAGGCGCGGCTCCTGCTTCTTGAGCTTGGCGGTGTCGACGAGGGCGAACAGCCGCGCGGGCTGGTCCCAGCCGAGACCGGCCGCGTACTCGTCGATCTCGAGACAGGCGCGGGTCAGCGGGCCGGCCGCCATCGGCGTGCCGGGGGAAGGCGAAAGGTTGGACATGGACAACATCCTGCCTCCTTTCTGCCGGATACCGGGAACTGACTAAAGCCTCAGTAAGTTGCATGAGTGGGCTCTACGATCGGGGGCCCCGTTAATACCAGACTCAGCGACTTTCGAGGTGTGGACCTTGGCTTTCCAGATGCCGGACCGCGGCGGAGGCCCTTCCGGGCCACGGATGAGAGTCGGCCGCCCCTCCCGGCGAGCCCGGACTCTCCTCATGACCCTGGGCGTGCTGGCCGTCCTGGCCATGCTCTTCATCATGTTCGCGGGCTTCTGGACGGACTGGCTCTGGTTCCGCTCCGTGAAGTACTCCACGGTCTTCACCACCACCCTGTGGACGAAGATCGGCCTGTTCGCCGTCTTCGGCCTGCTGATGGCCGGGGCCGTGGGCTTCAACATCTGGCTGGCGCACAGGCTGCGGCCGCCGCTCAGCGCGATGTCGATGGAGCAGCAGAGCCTCGACCGCTACCGGATGAGCATCGCCCCGTACAAGAAGTGGCTGCTCCTCGGCATCGCCGTGCTCGTCGGCCTGATCGCGGGCGCCTCGGCGGCCGGCCAGTGGAAGACCTGGCTCATGTACGTGAACGGGGTGCCCTTCGGCACGAAGGACCCCCAGTTCCACATGGACGTGTCCTTCTACACCTTCGACCTGCCCTGGTACCGCTTCCTGCTCGGCTTCGGCTTCGCCGCGGTCGTGCTGTCGGTGATCGCCGCGGCCGTCGTGCACTACCTGTACGGCGGACTGCGCGTGACCAGCCCGGGCGCCCGGGCCACCGCCGCGGCGACCGGGCACCTGTCGGTGCTGCTCGGCCTCTTCGTCACCCTCAAGGCCGTCGCGTACTGGCTCGACCGCTACGGGCTCGCCGTGAAGTCCAGCGACTTCAAGGCCGCGGACAACTGGACGGGCCTGCGGTACGTCGACGCGAACGCGTACCTGCCGGCGAAGACGATCCTCGTCGCCATCGCCGCGATCTGCGCGCTGCTGTTCTTCGCGACGCTGTGGCGCCGCACCTGGCAGCTGCCGGTCATCGGCTTCGGCCTGATGGTGCTCTCGGCGATCCTGATCGGCGGGCTCTACCCGGCGATCGTGCAGAAGTTCCAGGTCCAGCCGAACGAGCAGGCCAAGGAATCCCCGTACGTCCAGAAGAACATCAAGGCCACGCGGGACGCCTACGGGATCGCCGGCTCCGAGGTCACGGACTACCCGGGCGTGCCGAATCCGAAGACGGACAAGACGGTCCTGCGCCAGCAGGCCGACTCGACCGCCAGCATCCGGATCCTCGACCCGAACATCGTCTCGCCCGCCTTCCAGCAGCTCCAGCAGGTCAAGGGCTACTACGCCTTCCCGTCCACGCTCGCCGTGGACCGGTACAGCGGCCAGGACACGGTCATCGGGCTGCGCGAGCTGAACATCGGCGGCATCCCGAAGAACAACTGGATCAACGACCACTTCAAGTACACGCACGGCTACGGCGTGGTCGCGGCCAAGGGCACCACCGTCGGTGACCAGGGCGCCCCGGACTTCACCCAGTCCGACCTCCCCTCCAAGGGGATCTTCGGCGCGGACTTCGAGCAGCGCATCTACTACGGCGAGCAGACGAAGCAGTACTCGATCGTCGGCGGTCCGCAGAAGGAGCTCGACTACTCGGACGACAAGGGTGAGAAGGAGACCAGCTACAAGGGCGACTCCGGCGTCAACCTGGACAACCCGATCAACCGGGCCGCGTACGCGCTCACCTTCAACGAGCCGCAGATCCTCTACTCGGGGGCCATCGGCGAGGGTTCGCGGATCCTCTACAACCGCACCCCGAAGGACCGCGTCGAGGCCGTCGCCCCGTGGCTGACCATCGACGGCGCGCCCTACCCGGCCGTCATCGGCAAGCGGGTCGTCTGGATCGTCGACGCGTACACGACGACCAACGGCTACCCGTACGCCTCGCGCACCACGCTGGGCCAGAGCACCGCGGACTCGCTGACCAACAGCCAGCGCGCGGTGGTGGCGCAGGAGAACCAGGTCAACTACATCCGCAACTCGGTGAAGGCCACCGTCGACGCGTACGACGGCACGGTCACCCTGTACCAGTGGGACACCGAGGACCCGGTCCTGAAGACCTGGATGAAGGCGTTCCCGGGCACGGTGAAGGCCAAGGCCGACATCGCCAAGCCGCTGCTGGACCACCTGCGCTACCCGCAGGACCTGTTCAAGGTCCAGCGCGAGCTGCTGACCCGCTACCACGTCACCGACCCGCAGACCTTCCTCAGCGGCAGTGAGGCGTGGGCGGTCCCGGACGACCCGACGACCAAGGCGGGCACGGCGGTTCCGCCGTACTACCTGTCGATGAAGATGCCGGGCCAGAAGGAGAAGGACCAGGTCTTCTCCCTCACCACGACGTTCACGCCGAACGAGCGGCCCAACCTCAGCGCCTTCATGGCGGTCAACGCCGATCCGGGCACCCCGGACTACGGCAAGATCCGAATCCTGAAGATGCCGACCAGCAAGCCGCCGGACGGCCCCGGCCAGGTGCAGAGCAAGTTCCAGTCCGAACCGAAGATCGCCGAGTCCATCCGCCTGCTGCGCGGTGGCGACTCGGAGATCGAGTACGGGAACCTGCTCGCGGTGCCGCTCGACGACGGGATGCTCTACGTCGAGCCGGTGTACGTCCGCAGCTCCGGGCTGAAGTACCCGCTGCTGCGCAAGGTGCTGGTGACCTACGGCGGCCAGACGGCCTTCGAGGACACGCTGGAGAAGGCACTGAACGTGGTCTTCGGGGCCGAGGCCCCGACCACGCCGGTGCCCCCGGTCCAGCCGCCGGGCGACGGCACCGTCACGCCCCCGACCGTCCAGGACCCGACGGTCAAGGCGGCGCTCGCCGACGCGCAGAAGGCGGTCGAGGAGGCCGAGAAGGCGCGGCAGGCCGGCGACTGGGCGGCCTTCGGCAAGGCGCAGGAGGACATCAAGGCGGCGCTGAAGCGGGCGATCGACGCGGAGGCGAAGCTGACGGCGCCCAAGCCGGCCGGTCAGTGAGGGGTTTGTGATCAAGGAGTGAGGGCTTCGTCCCGCGTCGTGATACTGTGGTTTCACCGACGCGGGGTGGAGCAGCTCGGTAGCTCGCTGGGCTCATAACCCAGAGGTCGCAGGTTCAAATCCTGTCCCCGCTACTGAAGACGAAGGCCCGGATCCCATGGATCCGGGCCTTCGTCATGTCCGGGATATGCCCCGGAAATGTACGGGGATGGACACGCGGTAGCTGGGGCGGGTGAGTTGGGGCAGGGGCGTGTTTGACTTAAGTATCTGTGGGCATGTCGACAAAACGCTGTAGTGACCTCACTGGCTGCGACATACCAGGTGTACGCGGGTAGCAGGTGATGCGACGATGGGATTTATGGGGGACAGGCCAACTCTGCTGGAGACAGGGCGGTTTGCGAGGGCGGAAGCCGAACCGGGTACGGAGGCCAAGGGGATGGCTCCGGCCGCCGACGCGCACACCGCGCTGCCCGACGCGGGTTTCTCGGACAAGCACGGCGCGGAAGACGTGTTCGGCGAGGTCGACGCCGCGAGTGACGCCGAGCTGGAGGCCCGGCACCGGGTCGCCGCCGACAAGGGGGACCCGGGCGCCATGAGCGTGCTCGGGGCGCTGCTGCTGCGCCGCGGCGACCTGGACGGGGCCGAGCCCTACCTGCGCGGCGCCACCGGCGAAGGGGACCGCGCCGCCGCGAACAACCTCGGCGTACTGCTGCACCAGCGGGGCTACCCGGACGAGGCCGCCGGCTGGTGGCGGGTTGCCGCCGTGGCCGGATCCGCACCGGCCGCGCACGCCCTGGGCCGCCACTTCCGCGAGCGCGGTGACGAGCCCGCCGCCGAGTACTGGATGCGGCAGGCGGCGGAATCCGGCCACGCGCTCGGCGCGTACGGACTGGCCGACCTCCTGGAGCACCGCGGGGACAAGGGCGTCGAGCGGTGGTTCCGCGCTGCCGCGGAACAGGGTCACCGCGAGGCCGCGTACCGGCTGGCGAGGCACCTGCGCAAGGGCGACCCGGCCGAGGCCGAGCAGTGGTACCGGCAGGCCGCCGCGCGCGGACACCGGCGTGCCGCGCTGCACCTGGGCGCGCTGCTGGAGGCCCGCGGGGAGCTCAAGGAGGCCGGCCGCTGGTACCTGACCTCCGCCAAGCAGGGCGAGGCCCGGGCCGCCTGCGCGCTCGGCTTCCTGCTGCGCGACGCCGGCGACGAGGACAGCGCGGCCGCGTGGTGGCACCGCGCCGCGCAGGACGGCGACGGAAACGCCGCCAACGCGCTGGGCGCGCTGCACGCCGCCCGGGGCGAGACCGAGACCGCGGAGCGCTGGTACCGGACCGCCATGGACGCGGGCGACCAAAACGGGGCGTACAACCTTGCTTTGCTGTGCGTCGCGCAGGACCGGACCGCGCAGGCCGAGCAGTGGTACCGGCGCGCGGCCTACGCCGGGCACCGCGAGGCGGCCAACGCGCTGGCCATCATGCTGCTCCAGGCCGGGGACGCGGCGGGCGCCGAGCCGTGGTTCTCGAAGGCGGCGGAGGCCGGCAGCGTGGACGCCGCCTTCAACCTCGGGATCCTCTTCGCCAGCCGCGACGAGGACCGCTCCGCGCTGAAGTGGTACGAGCGGGCCGCGTCGGCCGGCCACACGGACGCGGCGCTCCAGGTCGGCATCGCGCTGGTCCGGGACGGCGAGGAGCGGGCCGCCGAACGGCACCTGCGGTGCGCGGCGGGCGGCGGCAGCGCGGAGGCGGCCTTCCGGCTGGCCGCGCTGCTGGAATCGCTGGCTCCGCCGCCGGAGCCGGTGGCACTGGGCGAGCCGGTGGGCGGGGCCGCCCGGACCGAGAGCGAGGAGTGGTACGAGCGGGCCGCCGAGCTGGGCCACCGCAGGGCGCAGGTCCGGGTCGGCATGCTGGCGTCCGCCCGCGGTGACGTGGAGGTCGCCGCGCGGTGGTACCGGGAGGCGGCCGAGGCCGGCTCCCGCAACGGCGCGTTCAACCTCGGGCTGCTGCTGGCCCGCGAGGGGAGCGAGCCGGAGGCCGCGCTGTGGTGGACCCGGGCCGCGGTGGCGGGCCACGGGCGGGCCGCGCTGCGGCTGGGCCTGCTGGCGGCCCGGCACGGAGACCTCGCGGAGGGCCAGAAGTGGTGCGTCCGCGCGATGGAGTTGGGGCCGGCGGAGGTCTCGGAGCGGGCGGCGCGGCTCCGGGAGGCGCTGGCGGAGGAGATCTCGGCCTGACCCCTGCGGGGAGCTCGGCCGAGCTCTACGGGTGCGGCGCCGTTGCCGGGGGCGCTGCCCCAGGACCCCCGCGCCTCAAACGCTCGCGGGGCTGGGGCGTCAGCGGTAGAGCCAGGCCGTTGCGTGGGCGTGGGCGCGGGGGAGGATCAGTGGCATCAGGAGGTCGTTGATCCGGCGCTGGAGTGTGCCCGGGGTCTTCGCGTCGCGGTTGCTCGCGGCGGCCTTGGTCATGCGGGCGGTGCGCGGGCGGCGCAGGCGGGTGTACTCGGTCAGGGCGGCGCGGACGCTCGGCGCCGCCGCCACGCAGCGGCCCAGGGCCACCGCGTCCTCGATCGCCATGGACGCGCCCTGCCCTGCGCCCACCGGGTGCGCCGCGTCGCCGATCAGGACCGTGCGGTCGTCGTGCCAGACGGGCAGCTCCGCCAGCCGGTGCATCGGCATCGGCCGGTCGATGCGCGTCGCCGCCCGGATCAGGGCGAGCGGCATCTCCTCGCCCCCGTAGAGCCCCGCCAGCAGTTCCGGGGTGACCTCCGCCGGGTCCGGAGGCTCCGGTGCGGGCGTCTGGGCCGACCACCACACCGTGCCGTCCGGCGCCGGGACGTACAGGAAGGTGCCCCGGCGTCCGAAGACCATGTGGAAGGTGCCCGGGGGAACCGCGATGCCTTCGGAGATCCCGGAGACGCTGTAGAGGCCCGCGTACCGGACCTCTGGCGCCCCCGGGTCCAGCGCGGTGCGGGTCGCCGACCAGATGCCGTCCGCCGCCACCACGAGGTCGCCGTCCAGCTCCGACGCCGTCACCCGCCGTCCCGTCACGAACCGGGCCCCTGCCGCGGTCGCCTCAGCGCGCAGGACCTCCACGAGCCGGCCGCGCAGCAGCGTCGTGCTGTGCAGGGCCTCCGCGGCCGGCCGGCCGCGCGGCACCTCGCCCAGGAGCTTGCCGGACGCGCCCCACATCCGCTGAGTGGCGACCGGGAAGCCGGCCGCCTGGACCTCGGCCAGGCAGCCGAGCTCGTCCAGCCCGCGCAGCCCGTTGACGGCCAGGCTGAGGAACGAGCCCACCTCGCCGGCGGGGTCCTCGTACGCCTCGTGGACGGTGACCTCCGCGCCCGTCGCGCGGCGCAGCGCGATCGCGCTCGCCGCTCCGGCCACGCCGCCCCCGATGACCGACACACGCATGCCCGACCCCTTTCGCTGAATCAACATTCACTGAACTTCGATTCGGTGAAACTCGGTTCAGTATGATGAGCGGGCGAAGACGGCGTCAAGCGGGAAGCGGAGCATCGCGGTGGGAGTGCGCAAGGAGCGGGCGGCCGGCACGGAGGCGGCGCTCAAGGAGGCGGCGCGCGAGCTCTTCCTGGAGCGCGGGTACGCCCAGACGAAGATCACCGACATCACCAGGGCGGCCGGCCGTTCCACCGGGTCCTTCTACGAGCACTTCGCCGGCAAGGACGAACTGCTGAACGCGCTGCTCGCGGACATGGGCGCCCACGTCGACGCGGCGGTCGGCGCCGAGGGGCACCCCCGCGAGCACGACCTCGCCGACCGGGAGCAGCTGCGCGTGCACGTCGCCGCCACCTGGAGCGTCTTCCGCGACCACCTCCCGGTCGTGGCCGCCCTGTTCCAGAAGTCCATGACCGCACCGCCCGGGTCGGGGCTGGTCTGGGAGCAGCTCCTCCGGGACACCGCGCCGCTGCGCGAGCACCTCGCCTACATGCGGGAGCAGGGCAGGGAGCTGCCCGGGGAGCCGGAGCTCGTGGCCGCGGCGATGGGCGCGATGATCTCGATGCTCGGCTACGCGGCCATGACCGGTGGGGCCGCTCCGGACGACGCCGACGTGGTCGACACGCTGACCTCCTTGCTCCTGCGGGGACTGGCCGGTTAAGCGATTTGCATCTGCCGGGCAGGCTCACGTAAAGTCGTGTTTACCGACGCGGGGTGGAGCAGCTCGGTAGCTCGCTGGGCTCATAACCCAGAGGTCGCAGGTTCAAATCCTGTCCCCGCTACTGAAGGCCCGAGGCCCGGATCCCATGGATCCGGGCCTCGAGTCGTTTGCGGCGCCGCTCGCGTGCGGCGCCGCCGATGTGATGGAGAAGGGCCCGGATCCCATGGATCCGGGCCCTTCTCCATCATGATCGATTCAGGTTCGGTTCAGGCGCCCGCGCAGTTCGGGCAGACCCCGCGGTACGTCACCTCGACCGCCGAGACCACGAAGCCGAAGCGCTCCGTGTCCGGGAGGTCGGCCAGGGGGTTGCCCGCCGGGTGGACGTCGCGGATCGCGCCGCACTGGGCGCACACCAGGTGCTGGTGCGGCCGGTGGGCGTTCGGGTCGTACCGCTTGGCGCGGCGGTCCGTGGAGACTTCCAGGACTTCGCCCAGGGTGACCAGCTCGCCCAGGGTGTTGTACACCGTCGCCCGGGAGATCTCGGGCAGTTTGGACACGGCAAGCGCGTGCACCTCGTCGGCCGTCAGGTGCACGTGGTCACCGTCGAGCACCTCGGCCACGACACGCCGCTGCGCCGTCATGCGCCAGCCGCGTCCGCGAAGTCGTTCCAGCAGGTCACTCATGGGCGTCAGCCTAACAGTGAGGGGATTCGGTGTAACTCCCGAAGCGTTGCGGACTTGGATCCTTCCTTGACTTAGACAATGTCCATTGTAGGATCGAGTACGGCCAAGGCCGAGGGCAGGACATGCAGGAACGACGCAGGAGGCGCACGTGACGCAGGGACCGCTCACCACGGAGGCCGGGGCTCCGGTCGCCGACAACCAGAACAGCGAGACGGCCGGCGTCGGCGGTCCCGTTCTGGTCCAGGACCAGCTCCTCCTGGAGAAGCTCGCGCACTTCAACCGCGAGCGCATCCCGGAGCGCGTGGTGCACGCCCGCGGCGCCGGCGCGTACGGCACCTTCACGCTGACCCGCGACGTCTCGCAGTGGACCCGCGCGAAGTTCCTCTCCGAAGTCGGCAAGCAGACCGAGACGTTCCTGCGCTTCTCCACCGTCGCGGGCAACCTCGGCTCCGCCGACGCGGTGCGCGACCCCCGCGGCTGGGCGCTGAAGTTCTACACCGAAGAGGGCAACTACGACCTCGTCGGCAACAACACCCCGGTGTTCTTCATCAAGGACGCCATCAAGTTCCCGGACTTCATCCACACCCAGAAGCGCGACCCGTACACCGGCTCGCAGGAAGCCGACAACGTGTGGGACTTCTGGGGCCTGAGCCCCGAGTCGACCCACCAGGTGACCTGGCTGTTCGGCGACCGCGGCATCCCGGCGAGCTACCGCCACATGAACGGCTACGGCTCGCACACCTTCCAGTGGAACAACGAGGCCGGCGAGGCCTTCTGGGTCAAGTACCACTTCAAGACCGACCAGGGCATCAAGAACCTCACCCAGGCCGAGGCCAACAAGCTCGCGGGCGAGGACCCGGACTCGCACCAGCGCGACCTGCGCGAGTCCATCGAGCGCGGCGAGTTCCCGACCTGGACCGTGCAGGTCCAGATCATGCCGGCGGCCGAGGCGGCGAACTACCGCTTCAATCCGTTCGACCTCACCAAGGTGTGGCCGCACGAGGACTACCCGCCGATCGAGATCGGCAAGCTGGAGCTCAACCGCAATCCGGAGAACGTCTTCGCCGAGGTCGAGCAGTCGATCTTCTCCCCGGCGCACTTCGTCCCCGGCATCGGCCCGTCCCCGGACAAGATGCTCCAGGGCCGTCTCTTCGGCTACGGCGACGCCCACCGCTACCGTGTCGGCATCAACGCCGACCACCTGCCGGTGAACCGCCCGCACGCCACCGAGGCGCGCACCAACTCCCGCGACGGCTACCTCTACGACGGCCGCCACAAGGGCGCGAAGAACTACGAGCCGAACTCCTTCGGCGGCCCGCACCAGACCGGCCGCCCGCTGTGGCAGCCCGTCGACGTGACCGGCGGCACCGGCAACCACGCCGCCGCCGTCCACGCCGAGGACGACGACTTCGTGCAGGCGGGCAACCTCTACCGGCTGTACTCGGAGGACGAGAAGGCCCGCCTGATCGAGAACCTGTCCGGCTTCATCGCCAAGGTCTCGCGCGACGACATCGTCGAGCGCGCGATCGACAACTTCCGCCGGGCGGACGGAGACTTCGGCAAGCGGCTCGAGGCCGCGGTCCAGGCCCTCCGCGGCTGACCCGCCTTGCCGAAACAGGAGGGCCGGATTCCCGTCCAGGGGGTCCGGCCCTCCTGGCCGTTCAGCCGGTCAGCTGGGCCGCACGCCGCGCGGGCGTCCAGCACCGGATGACGTCGCGCACGGACACGATGCCCACCGGGCCGCCGTGTTCCAGCACGATCAGATGCCGGAAGCCGCCGTGGGCCATTGCCTCGGCGGCTTCCTGCAAGGTGGCGTCCGGGGTGCAGAACACCACGTTGTTGGTGGTGTGCGCACCCACGGTCTCGCGGTCCGGGTCGTGGCCCGCGCCGATCGAGTTGAGGATGTCGCGCTCGGTCAGGATGCCGATTCCGCTGTGGTCGGGGTCGAGGACGACGGCCGCGCCGACGCGCCGGCCGGACATCAGGCAGGCCGCCTGTCGGAGGGTGTGGGCGGGTCCGAGGGTGAGGATCACGGTGCTCATGGCGTCACGGACGAGCATGAAGAGAGCCACCTCCTGGTGAGTCCCTCCGCCTGGGTGGGGTGCGCCCGCATCCTAGAGAAAGGATTCACAAGCGCACAAGCGGAGGATTCTCACATTCCCACGGACACGCAGGGCCAACAAGGGGGCACGCTCAGGCGCGCGGGCGCAGCAGGTCCAGCATCTCCGCGTGCAGCAGTCCGTTCGAGGCCGCCGCGTTCCCGCCGTGCACCCCGTCCACGCCGTCCAGGCTGGTGAAGCGGCCGCCGGCCTCCTCCACCACCGCCGCGATGGCGGCCATGTCCCACAGGTTCAGCTCCGGCTCGGCGCACAGGTCGAGCGAGCCCTCCGCGACCATCATGTACGGCCAGAAGTCGCCGTAGCCGCGCGTACGCCAGCAGGCGCGGGTCAGGTCCAGGAAGCCGGGGAGCCGGCCCTGCTCCTCCCAGCCGCTCAGCGAGGAGTACGCGAACGAGGCGTCGCCGAGCGAGGCCACCTTCGACACGCCGATGGCGGTGGTCTCGCCGAGCGCGCCGCCCGCGAAGGCGCCGCCGCCCTTCGAGGCCCACCAGCGGCGGCCCAGCGCGGGCGCGGACACCACGCCGACCACCGGGCGGAACACCCCGTCGGCGCCCTCTTCCATCAGGGAGATCAGGGTCGCCCAGACGGGCACCCCGCGCACGTAGTTCTTCGTACCGTCGATGGGGTCCACGACCCAGCGGCGCGGGCCGCTGCCCTTGAGGCCGTACTCCTCGCCCAGGATCGCGTCCTCGGGGCGCGCGGCCTCGATGCCGGCCCGGACGACCTCCTCGGCGGCCTTGTCCGCCTCGCTCACCGGGGTCATGTCCGGCTTCGTCTCCACCACCAGGTCGAGGGCGCGGAACCGCTCCATCGTGGTGGCGTCCGCGGCGTCGGCGAGTTCGAGGGCAAGGCGCAGGTCATCGTCATACTCGGGCATGCCCGAACAGTATCGAGACCGCGGCGGGGCGGCCAAAGACGTCCACAGTGCGGCGGGGAGGCGCCCTTGACAGGATCTGTCGGCCCGTCAACTCTGGCCGTGAAGCCAAACGGGGGAGGCGACGATGCCGGCAGCCCGGGAGTCCCTGCTGGAGGCGGCGGGGGCGGCGCTCGCCGCGCGCCCCTGGACGGACGTGCGGATGGTGGACGTCGCGGCCGCGGCCGGGGTGTCCCGGCAGACCCTCTACAACGAGTTCGGCGGCAAGGGCGGCCTGGGCCGCGCGCTGATCCGGCGCGAGGGCGAGCGGTACCTCGACGGGGTGGAGCGGGCCCTGGCCGCCCCGGGACGCACCGGCGAGCGGCTGGCCGCGGTGGGGGAGTGGACCTTACGGGCGGCCCGCGCGTACCCCCTCGTACGGGCGCTGCTGACCGGGTTCTGGGACCCGGACCTGCCCGCGCCGGGCCGGGCGCCCGGGCCCGGTCAGATGACCCGCGCCGTACGCGACCGGGCGGCGGCCGCGCTGATGCCCGCGGAGGACGTCCAGCGGTGCGAGCTCGCGGTGCGCCTCGCCCTCTCCTACGTGGTGGCCCCGGGGGAGGAGCCGGGGGCGGCCGAGCTGCTCAGACTGCTCAGTGGGCCGAGCCGGACAGCTGCAGCCCGATGACCCCGAGGATGACCAGGGTGATCGAGACGAGTTTGAGGGTGGAGACCAGGTCGCCGAGGAAGACCATGCCGTAGATGGCGGTCCCGGCGGCGCCGATTCCCGTCCACACCGCGTACGCCGGTCCCACGTCCAGCTTCTTCAGTGCCAGGGTGAGCAGGCCGAAGCTGCCGAGAGCGAAGCAGGCGAAGGCGATCGTCGGCCACAGCCGGGTGAACCCGTGGGACAGCTTGAGGCAGACCGCGAAACCGGTCTCCAGGATTCCGGCGACCACGACCAGCAGCCACGCCATGGCGAATGCCTCCCCGCGTCACGTGACTTCCTGTCACTTGGTGCGATTATGCATTTACCAGACACGGTCCCGGGCAAACACCGCTGGACGATCAGGCGCGGATCGACGGCGGATCAGTCGCCTTCGCGACGCTCCCGCGTCTCCAGCAGCCGCCGCAGCGAATACAGCCGCGCCGGGTCCGCGTGGCCGTCCTCCACCCACTTGTCGAGCGCGCAGTCCTGCTCGTCGTGGCTGCACGCGCGCGGGCACTCCTCCGTCCCCGCAACCAGGTCCGGGAAGGCCAGGATCACCCGGGACGGGTCCACGTGGTGCAGCCCGAAGGAGCGCACGCCGGGCGTGTCGATGACCCAGCCGTCACCGGAGGGCAGCGGCAGCGCGAGCGCGGAGGTGGTGGTGTGCCGGCCGCGGCCGGTCACCGCGTTGACGTGGCCGGTGGCGCGCTGGCGGCCCTCGGCGACCAGCGAGTTGACCAGGGTGGTCTTGCCGACGCCCGAGTGCCCGACGAAGGCCGTGATCCGGCCGGTGAGGCGCTCGCGGACCCGGTCGGCGGCGTCGCCCGTCGCGAGTTCCTCGCGGTTGGTGACGACGTAGTTCAGGCCCAGCGTCGAGTAGATCTCCAGGATCTTGTCCGCGGAGGTCAGGTCGGACTTGGTGAGCACCAGCAGCGGCTCCAGCCCGGCGTCGTACGCCGCCACCAGGCAGCGGTCGATCATCCGGGGCCGCGGCTCCGGATCGGCCAGGGCCGTGACGATGGCCAGCTGGTCGGCGTTGGCGACGACCACCCGCTCGTACGGGTCGTCGTCGTCCGCGGTGCGGCGCAGTACGGACTTGCGCTCCTCGATCCGCACGATGCGGGCGAGGGTGTCCTTCTTGCCGGACAGGTCACCGACGATCCAGACCCGGTCCCCGACCACCGCCGCCTTGCGGCCCAGCTCCCTGGACTTCATGGCGGTGACGGTGCGGTCCTCGACCAGGCAGGTCAGCCGCCCGCGGTCGACGGTGAGGACGAAGCCCTCGGAGGCGTCCTCGTGCTTGGGCCGGATGCTGGTCCGCGGCCGGTTGCCCTTCGGGTTGGGCCGCTGGCGGATGTCGTCCTCGTCGGTGTGCTTGCCGTACCTGCGCATGGCGGGCCCTACGCTCCCGCTCCCGAGAGCATCTCTTCCCACATCTTCGGGAAGTCCGGCAGGGTCTTCGCGGTCGTCGCCACGTTCTCGATCTGCACGCCCTCCACCGCCAGGCCGATCACCGCGCCCGCGGTGGCCATCCGGTGGTCGTCGTACGTGTGGAACACGCCGCCGTGCAGCGGGCGCGGGCGGATGTGCAGGCCGTCCGCGGTCTCCGTGACGTCGCCGCCGAGCGCGTTGATCTCCTTGGTGAGCGCGGCCAGCCGGTCCGTCTCGTGCAGCCGCAGGTGCGCGACCCCGCGCAGCACCGACTCCGAGTCGGCCAGCGCGGCGACCGCCGCGATGCCCGGGGTGAGCTCGCCGACCTCGCTCAGGTCCACGTCGATGCCGTGGATCTTGCCGGTGCCGGTGAAGACCAGGCCCTCGTCGGTCAGCTCGCAGGAGCCGCCCATCTCCGTGAAGATGCGGCGCAGCGCGTCGCCGGGCTGCGTGGTGCGGCGCGGCCAGTCCGGGATGGTGACCGTGCCGCCGGTGATCAGCGCCGCGGCCATGAACGGCTGGGCGTTGGACAGGTCCGGCTCCACGACCATGTCGCGGCCCAGCAGCGCGCCGGGGGCGACCCGCCACACGTCCTTCTCGCCGCCGGCCTCGGGGGTGTCCACCTGGGCGCCCGCCGCGCGCAGCATCTCCACCGTCATCCGGATGTGCGGCATCGACGGCAGGTTGCCGCCCACGTGCCGGACCTCGACGCCCTGGTTGAAGCGCGGCGCGGACAGCAGCAGCGCCGAGACGAACTGCGAGGAGTTGGAGGCGTCGATCTCGACCGTGCCGCCCTCCAGGGCCCCGCCGCCCTGGACGGTCATGGGCAGCGCGCCCCGGCCGTCGTCGTCGATCCGGGCGCCGAGCGTGCGCAGGGCGGTGATGACCTGGCCGAGCGGGCGCTCGTAGGAGCGCGGGTCGCCGTCGAAGCGGATGTCGCCGTCGGCGAGGGTCGCCACGGGCGGCAGGAACCGCATGACCGTGCCCGCGTTGCCGACGTCCACGGTCGTCGGGCCGTGCAGGGCCGCCGGGATGATCCGCCAGGCCTCGCCGCTCTCGCCGTTGCCCGCGGAGCTGGAGGAGACGGTCTCCTCGATGCCCACGCCCATCGCGCGCAGCGCGTCCGACATCAGCTGGGAGTCGCGCGAGCGCAGCGGGCGGCGCACCCAGCCCGGCTCCGCGGCCAGCGCGGCCAGGACCAGGGCGCGGTTGGTGACGGATTTGGACCCCGGCACCGTGACGGTGGCGTGGACGGCCGCTTCGGCGAGCGGAGCGGGCCAGAGGGCGGGGAGCGCGGGGGTCTCGGTCATGGCCCCCACTTTAGTGGCTCCGCACGGCCCCGGATCTTGATCACCGCCCCACGGCCGGACCGTCTCAGAGGCCGAGAAGCCAGCGCCCGCCGCCGAGCAGCGAACACAGCGCGACCACGTGGAAGAAGAGCAGCCACACCACCGGATGCAGGTGGGTGAGCCGCCCCAGCTGGTCCGCGTCCGAGTCGGGCGCCCCACCGCGGCGGCGCTTGGCCCCCAGCTCGAACACCGGCCGGACCCCGCCCAGCAGCAGGAACCACACCACCCCGTACGCGAACACGGCCTGCACCTCGGCCGGCGCCTTCCAGGGCACCAGCACGAACGCGGCGCCGGTCAGCACCACCGTCAGCACCCCGTACGCGTTCCTGATCTTCACCAGCATCACCGCCAGCAGGGCGGTCGCCACCCACAGCAGCAGCGTGATCCGGTGCGCGGACAGCAGCAGCGCCCCGCCGAGCCCGAGCAGCGAGGGCGCCGTGTACCCGGCCGCGGCGGTCAGGATCATCCCCGGGCCCCTCGGCTTGCCCCGGCTGAGAGTGACCCCGCTGGTGTCGGAGTGCAGCCGGATCCCGTCGAGGCGGCGCCGGGTCAGCAGGGCCAGCAGCCCGTGTCCGCCCTCGTGGGCGATGGTGATGGCGTTGCGCGACAGCCGCCACACCGGGCGGAAGCCGACGACGGCCAGCGCGACCAGCCCGGTCGCGATGACCAGCCACTGCTCGGGCGCCGTCTGTATACCCGTGAGCCGGTCCCACAGGCCGGCCATCGTGCTGCTGTCCATGAAGTGGCGGACTCCTTGCGGTCGTGTTCGGGAGACATGGCAGTGTGGCAGGCATGTGCGGAAGGTATGCGGCCGGTCGTGGGCCCGAGGAACTGGTGGAGGCCTTCGGCATCGAGCGGTGGGAGCCGACGGAGACCCTGGCCCCCGACTGGAACGTGGCACCGACGAAAGAGGTCCACGTCGTCCTCGACCGTCCTTTGAAGGACGCTCCCGAGCGCGGTCCGGTTCGCCAGCTGCGCGTCCTGAAGTGGGGGCTGGTCCCCTCCTGGGCGCAGAACCCCGACGGCGCCGCCCGGATGATCAACGCCCGCTCCGAGACCCTCGCGGAGAAGCCCTCCTTCCGCCGCCCCTTCGCCCAGCGCCGCTGCATCGTCCCCGCCGACGGCTACTACGAGTGGGTCACCGCCCACGACGAGCGGCAGCTGGAGGTGGAGGGCAAGAAGAAGCGGGCCCGCAAGCAGCCCTACTTCGTCCTGCCCGCCGACGGCTCCGTCTTCGCCATGGCCGGGATATACGAGTTCTGGCGCGACCGGACCCTGCCCGACGGACACCCCCTCGCCTGGTGGGCCACCTGCTCCGTGATCACCACCGAGGCCGAGACCACCCCGCTGGCCGCGGGCCCGGCCGAGGGACCCCGCTCGCTCTCCGACATCCACCCGCGGATGCCGCTCATGCTCACCCCGGACCGCTGGGACGCCTGGCTGGACCCCGCGGACACCGACACCGAGGGCTCGCTGCGCGCACTCCTCGCGCCCCCGCCCGGCGGGCTGATGCGGGCCTACCCGGTGTCCACCGCCGCCAGCAACGTACGGAACAACGGGCCGGAGCTGCTGGCGGAGCTGGCCGCGCCGGAGGAGGGCACGCTCTTCTGACCCGGGTTCCGCTGCGGGCAGGATGGGAGTCATGAGCACCCGTACCGAGAGCGTGGACACCCCCGCGGGCGAGGCCCGGATCACCTGGCACACCGCCCGGAAGGCGAAGCTCGTGCTCGCCGCGAGCCACGGCGCGGGCGGCGGCATCGAGGCCCGTGACCTCCGGGCGCTCGCCGACGCCCTGCCCGCCCGCGGCATCACCGTGGCGCTGGTGGAACAGCCCTGGCGGGTCGCCGGGAAGAAGGTCGCCGCCGCGCCCAAGGTGCTGGACGAGGGCTGGCGCGGGCTCTGGCCGGCCCTCGCGAAGCCCGGCCTGCCGGTGGTCGCCGGCGGCCGCAGCGCCGGGGCCCGGGTGGCCTGCCGCACCGCCGTCGAACTCGGCGCGGCCGGGGTGCTGGCGCTGGCGTTCCCGCTGCACCCGCCGGGCAGGCCGGAGAAGTCCCGCGCCGAGGAGCTCACCGGGGCCGGGCGGCCCACCCTCGTGGTCCAGGGCGGCCGGGACCCCTTCGGGCGCCCCGAGGAGTTCCCCGCGGGCGACCACGCGCTGGTGGAGGTCCCGGGCGGCGACCACGGCTTCGCGGTGCCGAAGAAGGGCGACCTGACACAGGACGAAGCCCTCGCGGTGATCACCGAAGCGGTCGCGGAATGGCTCCTGGCGCTCCCCGTGTGAATCCCGCCACCCGAATCCCGCCGCCTGAATCCTCCCTTCCGAATCCTCTCCGAAACACGTCGGGTTCCCGGGAATGCGCCGCCCGGCCCGTCTGTTGTGCCGAATGTCGGTACGTACGGGAAATCGTCGGAGGAGAGGGAGCGCATGACCCAGGTCATCAGCCAGAGCCAGACGCATGCCGTTGACCTGGACTGGACGGTTCTGCCGGCGCCCAAGCGCAGCACGCTTCGGGCGGCGGAGGGCCGGGAAGGTCGACTATTCTCCGATTCGAGCGGATCCGCTTTCGGAGCCGCCACGCAGTCGGAGGAGGTGGGTCCTGTCGCTGGGACCGACGAAGGCCATGCGGAGGAGACGACCCAGGAGCGCAACGCGCGCTTCGAGCGGGACGCCCTCGGTTACCTCGACCAGATGTACTCGGCCGCCCTGCGCATGACGCGCAACCCGGCCGACGCAGAGGACCTGGTCCAGGAGACGTACGCGAAGGCGTACGCGTCGTTCCACCAGTTCCGCGAGGGCACCAACCTGAAGGCGTGGCTGTACCGCATCCTGACCAACACGTTCATCAACTCCTACCGCAAGAAGCAGCGCGAACCCCAGCGCAGCGCCGCGGAGGAGATCGAGGACTGGCAGCTAGCACGCGCCGAGTCGCACATGTCGACCGGACTGCGCTCCGCCGAATCGCAGGCACTCGACCACCTGCCCGATTCGGATGTGAAGGAAGCGCTCCAGGCCATTCCGGAGGAGTTCCGCATCGCGGTCTACCTTGCCGACGTAGAGGGCTTTGCGTACAAGGAGATCGCCGACATCATGGGTACACCCATCGGTACGGTCATGTCGCGACTGCACCGTGGCCGCCGTCAACTCCGCGGAATGCTGGAGGACTATGCCCGTGAGCGCGGGCTGGTGCCCGCCGGCGCGGGAGAGTCGAACGACCGGAAAGGCTCGGGCTCATGAGTTGCGGAGAGCCGCACGAGACGGACTGCTCTGAGGTCCTGGACCACCTTTATGAGTTCCTCGACCACGAGATGCCCGACAGTGACTGCACGAAGTTCGAGACACACTTCGGCGAGTGCAACCCCTGTCTGGAGAAGTACGGCCTGGAACAGGCCGTGAAGAAGCTGGTCAAGCGCTGCTGCGGGTCGGACGACGTGCCGACCGACCTGCGCTCGAAGGTGATGGGCCGGATCGAGCTGATCAGGTCGGGCCAGGCCGTGCCCGAACACGACATCACGGCAGAGAATCCGGTCACAGGCTGACCCGGCGGTCAGCAGTTTGAACAGCCGCCCCCGGAAGGGCACTTCGTTCACCCGAACGTGCTAATCCGGGGGCGTCCGCTCGGCGCAATCCGAAAATGTGGCCCACCTCGCTCGGGGCCCCACTTATTCTCCCCATTCGGTACTGGTTTGATTCGGTACCTGGCTTGCACGGCTCAGGGGGAGGAGAGCGCCATGCGGGTACTTCCGCCGACCGCGCGCGTCTACATCCTGTGCGCCGTCCTCGCGGCCGCGGCGTGCGCCGTCCCCGCCTTCACGCCCGGCAACGGCACCGCCGCCACGCACTGGACCGCCGTGGCCACGCTCGCCGTGCTCTACCTCGGCTGCGAGCTCGTCAAGATCTGCCCGCTGCTGGGCAGCCGGGTCCCCGAGGGCATCGGCGCCTTCTTCCCGGTGCTGCTGGCCGCCGTCTTCCTGCTCCCGCCCGCCGCCGCCGCGCTCGTGGCCCTTCCCGGCGGTCTCGCGGGAACCGTGCTCCAGCGGCCCGCCTGGGTGCGGCGCGTCTGGCACGGCGCACAGCACGCGATCGCCGCCTGGGCCGCCGGGCAGACGTACGCACTGCTGGGCGGCCCCGCCGCGCTGGGCGGAGGATCCTCCGCAGGCTCCGGACCGCCCGGCTGGGCGGCCGACTTCCCGTACGTGCTGCTCCCCGCGGCGGCCGCGGCCGTCGCCTTCTGCCTGGTGCTCACCGCCCTCGACGGGGGGATCCTGGCCGCCGCCGAACGACGCCCGGCCGTCACGGCCTGGCGCGGACTGCTCACCCGGTCCCTCGCCCCGCACTGCCTCCACGGCCTCGCCGGACTGATGATGGCCGTCATGTGGCGCAGCCCCTACGGGCTCCCGGCCGCACTCCTCGTGCTGCTGCCGATGTACATCTCCTGCTGGGTCTTCGCCCAGTACCACCGCGAGCGCGCCGCCCACCGGGCCACCATCCGCGCCCTCGTCCAGGCCGTCGACATCAAGGACCGCTACACCCGGGGCCACAGCGAGCGGGTCGGCCAGGCCTCCGCGATGATCGCCCGCGAGCTGGGCATGGCCGAGGACCGCCTCGAAGTCGTGCGCATCGCCGGGATCCTGCACGACGTCGGCAAACTCGGCGTCCCGACGCGGCTGCTGCGCAAGGACGGGCCGCTCACCCCCGAGGAGCGCCGGATCATCGAACTGCACCCCGAGTACGGGCACGAGATGGTGCGCGGCATCGGCTTCCTCGGCGAGGCCCGGGCCGCGATCCTGCACCACCACGAACGGGTCGACGGCTCGGGCTACCCGTACGGGCTGACCGGCGAGCAGATCCCGGTGCTGGCCCGGGTGGTGGCGGTGGCCGACGCCTTCGACGCGATGACCTCCACCCGCTCCTACAGCCGGGCCCGGCCGGTACGCACCGCCCTCGCCGAGCTGGAGCGGTGCGCGGGGGCCCAGTTCGACCCGGCGATGGTACGGGCCCTGGCCGAGGCCATCGGCCGGCACGGCTGGCACCCCGTGGTCACCTCCGACGAGGACCTCCAGGTCATCCCCGCCGTTGCTCCCGCCGCCGTTGCTCCCGCCGCAGGGGCGAACCGGGATCCGGGTGGCGCGGCGGGGGCGGCCCCCGGGCCGGGCCCCCTGGCCGGCCTCCCGGCCCAGGGCGCCGCTTCGCCCTCCGGCGCCGGGGCGCAGGCCGGGGTGCGGGTGGTGCCCGGGCAGGGGGCGGAGCCGGGCCGGGCCGCCGAGGGCTCCCGGGCCGAGAGCCCGGCGGCCGGGGGCGACGGCGGGCGTGTCAGGGGGGTCCAGTGAAGACGTGGGCCGTGTGGGGCGTGCGCGGGGCCGCCTGTGTGCTCACCGCCGTCGGGCTGGGGCACACCCTGTGGAACGGGCTCGTCGAACCCGGCATAGCCCTGGCCTTCGGCATCCTCATCGCCGTCGGCGAGCTCGCCCGCAGGGACCGGCGGGGCTCCGCCGAGCCCGTCGACCGGCAGCCCGCGCCCCTCGCCTCCGCCGGGGCCCTCGCGTACGCCCTGCTCGGCCAGAACGCCGGGCAGCCCACCCACCACGGGGTGCTCCAGATCGTGGCCGTCGTCGTCGCGGCCGCACTCGCCGGGATCGTCCCGCACGTCGCCCGCGGCCGCGGCCCCGCCCTCGACCACCTGTCCCGCCGGGTCCTCGCCGTCACCTTCGCCGCCGTCTGTTTCCAGCCGCTCTACAACTCGGGCCGACTGGGGGAGTGGGTCGGCCAGGGCCCGTACCTCGTCGTCTTCCTGCTCTGCCTCCTCGGGCTCACCGCCCTGTGCGACGCCGTGCTCGCCGCCGCGCTCGCCGGGGCCCGGACCGGCTGGCCGTACGGGCCCCTGCTGCGCGACGAGCTCAGGGCGCAGCTCGGCATCGGCTCGGCGATCTGCGCCACCGGCGTGGTGATGGCCCTCGGCGTGGCCGTGGCCGGCCTGTGGGCCGTCCCCGTCTTCAGCGTCCCCCTGCTGCTGACGCAGATGTCCTTCCACCGGATCACCGCGATCCGCACCACCTACCGCCAGACCATCACCTCCCTGGCCCGCGCCACCGAGATCGCCGGCTACACACCGCCCGGCCACGCCCGCCGGGTGGCCGCCCTGAGCTGCGCAGTCGGCCGCGAGCTGGGCCTGTCGCAGCGGGAGCTCACGGTGCTGGAGTACGCCGCGCTGATGCACGACATCGGCCAGCTCTCCCTCGTCGACCCGGTCCCGGCCGGGGCCACCGCCGAGCTGCCCGCCGCCGAGGCGCGCCGCATCGCCGAGCTGGGCGGGGAGGTCGCCCGGCAGACGGGCGTGCCCGCCGAGGTCGCGGTGGTGGTGGAGCGGCAGGCGGACCCGTACCGGGACCAGCCCGTCGCCGCCCGGATCGTGCGCGCGGTGAACGCGTACGACGACCTGGTCGGCGGGAGCCGTCACCCGGGCGGCTCACTGGCCGCCCTGGAGCACCTGCGGCTGGGCACCGGGCGCGACTACCAGCCCGAGGTCGTGGAGTGCCTGGCGAGGGTTCTGGCCAGGGGTGGGCGTGACAGAGTTGTTCCTGTCCCACCGGGGTAACCCATGGGTAATGAGCGGCCGTCCGAGTGGGCGTGGTTGGATGCCAGTAGGAGTGACCGTGGGAGTGTCCGCAAGGCTGCACCGTAGGACCGGCAGGCGGGAATCGTGAGGATCTTCGGGAAGGTACGGCATCGGCCCTCCGCCTCGTGGCGGCAGGCCACCGACCGCGCGTTCACGCTGATCGGCGACGGTCGGTACGAGGACGCGGGTGCGCTCCTGACCAGGGCCGCGGACCTGGAACCCTGGCTGTCCGAGTCCTGGTTCAACCTGGCCCTGCTGCACAAGTTCCGGCACGACTGGGAGCAGGCGCGGGCCGCCGGGCTCCGCGCCGTGGCCCTGCTGGACCGCGAGACCGGCGCCCCGGACTGGTGGAACGTCGGCATCGCCGCCACCGCCCTCCAGGACTGGCCGCTGGCCCGGCGGGCCTGGCAGGCGTACGGGCTGAAGGTGCCCGGGGACCCCCACGGCGGCGCCGGCGGCAATGCCCACAACGGCAAGAACAGCGGCGAGCCGGTCGGCATGGAGCTCGGCAGCGCCGCCGTCCGCCTCTCGCCCGAGGGCGAGGCCGAGGTGGTCTGGGGCCGCAGGCTGGACCCGGCCCGGCTGGAGGTCCTCTCGATCCCGCTGCCCTCCTCGGGGCGGCGCTGGGGCGAGGTCGTCCTGCACGACGGGGTCCCGCACGGCGAGCGGATCACCGCGGCCGGCCCCTCGTACCCCGTGTTCGACGAGATCGAGCTGTGGGCGCCGTCGCCGGTGCCGACCTGGGTGGTGCTGCTGGAGGCGGCCGGGGAGGCCGACCGGGACGCGCTGGAGCAGCTCGCCGCGGACGCCGGCTTCGCCGCCGAGGACTGGTCCTCGTCGGTGCGGCTGCTGTGCCGGACCTGCTCGGAGAGCGAGATGCCGAGCGACGAGGGCGACGGCGAGCACCTGGACCCGCACGACCACAGCGAACCGGGGCACCCCGGCCCGCTGGGGCACCGTACGGCCGGTTCGGGCTCGCTGTGGGTGCCCGAGCGCGAATGCGGCATCGCGGCTCCGGCAGGTCTGGTGCGCGGCCTGCTGGACGGCTGGGTCGCGGACAGCCCGGACACCCGCGAGTGGCGGGATCTCGAAGAAGTCTGCTGAGCCGGGGGCCGTGCGCTCACGTAGTTCCTCGGGCATCCGTAGCGATCGTGTGCGTCCTCGTCATGGGTGGTCGTGCTCTGTGGATACCGGATATGGGTTCGCGGGTCGAATGAGTGACCTTTCGTGGCGGGTGTCGTTGATCGGATGACAGCACCGGCGGCGTGAGGGGTGAGCAGTGGGGCGGAAGGTGCCGGTCGCCGAGGGCGAGACCACCCGCACCGCTTGTGCCCTTGGCCTGCTGCGGACGGGTGTGGATGAGGAGACCGGTGAACTACTGACGGTCTCAGTGCTGGCGGAACGTGTTGGCTGGATAGCCGATCTGGTCTCTGGCATGTCCGCCGCACTGCTGGTCGCACACTGGAATGCAGCCGATGTGGGAGTGCTCGCGTCCGGGGTGGACGGCGGGGGCAGGAGGCTGCCGTCGAACGCGTGGATGGCGCTGCGTCGTCTGGGCTGGAGCGCTGTGCCGCCCGAGGGCGTTCGGGTCAATGACAGGATCGTTCGCATGGCGCAGGAGCAGGCCGGGCGCTTGCTGCGGTCTGTGACGTGGCGTTCCGACTTGACCGCCGGGGTACTCGCGACCTGGCCCGCCGACCTGGGGAAGCGGACTTCGGACGAGTGGGACGCGGTACGCGCGGCGGTACCGGGCGGGCTCCATCTGCCGTCCAGCGTTATCAACTCCCGCACCCGGCAGATCGCCGCGTTCGTCAAAGAGCACGACCGGATGCCTGTTGACGTGTTCGAGGTGGAGAGCACGCCCAGGGCGGCGCGGGTGCTGCTGTTGTCGGCCTGTGACGGGCAGCAGGCCACCATCGAGCGGGCGGATGCGCCGGGCCGTGCACTGCTGCGTTTGCAGCTCCCGACCCGGCCCGATCCGCGTTCGTACCGGGATTGGACGTGGGTGTCCTGCCCCATCAAGCTACCGCCTACGATCCCCGCGGGTGCGGTGCTGCACCTGCCCACCCTCTGCCCGCACCAGGGGCGTGTCCGCGCCGATCTCGCGTATACCCACCCGGTGCCGAAAACGGCCCGCAGCGGGCACACGGTCGCGCTCGGTGTGGACTGGGGCCTGAACACCCTGCTCAGCGCGGGCGCGGTCCGCCTCCACGACGACGGCCGCATCACCGCACTCGGGTCCGGGGGCATGTTCCGGGCGGCCGGTGTCCTCGCCAAACAGCACCGGCTACGCCGACTGTCCGAGCATCTTCACACCAAGACCGGCCACTATCAGCGGCTCACGGCCGGAGACGAGCAGCACGTCCTGGCTGCCAAACACACCGCCCTGAGCAAGGAGTTCAGCCGGGTCTGCGCACGCCGGTCGAACCTCAACGACGCACTGGCCTGGGCCGCCGCCCGGTGGGCGGTCGACCAGGCGATCGCCGCCGGGGCGAGCGTCATCTACGTCGAAGACCTCCGCTCGATGGAAGCCCGTGGCTTGGGCCGCACCACCAACACCCGTCTCTCCCTGCAGGTACGCGGGCAGATCGTGGACCGCATGAGGCATCTGGCCGCCGAGATGGGCATAGCCGTCGTCACCGTCCCCGCCCGCAACACCTCCAAGCACTGCCCGCAATGCCTCACCCCACTACGGCACCGCAAAGCCCCCGACCGGCCCACCACACCCGGCTGGAAATGGGCCACCTGTCCCTCCTGCTCCTGGCAGGGAGACCGTGATCAGGGCGCCTGGCGGCGCATCGGATCACGAGGCCTCACCCACCAGACCAAAACCGTCTGCGACCGCACCACAGGCGACCTGGCCATCCGTACCGTCGTGGACACACTTGAAGCGGGCGCGGTCATCACCCCGACCGCGCCGAAGCCCCGCCGGAGGGACCGCTCCAAGACCGGACCCACCCGGCACAAGACAGCACGTCCGACGCCCAGGCGACGCCGGACACCCTCCCCTACCGGGCCGCAAGGTCCGGCAGGCCAGCGTCCGGAGGGACACGCTCATACGGACCGGCCCCGGCTGCCCCGCGCAGCCCACCGGCACCAGGACGTGACAACGATCAGCACACCCACCACCAGCCGACACCGGCCACAAGGGGCAGCACTGGGCGCGGGATTCCACCTCCACGCCCACGCCACCCCACCACGGTGGGAACACATCCTCGAACCAGACACCCAGTCCGGCTCGGGATCACTCAGCTGATCTGAGACGCTGTACGGGCACATCGGTGCCCATCGGTGGCCATCGGCGACCACCGGTGACTTGGACTTACGGAAGGCGTACGGCGGACATGTCGCAGCAGGAGAACGAGGTTGTCGAGATCGTGAACGACGGGTACGTCGTGGACACGGAGGACTGTGCCGAGCGCGAGCTCGCCCACCGTGAGCGCGGAACCGCCCGCCCGATCACCGTCGTCGGCAACCCGGTCCTGCACCGCGAGTGCAAGGACGTCACCGAGTTCGGCGACGAGCTGGCGCAGCTGATCGACGACATGTTCGCCAGCCAGAAGGCCGCCGAGGGCGTGGGCCTGGCCGCGAACCAGATCGGCGTGGACGCCAAGGTCTTCGTCTACGACTGCCCGGACGACGACGGCAACCGCCACACGGGTGTCGTGGTCAACCCGAAGCTCGTGGAGCTGCCGGCGGGCACCCGGGTCCTGGACGACTCGAACGAGGGCTGCCTGTCGGTCCCGACCGCCTACGCGTCGCTGGCCCGCCCGGACTACGCCGAGGTCGAGGGCCAGGACGCCCAGGGCAACCCGATCAAGGTACGCGGCACCGGTTACTTCGCGCGCTGCCTCCAGCACGAGACCGACCACCTGTACGGGTACCTGTACATCGACCGGCTCTCGAAGCGGGACCGCAAGGACGCCCTGCGGCAGATGGAAGAGGGCACCCCGCGCTACGAGACGGTCCCGAACGCCTGACCGCTCGCGCGACGCGCACCCACCCACGCACGCTCACGCAGGGCCCCGCTCCGACATCCCGGAGCGGGGCCCTGCGGCGTCCGTACACGGTCAGGCGACGGCCCGCGGGCCGCGGAAGGCACGCCGGAAGGAGTTCGGGGTGGTGCCCAGCGTCCGCAGGAAGTGGTGGCGCAGGGCGGCCGCGTTCCCGAAGCCGCAGCGGCCCGCGATGGCGTCGACGGTCTCGTCGGTGGTCTCCAGCAGCTCCTGGGCGAGCAGCACCCGCTGGCGCAGCACCCACTGGTAGGGAGTCGTGCCGGTCTCCTGGAGGAAGCGGCGGGCGAACGTACGCGGGGACATGTGCGCGCGCTCGGCGAGCTGCTCGACGGTGATCTCGTCCTCCAGGTGGCGGGCCATCCACGCGATCACCTCGCCCACGGTGTCGCAGGCCGTGCGCGGCAGCGGCCGCCGGATGAACTGGGCCTGCCCGCCGTCCCGGTGGGGCGGTACGACCATCCGCCGCGCGATGGTGTTGGCCACCTCGGAGCCCTGCTCCTGGCGGACGACGTGCAGGCACGCGTCGATCCCGGAGGCGGTGCCG
Source organism: Streptomyces sp. NPDC091371 (assembly GCF_040684275.1). Lineage (NCBI taxonomy): Bacteria > Bacillati > Actinomycetota > Actinomycetes > Kitasatosporales > Streptomycetaceae > Streptomyces > Streptomyces sp. NPDC091371. The sequence goes on from NZ_JBFBFP010000002.1 coordinate 86,245, forward strand.
GCCGAGGTGATCACCTGGCCCTCGTCCACGTACAGCACGTCGGGGTCGACCAGGGCGTGCGGGTAGCGGCGCATCAGGGTGGGCGCGTGCATCCAGTGCGTGGTGCACCGGCGGCCGTCGAGCAGCCCCGCCGCACCGAGCATGAAGGCACCGCTGCACACGCTCAGCAACCGCGCACCCCGGTCCACGGCCCGGTTCAGGGCGGCCAGCAGGGCCTCGGGATACTCCCGGGTGGGCGCCTCCCGGTCGGCGGGCAGACAGATCAGGTCCGCCTCCTCCAGCCGGTCCGGCCCGTAGGGGAGCGTGAGCCCGAAGATGCCGTCGCCGGCGGGCAGCGGATTGTCCTCCACCGCGCAGACGGCGAAGTCGTACGTAGGCAGGCCCATCGCACTGCGGTCGATCCCGAAGACCTCGCAGAAGATGCCCAGCTCGAAGGGGGCGACCCCGTTGACCACGGCCACGGCGACGTTGTTCAGAGGCATGACTCCAGTGTGGCAGTAATTCGCCTCTTCGTGACAGTCCTGCCACTGTTCGATCTTCGGCAGTCTCGCGAGAGTGGAGTCATGAACACGCTCGTGAACTACCTCGTCGTCCTCGCCGTCGCCGCACTCCTCCTCGGTCCCTCCCTGTACGGAATGGCCCGCGAACGCAGGATCGACCGGCAGCTGCGCGAAGCAGCTGCCGGCCGATCACAGCCAAAGGCCCGAAGGGCTCAGAAGTCCTCGTCCAGGTCGACGGTGCCCTCGACCGCGACCTGGTAGGCCGACGGGCGGCGCTCGAAGAAGTTCGTCAGCTCCTGGACGCCCTGCAGCTCCATGAAGGAGAACGGGTTCTGCGAGCCGTACACCGGCGCGAAGCCGAGGCGGACCAGGCGCTGGTCCGCGACGCACTCCAGGTACTCGCGCATCGACTCGGTGTTCATGCCCGGCAGGCCGTCGCCGCAGAGGTCGCGGCCGAACTGCAGCTCCGCTTCCACGGCCTCCTTGAGCATGTCGACGACCTGCTGCTGGAGTTCGTCGTCGAAGAGCTCCGGCTCCTCCTTGCGAACCGTGTCCACGACCTCGAAGGCGAAGTTCATGTGCATGGTTTCGTCCCGGAAGACCCAGTTCGTCCCGGTTGCCAGGCCGTGCAGCAGACCCCGAGAGCGGAACCAGTACACGTACGCGAAGGCGCCGTAGAAGAACAGGCCCTCGATGCACGCGGCGAAGCAGATCAGGTTCAGCAGGAAGCGGCGGCGGTCGGCCTGCGTCTCCAGGCGGTCGATCTTCTCGACCGAGTCCATCCACTTGAAGCAGAACTGCGCCTTCTCGCGGATGGAGGGGATCTCCTCGACCGCGTCGAAGGCCGCCGCGCGGTCGTCCGGGTCGGGCAGGTAGGTGTCGAGCAGCGTCAGGTAGAACTGGACGTGCACGGCCTCCTCGAACAGCTGGCGCGACAGGTACAGGCGCGCCTCCGGGGAGTTGATGTGCTTGTACAGGGTCAGGACGAGGTTGTTCGACACGATCGAGTCGCCCGTCGCGAAGAACGCGACCAGACGGCCGATCATGTGCTGCTCGGCCGGGGTCAGCTTCGCGAGGTCGGCGACGTCCGAGTGGAGGTCGACCTCCTCCACCGTCCAGGTGTTCTTGATCGCGTCCCGGTAGCGCTCGTAGAAGTCCGGGTAGCGCATCGGGCGGAGCGTGAGCTCGAAGCCCGGGTCCAGGAGGTTCTTGTCGGACTGGGTGGTGCTCATTACTGGCAGGCCTCGCAGGACTCGGGGTTCTCAAGGGAGCAGGCCAGCGCGTCGGCGTCGACGGCCTGCGGGAGGGCCACCGGAGCGGCGGTGGCGGCCTGCGCGGCGCGGGCGATCTTCGTCGCCGGGCGCGAGCGCAGGTAGTACGTGGTCTTCAGGCCCTGCTTCCAGGCGTACGCGTACATCGACGACAGCTTGCCGATGGTGGGCGTCTCCAGAAACAGGTTCAGGGACTGCGACTGGTCGAGGAAGGGGGTGCGCGCCGCGGCCATGTCGATCAGGCCGCGCTGCGGGATCTCCCACGCCGTGCGGTACAGCTCGCGGACCTCGGCCGGGATCCAGCCGAAGCCCTGGACCGAGCCGGAGGAGTCGCGCAGCGCCTCGCGGGTCTGGGCGTCCCACACGCCGAGCTGCTTCAGCTCGTCCACCAGGTAGCCGTTGACCTGGAGGAACTCGCCCGACAGGGTCTCGCGCTTGAAGAGGTTGGAGACCTGCGGCTCGATGCACTCGTACACGCCCGCGATCGAGGCGATCGTCGCCGTCGGGGCGATGGCGAGGAGGAGCGAGTTGCGCATGCCGGTCTTCGCGACGCGGGCGCGCAGCGCGTCCCAGCGCTCCGGCCAGTTCAGCTCGACGTCGTAGTGGTCCGGGTGCAGGACGCCGCGCGCGGTGCGGGTCTGCTCCCAGGCGGGCAGCGGGCCGCTGCGCTCGGCGAGGTCGCAGGAGGCCTCGTACGCGGCCAGCATGATGCGCTCGGAGAGCTTGGTGGACAGGGCCTTCGCCTCGGGGGAGTCGAAGGGCAGCCTCAGCTTGAAGAACACGTCCTGGAGGCCCATGGCGCCCAGGCCCACCGGACGCCAGCGGGCGTTGGAGCGGCCCGCCTGCTCGGTCGGGTAGAAGTTGATGTCCACCACGCGGTCGAGGAAGGTGACGGCGGTGCGGACGGTCTCGTCGATCCGCTCCCAGTCGATCCCGCCGTCGACGACGAAGGCGCCGAGGTTGACGGAGCCGAGGTTGCAGACGGCGGTCTCGCCGTCGTTGGTGACCTCGATGATCTCGGTGCAGAGGTTGGACGAGTGCACGACCGTGCCCGGCTCGGCGGTCTGGTTCGCCGTGCGGTTGGAGGCGTCCTTGAAGGTCATCCAGCCCTGGCCGGTCTGCGCGAGGGTGCGCATCATCCGGCCGTACAGGTCGCGGGCGGGCATGGTCTTGCGGGCCAGGCCCGACTCCTCGGCCTTGCGGTAGGCGGCGTCGAACGCGTCGCCCCACAGGTCGACCAGCTCGGGGACGTCGGCCGGCGAGAACAGCGACCAGTCGGCGTCGGCGTTCACGCGGCGCATGAACTCGTCCGGCACCCAGTGGGCGAGGTTCAGGTTGTGCGTACGGCGCTGGTCCTCACCGGTGTTGTCGCGGAGCTCCAGGAACTCCTCGATGTCCGCGTGCCAGGTCTCCAGGTAGACGGCGGCGGCACCCTTGCGGCGGCCGCCCTGGTTCACGGCGGCGACGGAGGCGTCGAGGGTCTTCAGGAACGGCACGATGCCGTTGGAGTGGCCGTTGGTGCCGCGGATCAGCGAACCGCGGGCGCGGATGCGGGAGTACGAGAGGCCGATGCCGCCCGCGTGCTTCGACAGCCGTGCGACCTGGTGGTAGCGGTCGTAGATCGAGTCGAGCTCGTCCAGCGGGGAGTCCAGCAGGTAGCAGGAGGACATCTGCGGGTGCCGGGTGCCGGAGTTGAAGAGGGTGGGGGAAGAGGGGAGGTAGTCGAGGCGGCTCATCAGCCGGTAGAGCGAGGCGACTTCCTCGACGGCCTGGACGCTCTCGTCGGCGGCGAGACCGCAGGCCACGCGCAGCATGAAGTACTGCGGGGTCTCGATCACCTGGCGGGTGATGGGGTGGCGCAGCAGGTAGCGGCTGTGCAGGGTGCGCAGGCCGAAGAAGCCGAAGCGGTCGTCGGCGCCCTCGGCGAGGGTGTGCTCGACCAGCGCGTCCAGGCGGGCCGCGTGGGCCGTCACGAACTCGGCCGTGCGGTCGGCGATCAGCCCCTCGCGGTGGCCGACGGCGACGGAGCCGGAGAAGGAGGTGGAGCCCTGGCCGGCGGCCTCGTCGCGGACGGCCAGCGTCAGCAGGCGGGCGGCGAGCTTGGAGTACGCCGGGTCCTCGGAGATCAGGCCGGCGGCGGCCTCGGTGGCCAGGCCGCGCAGTTCGGCGTCGTCGGCGGCGGCGCTGCGGCCGCGCAGCGCGGCGGCGGCGACCCGGCCGGGGTCGGTGTCGGGGAGGTCCGCCGTCAGTTCGGTGAGGGTACGCAGCAGCGTGGCCCCCGGGCCCTCGGTGTTGTCGCCAGAAACGGACTCGGCGCGCGGTGCGGAAGGCGCGATGGTCACGGCGGGAGCTCTCCCTCGCTCGGCCCGGTCGACGGCGGGCGGGCGCGGGGCAGCGCATGCGGGCGTGGCAGGAACGCGTACACCGCATGGCGTCCACCGGCCCAACCGCGAGGCCCGGACGTATCGGCACCCGGTTCGGTCGACCCGGATGCACCGTCGGCAGGTCCTCGGACTTTTCATACCGTTGCGGGACAGTTCCGGATTCACACCGGATTCCCCTGCGGCGACAGCAGGCATGAGCATACATGTGGGGGGCCGCGTCTGCGCGACCCCCCACATGTTGTGTCGGCGCGGCTACAGCTCCAGGCGGTAGGTGAGCAGCGTCAGGCCGGGAACCGGCGCCCAGTCCCGTTCTGGCATGCGGACGAAGCCGAGCCGCTCGTAGATCCGCTGGGCGCCGGTCATGCTGCGCTGCGTGGAGAGCACCAGGTGCGTGATGCCCGGCAGCTCCCGGGCGCGGGCCATGCACGCGCGCACCAGGGCCTCGCCCGTGCCGCGTCCGCGCGCCTCGCGGGAGACGGCCAGCATGCGGAATTCGGCCTCGCCGGGCCCGGCGACGTCGGCCAGCGGGCTCCCGGGCGGGGCGAAGGTCACCCCGCCGAGCAGCACGCCCTCATCGACGGCCACGAGCACCTCCCCGTCGGAGGCCCGCCCGGCGACATCGCGGAGCACGGCCACGTAGAACGCCTCGCCGGAGCCGAGGAGCCCGTCGCCCAGGTAGGCCTGCGCGGTGATCTCGCCGAGCTGTTCGTATTCGGCGGGCAGTGCCGCCCTGATCACGATGTCCATGCGGTCGAGTGTGCAGGACGGGTGTCGGTGCCCGGCGCTATGGTCGGAATCAGCACCGTCCAGGAAGGCGAGCGAGGCATGAGCGTCATGACCGAACGTCCCCACATGTCGACCGAGCGCTTCGAACACCTGGCCCGCATAGCCGCCCGCGAGGAGGAGGGGCTGCGACTGGAATTCATCGGTGGGGTGCTGAGGAGCAAGGCCATGCCTGACGGGGACCACGGGCGGATCATTCTGTGGCTGACGCGAATCTGTATGCAGCATCACCCGGACTTCTGGCTGCACCCGGGGCAGGGGATCAAGGCGGAACAGTACCGAGAGGGTCGTGCCATTCCGGACGGGGTTCTGGCGCACGAGGACGCGTTCGTGGGGCAGGGCGACTGGGTGGATCCGGGCCCGATCCTGATGGCCGTCGAGGTGACCTCCTGGGACTCCGACACCGAGCGGCGCGACCGGATCGAAAAGCCGCGTGCTTACGCGGAGACCGGTATCCCCGTCTACCTGCTCATCGACCGGCTCAAGTGCCAGGTCGTCGTCCACAGCGACCCGGATGGCACCGGCTACGAAACCGTACGCACCGTTCCCTTCGGCAGGGAAGTACAGCTCCCCGACCCCGTCGGCATCAACCTCCAGACTGAGCCCCTCAAGGACTGGGTGCGCTGAACACGCCGAAGGGCCCCGCCGATGGAAGCGGCGGGGCCCTTCACGCATCGTTCAGCAGCAGCGGAAGCCCTCGCGGGGGTCCGCCTCGCGGGCGTCGGTGCGGGCGCGTTCGAACTCGCGCCGGGTCGGGACGGCCGTCTGCGGGTCGTGGGAGCGGGCATGGGCGACGTACCGGTCGTAGGCCGCCTCGCCCGAGAACTCCCGTACGAAGTACCGGGCGCGGGCCAGCGCGCCGCGCAGGGTCATGACGCGGCCGGTTCCTTGACCCGGCCGCCGCCCGAGTCCAGGCCCGCCGCGGCGAGTTCGGCCCGCTCGGCCGCGGTCGGGATCAGCCCGGCCGGGGCGATGATCTTCGACTCGGTCCACGGGACCTCGGAGAGGCGTACCGACTCCGGGTTGGCGACGGCCTTGAGGCAGGTCCGGGCGGCGTCGGCCAGCACGATGATGATCAGCACCGCGAACAGCGCGGACAGCACGCCGTCCACCGTGGCGTTGGTGACCACGGTGTGCATGTCGTCCATGTTCTTGGCGGGCGGCAGCACCTTGCCCGCGTCGATCCCGCCCTGGTACTTGTCGCGCTGCGCGAAGAAGCCGACCTTCACGTCGTCCGAGAAGACCTTCTGGTAGCTCGCGGTGAGCGTCACGGCCACGTCCCACGCCAGCGGAACACCCGTCACCCAGGCCCACTTGAGCCGGCCGGACTTGACCAGCAGCGTGGTGCAGACGGCCAGGGCGACGGCCGCGAGCAGCTGGTTCGCGATGCCGAACAGCGGGAAGAGCTGATTGATGCCGCCCAGCGGGTCCTTGATGCCGACCCACAGGAAGTAGCCCCAGCCGCCGACGACGACGGCGCTCGCGAGCCACACGCCCGGCTTCCAGCTGACGTTCTTGAAGGACTTGTGCACGTTGCCGAGGGTGTCCTGGAGCATGAAGCGTCCGACGCGCGTGCCCGCGTCGACGGTCGTCAGGATGAACAGGGCCTCGAACATGATGGCGAAGTGGTACCAGAAGGCCTTCATTCCCGCGCCGCCGATCACGGACGAGAAGATCTCCGACATTCCGAGTGCGAACGTCGGCGCGCCGCCGGTACGGGAGAGCAGGCTCGCCTCCTCGACCTCCTTCGCGGCCAGCGCGAGGGCGTCCGGGGTGATGGCGAAGCCGAAGTTCGAGACCGCCTGCGAGGCGGTCTGGACCGTGGTGCCGATGACTCCGCCGGGGGAGTTCACCGCGAAGAACAGGCCGGGATCGATGATGGTGGCCGCGATCATCGCCATGATGGCGACGAAGGACTCGGTGAGCATCGCGCCGTAGCCGATGACCCTGACCTGGGTCTCCTTCTGGATCATCTTCGGGGTGGTGCCCGAGGAGACCAGCGAGTGGAAGCCGGACAGGGCTCCGCACGCGATGGTGATGAAGACGAAGGGGAACATCGAACCGGCGAAGACCGGGCCGTCGCCGCGGGTCGCGAAGTCGGTGACCGCGGGCATCTTCAGCGTCGGCATGGCGATGACCACGCCCAGCGCCATCAGGGCGATGGTGCCGATCTTCATGAAGGTGGAGAGGTAGTCGCGGGGCGCGAGCAGCATCCACACCGGCAGCACCGACGCGAAGAAGCCGTACCCGATCATCCAGAGGACGAGGGTCTCCTTCTCCAGCGTGAAGGTGGAGGCGAGGGAGGACTCGGCGACCCAGCCGCCCGCGACGATGGCGAGCAGCAGCAGCGCGACGCCGATGACGGAGACCTCGGTGACCCGGCCCGGCCGCAGCACGCGCAGGTAGAAGCCCATGAAGAGGGCGATCGGGATGGTCATGCCGATGGAGAAGACGCCCCACGGGGAGTGCGCCAGGGCGTTCACGATGACCAGGCCGAGCACCGCCAGCAGGATGATCATGATGGTGAACACGGCGATCAGGGCGGCGACTCCGCCGACCGGGCCGATCTCGTCACGGGCCATCTGGCCGAGCGAGCGGCCGTCGCGGCGGGTGGAGAAGAACAGCGTGACCATGTCCTGGACGGCGCCGGCGAAGATGACGCCCGCGACGATCCAGATGGTGCCCGGCAGGTAGCCCATCTGCGCGGCGAGCACGGGGCCGACGAGCGGGCCGGCGCCGGCGACGGCGGCGAAGTGGTGGCCGAAGAGCACGCGCCGGTCGGTGGGGTGGAAGTCGACACCGTTGTCAAGGCGTTCCGCGGGGGTGGCCCGGGTGGGGTCCACCTTCAGGACGCGGTGCGCGATGAAGCGCGCGTAGAAGCGGTAGCCGATCGCGTAGGAGCCGACCGCGGCGGCGAGCAGCCAGGCGGCGGAGATCTCCTCGCCGCGGGAGATGGCGAGCACGCCCCAGGCGATGGCGCCGATCAGTGCGACGAGTACCCATACGGCGATGGACTTCGGAGAGGGCGAGCCGGGCGCGGTGCCCGGACTCGCCACGTCTTCTTGTGTTCCGGCCTGTTGTGTTCCTGTTGCTTCCGGTTCAGGCATGACCCTCGTCCCCTCGTCGATCATCTGCGTAAGCGCAGGGAATCTACGGGGGATTGCCCGGTGAGCGTAAGACCCCGTCCGCATAGCGGTATGGGGCAACTACCCGGCGGCGGCCGTCAGACGGCGGGGCGCTTGAGCCTGGCCACGAACTTGTACCGGTCGCCGCGGTACACGGACCGCACCCACTCCACCGGCTCGCCGTCGGCGTCCAGGGAGTGCCGGGAGAGCATCAGCATCGGCAGGCCGACGTCGGTGCCGAGCAGGCCGGCCTCGCGCGGGGTGGCCAGCGAGGTCTCGATGGTCTCCTCGGCCTCGGCCAGGTGGACGTCGTACACCTCGGCCAGCGCGGTGTAGAGGGAGGTGTACTTGGCGAGCGAACGGCGCAGCGCGGGGAAGCGCTTGGCCGAGAGGTGGGTGGTCTCGATGGCCATCGGCTCGCCGCTGGCGAGGCGCAGCCGCTCGATGCGCAGCACCCGCCCGCCGGTGGTGATCTTCAGCAGTCCGGCGAGGGTGTCGTCAGCCGTCACGTAGCCGATGTCCAGGAGCTGGGAGGTCGGTTCCAGTCCCTGGGCGCGCATGTCCTCCGTGTAGGAGGTGAGTTGCAGGGCCTGGGAGACCTTGGGCTTGGCGACGAAGGTGCCTTTGCCCTGGATCCGTTCCAAACGTCCCTCTACGACCAGTTCCTGGAGGGCTTGGCGGACCGTGGTCCGCGAGGTGTCGAACTCGGCCGCGAGCGTGCGCTCCGGCGGGACCGGCGTGCCGGGCGGCAGGGTCTCGGTCATGTCGAGCAAGTGCCGCTTGAGTCGGTAGTACTTGGGTACACGCGCCGTGCGAGTGGCCGCCCCGCCTTCCGGCTCCGTGATCGCCCCTTCGGTGGCCATCGCCGCCCGCCTTCCCGACTCCAGTTTCGCTGCCGTCACCGGCTCCTCCGATATGTGCGGTCACATCGTGACACGTGCGGGGGGACAGGCCTTCTCCCTGTCCAGGTGTCGGTCCGATAACGGACCGACCGCCCGCTCATTAGACCCTTGACACCCCTAAAGGTCTAGGCCAAGCTCCAGCTACTGGTCTACACCAATATGGATCAGATCCCGGCCCCACGGGCAGTACTTGGTACGTCACCGCGGCGGGCGAGGGAAGTTGCAGGCAGCATCCCTGAGGAGGGTGGCGTGAAGCGCAAGCTCATCGCGGCGGTCAGTGTCGCGGGCATGATGGTCGGAGTCGCGGCGTGCGGCAACGGCAGCGACGACAAGGCGAAGGCCGACGCGGGTGGCGCCAAGGAGATCACCGTCTGGCTGATGGACGGTTCCGCGCCGAAGGCCTGGCTCGACGAGGTCAACAAGGAGTTCGCGGCCAAGCACCCCGGCGTCACGGTCAAGGTCGAGGAGCAGAAGTGGAAGGGCATCCAGGAGAAGGTCACCACGGCCCTCTCCGAGAACACCCCTCCGGACGTCATTGAGCTCGGCAACACCCAGACCGCCGGCTACGCGGTCACCGGCGGCCTCGCCGACCTGACCAAGGACAAGGCCAAGCTCGGCGCCGACGCCTGGTCCAAGGGCATGATGGCCTCGTCCGAGATCGACGGCAAGCTCTACTCCGCCCCCTGGTACGCCGCCAACCGCGTCGTCGTGTACGACAAGAAGGCCTTCGAGAAGGCCGGCGTCACCCCGCCGAAGACCCGCGACGAGTGGCTGGCCGGCCTGGAGAAGCTGAAGGCGGCCGACCCGGCCTCGCAGCCGATCTACCTGCCCGGCCAGAGCTGGTACGTCCTCGCCGGCTTCGTCTGGGACGAGGGCGGCGACCTGGCCGTCAAGGACGGCGGCAAGTGGAAGGGCCAGCTGAGCACCCCGCAGGCCGCCTCCGCGATGGACTTCTACAAGAAGCTCCAGTCCTTCTCCACCGCCCCGAAGGACAAGGACGAGGCCACCCCGCAGCAGTCCACCGACATCATCCCCAAGGGCGGCGTCGCCTCCTGGATCGGTCTCGGCTGGGAGGCCTCCGGAGCCGAGAAGGCGCTGAAGGACGCGGGCAAGGAAGCCGACTTCGGCTACTTCCCGATCCCGGGCAAGACCGCCGACAAGCCGGGCACCGTCTTCCTCGGCGGCTCGAACCTCGCCGTGTCCGAGCGCTCCAAGAACAAGGAGCTCGCCAAGGAGTGGCTGGCCCTCGCCGCCGGCAAGGACCAGATGACCAAGTACGCCGCCGAGACCAAGGGCGCGCTGCTCCCGAACCAGGTCGGCGCGAACTTCGCCACCACCCCGGGCTCCTTCGCCGAGTCGATGGCCAAGGCCGGCGCCAACGGCAAGATCACCCCGGTCACCGCGGGCTGGGCGAACGTCGAGACCGAGCCGAACCCGATCAAGGAGTTCATGACCAAGGTCCTGAACGGTGAGGACGCCGCCAAGGCGGGCGCGGCAGCGGACGCGGAGATCGCGAAGCGCATCAACCAGTAACACCACCCCGCAGTACGAGCAGTACGAGCAGTACGAGCAGTACCAGCAGCACCCGCTGTACCCAGCAGTGTGAACGCACCGGGGGGTGTGGCAGGCGCCCAGGCGCCTGCCACACCCCCGGTCGCGCATTTGACTCCACAGTCAACCGCGAGGAAGCCAAGACATGACCGTGCACTCCCAGGGAGCGGCGACCAGCGCTCCAGAGGACGCACCACCGAAGTCCGCCGGACGACCGCCGAAGGCGCCGGCCGGCGCCGCCGCCCCCGGACCGGCCTCTCCTCGCGGGGGCAGAAAGTCGCTCCCCTCGGGGTGGCTGCCCTACCTCCTGATCGGGCCCGCGGTGATCAGCCTCGCGGGCCTGCTGCTCTACCCGCTGATCAAGAACGTGATCCTGTCCTTCCAGGACATCAACAAGGTCGAGTTCATCCAGCGGAAGTACCCCTCCGCCGGGTTCGGCAACTACACCGAACTCCTCGGCGACCCGAACTTCTGGACCGTCGTCGTCCGGAGCTTCGCCTTCACCATGGCCAACGTCGCGTTGATCATGGCGCTGGGCAGCCTCATCGGCATCTTGCTCAACCGACTCGGCAAGTGGATGCGCCTGGTCCTGTCGATGGCGCTGGTGATGGCCTGGGCCATGCCGATCGTCGCGTCCGTCCAGGTCTTCAACTGGCTGTTCGACGAGCAGTTCGGCGTCATGAACTGGGTCATGCGCAGCGCCGGGTTCTCCGGCTACGAACAGCACAACTGGTTCGAGAGCGGCCTCTCCACCCTGACGATCGTCACCGTCCTCGTGGTCTGGGGCTCCATCCCCTTCGTCGCCCTCAACATGTACGCCGGTCTGACCACCGTCGGGGCCGAGCTGTACGAGGCGGCCCGGATGGACGGCGCCAACGGCTGGCAGACCTTCTGGAAGGTCGTCTTCCCGAACCTCAAGCCCTTCTTCCTCGTCACCACGTTCCTCGAGGTGATCTGGGTCTTCAAGGCCTTCACCCAGGTCTACGCGATGAACAAGGGCGGCCCCGACCGCGCCTCCGAGATCCTCCCGGTGTTCGCCTACGTGGAGGGCCAGAGCCAGTCCCACTACGGCCTCGCCGCCGCGATCTCCGTCCTGACGATCCTGATCCTCGTGGTCGTCATGTCCTTCTACTTCCGCCTGATCCTGAAGCAGGAGGAGGAGCAGTGAGCACGACCACCGCCCCGGAGCCGCAGGCGCCCGCCCCCGCCGCGAAGCCCGCCCAGCAGCTCCGCACCCGCCGGCCGCTGCGCCCCGCGACCGTCGCCAAGAACCTCGGCGCGCTCCTGCTGGCCGCCGTCTTCGTCTTCCCCGTGTACTGGATGTTCTCCTCGGCCCTCAAGCCGTCGAGCGAGATCCTCACCAAGGACCCGGCCTTCGTCTTCACCCCGACGCTGGACAACTTCACCAAGGCCACCGGGGTCGAGAACTTCTGGACGTACGTCACCAACAGCGTCGTCGTCACCGTCGGCGCCGTCCTGCTCGCCCTGCTCGTCGCCCTCGCCGCGAGCTTCGCCATCGCCCGGATGAAGTTCAAGGGCCGCAAGGGCCTCGTGCTCGCCGTGATGATGGCCCAGATGGCGCCCTGGGAGGTCATGGTCATCGCGATGTACATGATCGCCCGCGACAGCGAGATGCTGAACAGCCTCCCGCTGCTCACCGCGATCTACTTCGTGATGGTCCTCCCCTTCACCATCTGGACGCTGCGCGGCTTCATCGCCGCGGTCCCGGTGACCCTGGAGGAGGCCGCCCAGATCGACGGCTGCACCCGCGGCCAGGCCTTCCGCAAGGTGATCTTCCCGCTGCTGGCCCCCGGCCTGATGTCCACCTCGCTCTTCGGCTTCATCACCGCCTGGAACGAGTTCGCGATGGTCCTGATCCTCAACAAGGACAAGACCGCGCAGACCCTGCCGCTCTGGCTGACCGAGTTCCAGACGGCCTTCGGCAACGACTGGGGCGCCACCATGGCCGCTTCCTCGCTGTTCGCGGTCCCGGTCCTGCTGATCTTCATCTTCCTCCAGCGCAAGGCCGTCGGCGGAATGACCGCCGGCGCCGTGAAGGGATAACGGCACATGACTGTCCTTGCGCACCGGGTCGACACACTGACCCGCGACGCCCTCGCGGTCCTCCAGCCCGGATTCGAAGGCACCACCGCCCCCGCCTGGCTGCTGCGCCAGGTCGCCGAAGGCCTCACCGCCGTCGGCCTGTTCGGCCGCAACATCGCCTCGCCCGAGCAGCTCGCCGCGCTCACCGCGCAGCTCCGTACCGAGCGCGACGACGTCCTGGTCGCCATCGACGAGGAGGGCGGCGACGTCACCCGCCTCGAAGTGCGGGCCGGCTCCTCCTTCCCCGGCAACCTGGCCCTCGGCGCCGTCGACGACACCGCGCTGACCCGGGACGTGGCCCGCGAGCTGGGCCGCCGCCTCGCCGAGTGCGGGGTCAACCTCAACTGGGCCCCGTCCGCGGACGTCAACTCCAACCCCGACAACCCGGTGATCGGCGTACGGTCCTTCGGCGCCGACACCCACCTCGCCGCCCGGCACACCGCCGCCTACGTCGAGGGCCTCCAGGCCGCCGGCGTCGCCGCCTGCACCAAGCACTTCCCGGGCCACGGCGACACCAACGTCGACTCGCACCACGCGCTGCCGCGCATCGACGTAGACCTCGACACCCTGGCCGCGCGCGAGCTGGTCCCCTTCAAGGCCGCCATCGAGGCCGGCACCAAGGCCGTGATGAGCGCGCACATCCTGGTGCCCGCCCTCGACCCGACCCGCCCGGCCACGCTCAGCCCGCAGATCCTCACCGGCCTGCTGCGCAAGGAGCTCGGCTACGAGGGCCTCATCGTCACCGACGGCATGGAGATGAACGCCATCGCCGGGACGTACGGGATCGAACGCGGCTCGGTGCTCGCGATCGCGGCCGGCGCCGACGCCATCTGCGTCGGCGGCGGGCTCGCCGACGAGGGGACCGTCCTGCGGCTGCGTGACGCGCTGGTCGCGGCCGTCCGAGAGGGCACGCTGCCCGAGGAGCGCCTCGCCGACGCCGCGGCCCGGGTGCGGGCGCTCGCCGAATGGACCCGCCGGGCCGCCGTTCCGGACGCGCGGCAGGAGGGGAGCCGCGCGTCCGGCATCGGCCTGACGGCGGCCCGCCGCGCCCTGGTCGTCACCGGCGCACGCAAGCCGCTGTCCACCCCGTACGTGGCCACGCTCGCGCCGGTCGCGAACATCGCGGTGGGGGACGAGACCCCGTGGGGGGTGGCCGCGGAGCTGGCGTCCCTGCTCCCCGGCACGGCGGCGGGCACCTACCCGCAGGGCGCCACGGCCGCGGAGGTCCTGGCGGCGGCGGGGGACCGTACGGTCGTCGCCGTGGTCCGCGACGCGCACCGGCACCCGTGGATGACGCAGGCGCTGGACGCGCTGGTCGCCGCCCGGCCGGACACGGTGGTGGTCGAGATGGGCCTCCCGCGCGCGGAGCCGCGGGGGGCGCTGCACATCGCCACGCACGGCGCCGCGCGCGTCTGCGGGCGGGCCGCGGCGGAGGTCATCGCGGGGGGCTAGCGCCCCCCGGGCCCCGCGCCCCGTTCGTGTGCGGCGCCGCTGCCGGGGGCGCCGCCCCCGGACCCCCGCGCCTCAAACGCCGGCGAGGCTGAAAGATCGGGGCTCCGCCCCGGACCCCGCTCCTCAAACGCCGGAGGGGCTGGATTTGGCCGATGCCGTTTGCCTGGCGAGGCTGGATTGCCCGTAGGGCAATTCCAGCCTCGCCGGCGTTTGAGGCGCGGGTCCGGGCGGAGCCCGGGAGGCCCCGCGCAGCGGTCCCGCGCACCCGCCGCCCCCGGACTCCGCACCCCGCGTGCACGAAGGGCCGGGCACCCCTGGGGGGAGCCCGGCCCTTCGGCGTGTGCCCGCGGCGGCTACAGGCCCTGCCAGGCCGGCTTGTTGGCGTACGTGTGCCGGAAGTAGTCGGCCAGCTTCAGCTTCGACGCGGCCGCCTCGTCCACCACGACGGTCGCGTGCCGGTGCAGCTGCAGCGCCGAGGCCGGGACCAGCGCGGACAGCGGGCCCTCGACGGTCTGCGCGACGGCCTCCGCCTTGCCCTCGCCGGTGGCCAGGAGGACCAGGTGGCGGGCGTCCAGGATGGTGCCGATGCCCTGCGTGATGACGTGGTGGGGCACCTGGTCTATGTCGTCGTCGAAGAAGCGCGCGTTGTCCACGCGGGTCTGCTCGGTCAGCGTCTTGATCCGGGTGCGGGAGGCGAGGGAGGAGCAGGGCTCGTTGAAGCCGATGTGCCCGTCGGTGCCGATGCCCAGCAGCTGGAGGTCGACGCCGCCGGCCTCGGCCAGCGCGCGGTCGTAGGCCTGACAGGCGGCGGAGACGTCCTCGGCGGAGCCGTCGGGGCCCATGAAGGAGGCCTCGGACAGCCCCAGGGGCTCCACGACCTCGCGCAGCACGACGGCCCGGTAGGACTCGGGGTGCCCGGCCGGCAGGCCGACGTACTCGTCGAGCTGGCAGATGCGGGCCTTGGAGGCGTCGACCTCGCCGGCCTTCACCTTGGCGGCGAGGGCCTCGTAGATGGGCAGCGGGGTAGAGCCGGTCGCCACGCCGAGCAGGGCGTCGGGCTTGCGGCGGACCAGGGCGGCCATGGCCTCCGCGATGAGCTCGCCGCCTGCCTTGGCGTCCGGGACGATGACAACTTCCACGCGGGGCCTGCCGATCTGGAGTGTGATGTGTGGTATAGACCAATCTAGCAGAGGCGGGGCCCCTTCGGCTGGACTCCGCCCCATCCATGGTGATCCGAATCGACCCGTTAGGCCTCCCGGGTCCGGGCGCGGGTGAGCGCTGCGGCGCCGCCGCCGGGGCTCCGCCCCGGACCCCGCTCCTCAAACGCCGGAGGGGCTGGAATGCCCCCCGGCGGGACTGGAAGGCGCGGGGCCTGGGGCGGCGCCCCGGGTCCTTGGGCCGCGCCCGGCGGACGGCGGGGGCGAGACTCGGCCCCGCCGGCGCTTGAGGCGCGGAGCGCGGGGCGGAGAACGCCGCAGGGTGCGGGCGCAGCCCCGCGGCGGGGCGCGGGGAGGGGCCCCCGCTAGATCAGCGCCAGCTGGAGGCCTCCCGTCGCGTTCAGGTGTTGGCCCGTGAGCCAGCGGGAGTCCGGGGAGGCCAGGAAGGCCACCACGTCCGCGACCTCCTCCGCCGTGCCGATGCGGTCGAAGACCGAGCGGGAGGCCAGGTGGGCCCGGGTCGCGGGGTCCGCGAGGAGGCCCGCGTTCAGGTCGGTCCCGGTGATGCCGGGGCCGACCGAGTTCACGGTGATCCCGCGCGGCGCGAGCTCGGCCGCCAGGGACCGGGTCAGCGCGTTCGTGGCGCCCTTCGCCGCGACCGTGGCCAGGATCGCTGGCAGGGCGAGGTCCGGGGTGCCGGTCACGTTCACGATCCGGCCCCCGTCCCGCAGCCGCGCCAGCCCGTACTTGATCACGAAGAACGGGGCCTTGGTGTTCAGGGCCAGGGCCCGGTCGAACGTCTCCTCGTCGGTGTCCGCGATCCCCGCGAACGTCGCCGCCCCCGCGTTGTTGACCAGGATGTCCACCCCCTCCGTGGCCGCCGGCGCGGCCTCGTACGCCGCCCACAGCGCCCGCGCGTCGCCCGGGACGCCGAGCTCGGCCCGGATCGCGAAGGCCGCCCCGCCGGCCGCCTCGATCGCGGCCACCGTCTCCTTCGCCGCGGCCTCGTCGCGCCCGTAGTGCACCGCGACCAGCGCGCCGTCCCGCGCCAGCCGCTCCGCCACGGCCCGGCCGATTCCCCGGCTGCCGCCCGTGACCAGTGCCGTCTTCCCCTTGAGCACGCCCATGACGCGCCCCCCTTCGCAATTAGCTAGCGGTCGCTACAGAAAGGACCGTATCAGATTCCGTAAGGCCCGCTATAGAATTGGCGCATGGTGACCGGACAGCGCGGCAGACCCCGCTCCTTCGACCGCGACGCCGCCCTCGACAAGGCCATGCTCGCCTTCTGGGAGCGCGGCTACGAGGCGACCTCGATCTCCGACCTGACCGCCTCGCTCGGCATCAGCGCGCCCAGCCTCTACGCGGCCTTCGGCGACAAGCGCAAGCTCTTCGACGAGGTCGTGGTGGTCTACGGGGGCCGCTACGCGGACTTCGCGAGCGTGGCGCTGGCCGAGGAGCCCACCTCCCGCGCCGCCGTCGAGCGGATCCTGCGCGAGGCCGCCGAGGTCTACACCGATCCGGCCCACCCGCCGGGCTGCATGGTGCTCAGCGCCGCCGTCAACACCACCTCGGACGAGGTCGCCGAGGCCCTGCGCGTGCGGCGCGAAGCCAACCTGGAGCTGTTCGAGCGCCGGATCCGGGCCGACATGGCCACCGGCGTGCTGCCCGCGGACACGGACGCGCGGGCGCTGGCCCGGTATGCCGGGGCGGTGCTCCAGGGGATGTCCCAGCAGTCGCGCGACGGGGCGACCCGGGAAGAGCTGGAGGCGGTCGCGGCGCGGGCCCTGCTGGCCTGGCCGCCGGCCTGAGAAGTTCCTCTGGGCCACGGTGCCTGACGGGACCCTCAACCCGTCCGGCACCGTAGCCCGGAGTACTTACGGCCGGTGGGTGTGCGGTTCCCACGGGCCGTGAGAGGTGCCTGCGTAGTCAGGGCAGATCACGCGGCTTACCTCGATCCGTCCTCCTGTGCGGGGAGGGCGGAAGTCTGGGTCAATTGTGGACTAGACCATTCTGATCTGTCCATCCAATGACGGGACGGTGAATCCCGTCGCTTCCTCCAACAGTACGCGGCCCGCGCCCCTCCTGGATACTCCTGAGTACCGTCGTGGGGAAAGTCATGCGCCGTACCCGGGGTACGCTCGCCACGTGCCCTCCATGAACGACCTCGTACGCCAGCACACCGCTCTCGGTGAAACCGACCTGGAGTGGCTCCACCTGCTGGTCTCCGAGTGGCAGCTGCTCTCCGACCTCTCCTTCGCCGACCTCGTGCTCTGGGTCCCCACCCTCGACGGCAGCCGGTACGTCTCGGTCGCGCAGATGCGCCCGAACACAGGACCGACCTCGTACCAGGACGACATGGTCGGCCACCTGGTGCCGCGCGGCCGGCGCCCGCTGCTCGACGCCGCGCTCGACGAGGGCCGCATCGTGCGCGAGGGCGACCCCGAGTGGCGCGAGGAGGTGCCCGTCCGCGTCGAGTCGATCCCCGTCCGCCGCGAGGGCCGGGTACTCGGAGTGATCGCCCGCAACACCAACCTGCTCACTGTGCGTACACCGAGCCGGCTGGAGCTGACCTACCTCCAGTCCGCTTCCGACCTGGCCCAGATGATCGCGGCGGGCTCCTTCCCGTTCCCCGGCCAGCAGGTCGACATGGACGCCTCCCCGCGCGTCGGCGACGGCCTGATCCGGCTGGACGCCGACGGCGTGGTCACGTACGCCTCCCCGAACGCGCTCTCCGCCTACCACCGGCTCGGCCTCGCCTCCGACCTGGTCGGCCAGCACCTGGGCAACACCACCGCCGAACTCGCCCCCTCCCGCGGCCCGGTGGACGAGGCGCTCGTCAAGCTGGCCAGCGGCTGGGCCCCCCGGGAGACCGAGGTCGAGGGCAACGGCGGGGTCATCCAGCTGCGCGCGATCCCGCTGAAGCCCAAGGGGACCCGCATCGGCTCCCTGGTGCTCTGCCGCGACGTCACGGAACTGCGTCGTCGCGAACGTGAATTGATCACCAAGGACGCGACCATCCGGGAGATCCACCACCGGGTGAAGAACAACCTCCAGA
Organism: Streptomyces sp. NPDC091371; assembly: GCF_040684275.1. Classification (NCBI taxonomy): domain Bacteria; kingdom Bacillati; phylum Actinomycetota; class Actinomycetes; order Kitasatosporales; family Streptomycetaceae; genus Streptomyces; species Streptomyces sp. NPDC091371. Next base: position 104,528 of record NZ_JBFBFP010000002.1, read on the forward strand.
CCGTGGCCGCGCTGCTGCGGCTCCAGTCCCGCCGGATGGATTCCCCGCAGGGCCGCGAGGCGCTCAACGAGGCCGTGCGCCGCGTCGGATCGATCGCGATCGTGCACGAGACGCTGTCTCAGAACCTGGACGAGCGGGTGGAGTTCGACGAGATCGCCGACCGGGTGATCGCGATGGTCTCGGAGATCTCCCCGGGCAAGGTCGACTGCAGGCGCACCGGCCGCTTCGGGATCCTGGACGCGGAGGTCGCCACTCCGCTGTCGATGGTGCTCACCGAGATCCTGCAGAACGCCCTGGAGCACGCCTTCGCCCAGGGGGAGCGGGGCACCGTCGAGGTGTCGGCGGTCCGCTCCGGGACGGGCAAGGCGGACGGCCGGCTGATGATCACCGTGCTCGACGACGGCCGGGGCCTGCCCGAGGGATTCGACCCGCAGCGGGCCGGCAACCTCGGGCTGCAGATCGTACGGACCCTCGTGGAGGGCGAGCTCGGCGGCACCTTCGACATGGTCGCGGCGGAGCCGCGCGGCACGAAGGTCGTCCTCGACATCCCGTCCAGCCCGCAGAAGTAGCGGCCGGTCCGTCACTCAACGTGACGGGCCGGGCCCGGCGAAAACGCCCGGACAGCACTGAGCCCCGGACCGAAGGGTGATCGGTCCGGGGCCCAAGAGCACGGTGCTAAGCGCTTATACGGGTTCTACGCGCTGCGCGTCGAGGCTCGAAAGTCGTTGTCAGGCGCTGGCGTTGCGCGCCCGGTTGCGAGCGGCGCGGCGCTTCATCGCGCGGCGCTCGTCCTCGCTGAGACCGCCCCAGACGCCGGAGTCCTGACCGGACTCGAGCGCCCACTGCAGGCACTGCTCCATGACGGGGCAACGGCGGCAGACGGCCTTGGCTTCCTCGATCTGCAGCAGCGCAGGACCGGTGTTGCCGATGGGGAAGAAGAGTTCCGGGTCTTCCTCACGACAAACGGCGTTGTGACGCCAGTCCATGGCTGCTCCATCTCCTTGTATTGCGGGCAGGTTGCTTGTGAATGTGAACGCTTTCACGAATCCCCCCGTGAGGGAAGGTCGACCACCTGGTTTCCCGGGTGGGTCAGTCAGAGATTCGTGGAGGGGTTCTGGCGGTGTGGGTGCCGGGTTCTGCGGGCTGTCCCGATCGCCATGAAGAGATTCGCAAACCTCGGACGGGGATACAACCCCTTCCGGAAAGTTTTTTTTGATTCGTCGGTGTCTACTAGGTCACAGCCCTACATCGTGAGGGTGGACCGGCGTGTAAACGTTCGAGTGAAAGGACTTTGGGCCCTTCTACTCACACAATCACACGCAGTGCACGGCGTACGCCTGTGAACCGAACGCTGGTGCGCAGGCCCAGGTGGTCACCGTCCATCTGGAACGGAAGCGGGACCTTCGAATGCAAGGTGAAGTCGGTCAGATCGTGCAGAGACACCGCGTGCTTGCCGTGCGGACCCCGCTCAGGAGTCGAGGTCAGGAGCTGCGTCGCGTACCGCGCGACCGCCGGAGTTGACAAACGGTCCAGTGCCAATACGTCAAGCGCGGTATCGAACGACGCCTCCGGGGAGGCGTAAAGCGGACGATTGCCCAGATATGTCCACGGTGAGGTATTGCACACTATCGACAGCACCAGATCCGTCACCGGATCGGCACCGGGGCGCTCCAGCGTGACCGTGCCGTGCCGGCGGTTGGGCTCCTCCCAGAACTGCCGCATCAGCTGTCGTACGTAGAGCGCGTGCGTCGAACGCTTGCCGCGCTCCCGCTGCTGCTCGACCCGTCCCACTACGCCCGCGTCGAAGCCGAAGCCCGCACAGAACGTGAACCAGCGCGCCGGAACCGACTCGTCCTCCGTGCCCGGGGTGCCGGCCGCCAGCCCCAGCCCCACCGTCCGCTCGCGCTGCTCGCGCAGCGCGTCCAGCAGGGCGCCGGTCGCCTCGACCGCGTCGTTGGGCAGGCCCAGCGCGCGGGCGAACACATTGGTCGAGCCGCCGGGGACCACTGCCAGCCGGGGCAGCCGCTCCGGATCGGGCCCGTCGTGCAGCAGCCCGTTGACCACCTCGTTGACCGTGCCGTCGCCGCCCAGGGCCACCACGAGGTCGAGCCCCTCGTGCGCGGCCTTGCGTCCCAGGTCCCGGGCGTGGCCCCGGTACTCGGTGGTTACCGCCTCCAGCTTCATCTCGCTGGCCAGGGCGTGGATCAGGACGTCGCGCGTGCGCGCGCTGGTCGTCGTCGCTGCTGGGTTGGCCACGAGGAGTGCACGCATGAGCGCCAGCCTACCCACCCCCGCATATGCCGACCGTACTGCCCGTCCCCTCAGCGCTCCGGGCGGCGCCGCTACCCTGCTGGGGTGAGTAAGAAGCAGCCCGAGAAGGCCCCCGCCCCCGCCGTCGCGCCCGCCGCCGCCCCGCTGCCCCGGCGGCTGACCGCGGTCGCCGTGCTCACCGCGCTGGAGGGGCTGGCCCTGGCCGGCCTCGGCGTCTACATGCTGTTCGTGGGCATCGCCGGGGACCCCGACTCCCCGCAGCAGGCCGAGACCGGCGGGATCACCCTCCTCGTCCTCGCCGCGCTGCCGCTGATCGGGGCGCGCGGCCTGCGCCTGGGCCGCCGGTGGAGCCGCGGCCCGGCGCTGATCACCCAGCTGATGGCGCTGCCGGTGGCGTACACCCTGTACAGCACGGGCGGCGCGATGATCGTCGCCGCGGTGGCGCTGGCGGTGGCCGCGGTGGCCGTCGTGGCGCTCCTGGTGAACCCCACGGCGACCGAAGCCCTCGGCATCGGGCCCGGCGAGCAGGCCCGATAACCCGTACGTCCTCTACTCCTCGACGAGGAGCTTCTCGCGGAGCTGGGCCAGGGTGCGGGCCAGCAGGCGCGAGACGTGCATCTGGGAGATGCCGACCTCCTGCGCGATCTGCGACTGTGTCATGTTGCCGAAGAAGCGAAGAAGCAGGATCCGCTTCTCCCGCGGCGGCAGGCCCTCCAGCAGCGGCTTGAGGGACTCGCGGTACTCGACGCCCTCCAGGGCCTCGTCCTCCGCGCCCAGGGTGTCCGCGACGGCCGGCGACTCGTCGTCGGTGTCCGGGACGTCCAGCGAGAGCGTGCTGTAGGCATTGGCCGATTCCAGCCCCTCCAGCACCTCCTCCTCGGAGATCCCCAGCCGCTCGGCCAGCTCGTGCACGGTGGGGGAGCGGCCGTGCTGCTGGGACAGTTCCGCGGTGGCCGTCGTCAGCGAGAGCCGCAGCTCCTGGAGGCGCCGGGGTACCCGTACCGCCCAGCCCTTGTCCCGGAAGTGGCGCTTGATCTCGCCGACCACCGTGGGGGTGGCGTAGGTGGAGAACTCGACCCCGCGGTCCGGGTCGAACCGGTCCACCGACTTGATCAGACCGATCGTCGCGACCTGCGTCAGGTCGTCCAGCGGCTCACCGCGGTTGCGGAACCGCCGTGCCAGGTGCTCCACCAGCGGCAGGTGCATCCGCACGAGCCGGTTGCGCAGCTCCGCCTTCTCCGGCGAGCCGTCGGGCAGCGCCCGCAGCTCGATGAAGAGGGCCCGCGCGCCGCTGCGGTCGCGCGGATCCGGCAGTGCCGGGGTCACCGGGAACACCGGATGCGCCGGGGCCCCGGAGGTCCCGGGTGCATCGAAGGCCTCCTCCGGGGGCTTGGCAGCGGCCTCCGGTGGCTGTACTTGATCGTGCTGGTTCTCGCTCATAGGGCCCGCCCGTCGCTCCGCCGAGTCCAAAAAGCCGTCTTCCGCATCCGCTTCAGCCGGGTGCGGCCGGGCGTGCTGCTGCTCCGGGATGCCGCCGTCGACCTCGTGCCGTACCCGGGGCCGATCCCCGCCCCGCACCGGGATCTCCCCGCCGCTCACGCCGGGCCTGGTCCCGCGCCGCGCTGTTTGTAGAGGCTGATGCTCACCGTCCGGTTCTCCTCGACCGTGGCCTCGACCTTGCCGGCCAGCGCCGACAGGACCGTCCACGCGAACGTGTCGCGCTCCGGCGCGCGACCGTCGGTGGTCGGCGCGGACACGGTCACCTCCAGCGAATCCCCGATGAGGCGGAAGACGCAGCTGAGGACGGAGCCGGGCACGGCCTGCTGGAGCAGGATCGCGCAGGCCTCGTCCACCGCGATGCGGAGGTCCTCGATCTCGTCGAGGGTGAAGTCCAAACGTGCCGCGAGACCGGCCGTGGCCGTCCGCAGCACCGACAGGTAGGCACCCGCAGCGGGCAGCCGGACTTCCACGAAGTCCTGGGTCCCGGGCTCGCCTGCGATCTGGGACACCCTCACCTCCAAGGTGGTACGAGCTCTGTTCGCCGGTGACGCTATCGCGATCCGGGCGATCGTGTCGCGGCACCCCTGTCGGCGCCCGCTGGAACGCCCAGGCCGACCATGCCGCTGCCCAGTGACTGATGGTAAGCCCATGGGTACGCACAGTGGCTAGGGGTCTGCGGGGCCCAAATCAGGGGAACCGGCGGAGGGTTGACCTACCCCGCTTCAGACGATCGAACCGTCGACAAAACACCACCGCCAGGTCTCGCCCGGTTCGAAGCTCCGCATGACCGGATGGCCGGTCTCCTGGTGGTGCGCCGTCGCGTGCCGGTGGGGCGAGGAGTCGCAGCAGCCCACGTGCCCGCACGCCAGGCACATCCGCAGCTGCACCGGATGGCTGCCGGTTGCCAGACATTCGGGGCAGGTCTGGGCAGAGGGGATGGGCTCGGGGCGCGGCAGTTCGGCAACGTGGGTGCACTCGCTCATGATGACGAGCGTACGACGCGGGCGCGGGCGCACGACGAACGAGGATGGATCTTCGATGGAGGTATTGCCGCTGGTGGCGCTGATCGCCGGCAGCGCGGCCGTCGCGGGCGTGGCCCGCCGGACGCCGGTGCCCGCGCCGCTGCTGCTGGTCGCGGTGGGGCTGGTGGCCGCGTACGTCCCGGGCGTGCCCTCGTACGCCCTGGACCCGCACATCGTGCTGCCGCTGCTGCTCCCGCCGCTGCTGTACACGGCCGCGGTGGACAGCTCGTACCTGGACCTGCGGGCGAACATGCGGCCCATCGCACTGCTGTCGGTCGGCTACGTGCTCTTCGCGACCCTTGCCGTCGGCTACGCGGCCTACCTGGTGATGCCGGACCTCTCGCTGCCGGTCGCACTGGTGCTGGGCGCGGTGATCGCACCGCCCGACGCGGTCGCCGCCACCGCGATCGCCCGCAAGCTCGGGCTGCCGAACCGCATCACGACCATCCTGCAGGGCGAGTCCCTGGTCAACGACGCCACCGCGATCACCGCCTACAAGGTGGCCCTGGCGGCGGCCGTCGGGGTGAGCGCCGGCTGGGCGGGCGGGATCGCGGAGTTCCTGGTGGCCTCGGTGGGCGGGGTCGGGGTGGGCCTGCTGCTGATGGTGCCGATCCACCAGCTGCGCAAGCGGCTCAAGGAACCGCTGCTGCAGAACACCCTGTCGCTGCTGATCCCCTTCGTGGCGTACGCGGCGGCGGAGCGGGTGGGCGCCTCCGGGGTGCTCGCGGTGGTCGTCGTCGCGCTGTACCTCGGGCACCGGAACTGGCAGGTCGACTTCCAGACCCGGCTCCAGGAGGAGGCGGTGTGGAAGGTGGTCGCCTTCGTGCTGGAGTCGGTGGTCTTCGCGCTGATCGGGCTCCAACTGCCGGTGGTCCTCAAGGGGCTGGGGGAGTACGAGGGCCCGGCCGCGGCCTGGTACGCGATCGCGGTGTTCCTCGCGGTGGTCGTCGCCCGCTTCGTATGGGTGTTCCCGGCGACCTTCCTGCCGCGGCTCTCGGCGAGGATCCGCAGACGGGAGCCCGACACCGACTGGAAGGCGCCGGTGATCGTCGGCTGGGCCGGGATGCGCGGGGTGGTCTCGCTGGCCATCGCGTTCTCCGTGCCGGTCGGCGTCCCGCACCGCAACCTGATCCTCTTCCTGACCTTCACCACGGTCATCGGCACCCTCGTCGTCCAGGGCCTGACCCTCCCGCCGCTGATCAGGGCGCTGAAGCTGCCGCCGAAGGACGTGCAGGCGGAGACCCTCGCCGAGGCGCAGGCGCAGAGCGAGGCCTCGCGGGCGGCGGAGGAGCGCCTGACGGAGCTCCTGGAACAGCCCGAGAACAGCACCCTGCCGCCGCCGCTGGCGGACCGGCTGCGCACCGTGCTGGAACGGCGGCGCAACGCGGTGTGGGAGCGGCTGGGGGAGGTCAACCCGGTGACGGGCGAGTCGGCGGACGACGTCTACCGGCGGCTGGCCCGCGAGATGATCGAGGCCGAGCGCGAGGTCTTCGTATCGCTGCGGGACCTGCGGCGCATCGACGACGAGATGCTGAGGGCGCTGCTGCGGCGGCTGGACCTGGAGGAGGCGGCCGCCTATCGCGAGTCGGGCTGACCCCCCCCGTTCGGGCACGGCCGCGCTGCCGGGGCTCCGCCCCGGACCCCGCGCCTCAATCGCCGGCGGGGCTGGGTTTTGCCTGGGCGGGACCGGCCGGTTGGGGCGGCTCCCCGGAGCCCCGGGACGGCGCCGCGCCCGGCAGCGGAGCCCCGCCCGGGAGGGCTACGGGCGGCCCGTGACGACGGCGGCGATGGAGGTCCCGCGGGGAAAGGCGCCGGAGGCGGTGAGGTCGGCCAGGGCCCACAGCAGCTTCGCGACGTAGACCCGTTCGACGGGCAGCGCGTGCCGGGCCTCGAAGTCCGCGGCGAAGGCCTCCAGCCCGGCCGGCACCCGGGCGTAGCCGCCGTGGTCGTAGCCCTCGGCCAGGGTCCAGTCCCCGGCCGGACCGCCGAAGGCGGCCGCCTGGAGGGAACGTATCTCCGCGCCCAGGAACCCGCCCGCCAGCACCGGCACGCCCAGCGCCCGCTGCCCGGGCCCCAGCCCGGCGGCCAGCCCGGCCAGCGTCCCGCCGGTCCCGCAGGCCACCGCGACCACGTCGGCCGCGCCCCGCAGCTCGCGGCCCAGCTCGGCGCAGCCGTGCAGGGCGAGGGCATTGCTCCCGCCCTCGGGGACCGCGTACGCCCCCCGGGCCCCGGCCTCGTCCAGCAGCCGCGCCAGCACCTCCGGCTCGCCCTTGCGGCGGTACTCCGACCGGGACACGAAGTGCAGCCGCATCCCGTCGGCCGCGCACCGGGCGAGGGAGTCGTTGAGGGGCTGCCCGGCCAGCTCGTGGCCGCGCACGATCCCGACGGTGCCCAGCCCGAGCAGCCGCCCGGCGGCGGCGGTGGCCCGGAGGTGGTTGGAGTAGGCCCCGCCGAAGGTGACGAGGGTGCCGTGCCCGGTCTGCGCCGCGGCCCGCAGGTTGGGGGCGAGCTTGCGCCACTTGTTGCCGGGGAGCTCGGGATGGACGAGGTCGTCCCGCTTGAGCAGCAGCCGCACCCCGTGCCGCTCGAACCGCTCGTCCGCCACCTCGACCAGCGGGGACGGCGGACGGGGGCGCAGGGCATCGGGCTCGGGTTCGGGCTTCACCCGTCCATTGTGGGCCGCGGCAGGGTCACGTCGAGCAGGCGCCGGCCGGGCGGTCGGAGGGGGTGCCCGTGGTGACCCCGGCGGGGGCGGGGCCGCGCCGGGGGCTGGCGGGCCGGGGGCTACTTCAGGCGCTCCGTGACGCGTTCGCGCAGGTGGTTCATGGTGAAGCCCCTGGGGTCGATCTTGCCCGGCTGCCATTCGAGGTGGCCGATCACCGAGCGGGCCGTCCAGCCGTGGACCCGGCAGACCGCCGCCGCCGCGCGGGTGATGGCCTCCAGTTGGACCGCCGGCCAGGGGTCCTCGCCGTCGCCGAGGTTCTCGCACTCGAAGCCGTAGAAGTGGCGGTTGCCGTCGGTGTCCGTCTCGTTGTCGGGCGGAAGCCGCTTCTCGGCGATGACCGCCGCCAGGACGTCGGAGTCGCCGGCGCCCGCGTGGTTGGCGCGGCCGTAGCCGACGAGGTGGACGCGGCCGTCCTTGGCGATCATGCCGTGGCAGAGCGGGCCGGGGAGGGCCGAGTGGCCCTCGCGGCAGAGCTGGACGGTGTTCGGGGTGCCGTGGGTGACGGTGTGGTGGATCATCACGCCGTGCACCGGGCCCCAGGGGCCCTTGTGGTTGCGGTTGTGGGTGCGCCAGGCGCCGACCTCGACGACGGTCAGGCCCTCGTCGCGCAGGGCGTCGATGAAGCGGTCCGCGGACATGGGTGCGGCCATGGCCGCCTCCTTTGCGGTGCGTGACCGACACGGTGTGTGTCCGGTCGATTACGTTCCGGTTTAGTGGAGGCGGCCCTTCCGGGGCTAGGGCGGGATCCGGCCACCCGTCAGGCGGAGGCCAGCCACAGGTCCGGGCCGAACACCTCGTAGTGGATGTCGGCGGCCGGCACGCCCTTGGCGATCAGCTGCTCGCGCACCGCCCGCATGAAGGGGAGCGGGCCGCAGAGGTACGCCACGGTGCCGGGGGCGACGGGGACGGCCGAGAGGTCCATGAGGCCGGTGTGGTGGCCGGGCTCGGCGGACTCCTCGTACCAGAAGTGGGCGGCGGCGTCATCGAGCTTGTGGGTCAGTGCCCGGTGGTCGTCCCGCAGCGGGTGGTCCGCGGGGGAGCGGTCCGCGTGCAGCACGGTGACCGGCGCGGAGTGCGCGGTGTCGGCCAGGTGCTCCAGCATCGAGAGCATCGGGGTGCAGCCGATGCCGGCCGAGGCGAGCAGGACCGGTGCGCCGGAGTCCCGCAGGGTGAGGTCGCCGTACGGGGCCGAGACGCGCAGGGCGTCGCCGACGCGGACGCGGGCGTGCAGGTGGTTGGAGACCTCGCCGTCGGGGCCGGCGGCGGCCGGGCCGTGGACCCGCTTGACGGTGATCGCGCGGGCCGGGGAGCCGGGCGAGGTGGAGAGGCTGTACTGGCGGATCTGGCGGGCGCCGTCCGGCAGTTCGACCTGGACGGACACGTACTGGCCGGGCAGGTGCGAGGGGGCGGGGGCGCCGTCGGCGGGGGCCAGCCGGAAGGTGGTGCAGTCCGCCGTCTCCTCGGTCCGGGCCGTGACCGTCCAGTCGCGCCAGACGTCGCCGGCGAGGACCTGCTGCTCGGCGTAGAGGCGCTCCTCGATGGCGATGAGGGCGTTCGCCATCAGCCAGTAGACCTCGTCCCAGGCGGCGGCGACCTCGGGGGTGACGGCCTCGCCGAGGATCTCCACGATGGCCTCGAAGAGGTGCTGGTGGACCACCGGGTATTGCTCGCGGGTGACGCCGAGCGAGGCGTGCTTGTGGGCGATGCGGTTCAGCATCACGTCGGGGCGGGTGTCGGGGTGTTCGAGGAGGTGCGTCGCGAAGGCCGCGATGGAGCCGGCGAGGGCCTGCTTCTGCAGACCGGCGTTCTGATTGCCCCGGTTGAAGAGGTCGCGGATCAGCTCCGGGTGGGCCGCGAACAGCTTCGTGTAGAAGAGGTCCGCGATGTCGCCGATCGCGGCTGCGACGGCGGGCAGGGTGGCTCGTACGGTCGCCGCCGACTTCTCGGAAAGCATCAGGACTCCTCGCGTTGGATTAATTGGAATGTGAGATGCGTATTTTTGCTCCGAAAAAAGGCCCGCCGCGGTGCGGACCTCTGTTCGGACTTCCCGTCAGGTTGAGCCTAGACGGCCCGGTGGCGGGCGGAAATCGGCCATCCGGCCCGGATCCTCAGGGCCTTTCGGCCCCTGTCGGCGGCCTGCCCGAAATGCCCAGCAGCAGCGGCCCGGTCGGGGCTGCCACCAGGTCGTTCACCGTCAGCGGGTCCAGCGCGGCGAAGAACGCCTCCTGGGCCCGGCGCAGTGCGCCGCGCAGCACGCAGGCGGCGCGCAATGGGCAGGGCGCGGTGCCGTCGCAGTCCACGACGTCGCCCGCGCCCTCCAGTTCGCGGACCACCCCGCCCACCGAGGCGGCGCGCCCCGCGGGGGTCAGGGCGAGCCCGCCCCCGCGGCCGCGGCGGGCCTCGACGAGGCCGAGATGCTGCAGCTTGGCGACCACTTTGGCGGTGTGCGTGTAGGGGACCTGCATGGTCGCCGCCACGTCGCGCGTGGTCGGGAGGTCCGCCTCCGCGACCGCCAGGCGCATCAGGACGCGCAGCGCCAGGTCGGTGAATCGGGTGAGCCGCATGTACTCGACGGTAGGAAACTTGCATCCGCAGTGCAAATTAATGGCCGGAACCGGTGGGTCGCACGGGTGCCGGGTGGCCCCTGGGGGAGGAGTGGGGCTCCAAAGCATGCCCCGCGCCTGGACGGAGTAGTCCCACACTTTTGTGTAATGGTCCCACCACGCTACGTGCTGAAAGGCTGCGTCCCGCAGATCCATGGAGTGATCGAAAGGGAGATTCATGTCGGTCCAGGCAGGTTCCGAATCCGAGGCCCAGACGCCGCAGCGCAGTCTCGGGACATCGGCCGCGCGGAACTTGGCAACCACGACCAAGTCCGCGCCGCAGATGCAGGAGATCACCTCGCGGTGGCTCCTGAAGATGCTCCCGTGGGTCTCGGTGCAGGGTGGTACCTACCGCGTCAACCGCCGGCTCAGCTACTCCGTCGGCAACGGCGTCGTCGAGTTCATCAAGACCGGGACCCAGGTCCAGGTCATCCCCGCCGAGCTCGGTGAACTCCCGCTCCTGCGCGACTACGAGGACGAGGAGGTCCTCACCGAACTCGCCCAGCGGTGCCGCCAGATCGACTTCGAGCCCGGTCAGGAGCTCACCTCCTTCGGCAGCCCGTCGGACCAGGTGTTCCTCCTCGCCCACGGCCGCATCGACCAGATCGGCCCCGGCCCCTACGGCGACGACGCCGTCCTGCAGACCGTCGCCGACGGCGCCTTCTTCGGCGAGGACTCCCTCGTCGATGAAGAATCGATTTGGGAGTACACCGCCCGCGCCGCCACCGCCGGCACCGCACTGGTCCTGACCCGCCAGGACTTCCAGCTGCTCGCCGACCGCGTCGACTCGCTGCGCGCGCACGTCGAGCGCGTACGGACCATGCCCGCGCAGCGCACCAACACGTACGGCGAGGCCGCGATCGACCTCGCCGCCGGCCACCACGGCGAGGCCGTGCTCCCCGGCACCTTCGTGGACTACGAGGCCCGCCCGCGCGAGTACGAACTCTCCATCGCGCAAACGGTTCTGCGGGTGCACACGCGCGTCGCCGACCTCTACAACCAGCCGATGAACCAGACCGAGCAGCAGTTGCGGCTCACGGTCGAGGCGCTGCGCGAGCGCCAGGAGCACGAGATGCTCAACAACCCCGGTTTCGGCCTGCTCCACAACGCGGACTACGACCAGCGCATCCAGCCCCACGACGGCGCCCCCAGCCCCGACGACATGGACCAGCTGCTCAGCATGCGGCGCGGCTCCAAGCTCTTCCTCGCCCACCCCAAGGCGATCGCCGCCTTCGGCCGCGAGTGCAACAAGCGCGGGCTGTACCCGGAATCGGTGGAGATCGACGGCCACCGCGTGCCCTCCTGGCGCGGGGTGCCGATCTTCCCGAGCAGCAAGATCCCGATCAGCGACGCCCGCACCACCTCCATCCTCTGCATGCGCACCGGCGAGGAGGAGCAGGGCGTGATCGGCCTGCACCAGCCGGGCATCCCGGACGAGATCGAGCCGAGCCTGTCGGTCCGCTTCATGGGGATCAGCGAGCAGGCGATCATCTCCTACCTGGTCACCGCCTACTTCTCCGCCGCGGTGCTGGTGCCGGACGCGATCGGCGTACTGGAGAACGTCGAGATCGGCCGTTGGCGCTGAGCGCGGTGAACGCCGCCGTGACGACCGGTGAGGGCCAGGAGGCCGCGGCCCTGCTGGAGCGGACGAGGGAAACGGTCAACCCGCAGCTGCGCCGGACGGTCGAGAGCCTGCCCGGTTCGATGCGGCGGGTCGCGATGTACCACTTCGGCTGGGAGCACGCGGACGGCACCCCGGCCGCGGGCACCACGGGCAAGGCCATCCGCCCGGCCCTGGTCCTGGCCGCCGCCCAGGCCCTGCGGGGCCCGGGCGGGGAGGTGGAGGACGCCGTACGGGCGGCGGCGGTCGCCGTGGAGCTGGCGCACAACTTCACGCTGCTCCACGACGACGTCATCGACCGGGACGTCCAGCGCCGCGGCCGGGACACCGCCTGGACCGTCTTCGGGATACCGGACGCGATCATCACGGGCGACGCCATGATGGCGCTCGCGCTGCGGCTGCTCGCCGAGGACCCGCACCCGGCCGCCGCCGAGGCCTCGGCCCGGCTCACGGCCTGCGTCATCGAGCTGTGCGCGGGCCAGCAGGCGGACTGCGCCTTCGAGCAGCGCCCGCACGTCTCGCTCGACGAGTGCCTCACCATGGCCACCGCCAAGACCGGGGCGCTGCTCGGCTGCGCGTGCGCGCTGGGCGCGCTGTACGCGGGGGCCGGGTCGGACGAGGTGGAGGCGATGGACGCCTTCGGGCGGGAGGCCGGGCTGGCCTTCCAGCTGATCGACGACCTGATCGGCATCTGGGGGGATCCGGGGCACACCGGCAAGCCCGCCGGGGCCGACCTGATCGCCCGCAAGAAGTCCCTCCCGGTCGTGGCCGCCCTCACCTCGGGCACCGGGGCGGGGGAGGAGCTGGCCGCCCTGTACGCGGGTCCCATGACCGGGGACGACGTACGCAGGGCCGCCGAGGCGGTGGACCGGGCCGGCGGCCGCGACTGGGCGCAGGCCCACGCCGCCGACCGGATGGGCCGGGCGGTGCAGCAGCTGTCCCGGGCCGTTCCGGACCTCGGGGCGGCGGGCGGGCTGCTGGCGCTGGCGGAGTTCGTGACGCGCCGCACGAGGTGAGCACGGAGGAGGGGGGCGGGGGAAGGCCCGTTCCGGCACCGTACGGCGCCGGAACGGGCCTTTTCGCTCGGGTGGGCCAACTCTAGGATCCGTCAAGGATGTTGGGAGCCGAGCGAAGGGTGTGACCAGTGGTACTGGAGATACGTCAGGCGGATCAGTCGGACCGGGACGCGGTGGCGCGGCTGCTCGACGAGGCCTTCCGCTCCGACCCGGTGAGCAGCTGGGTCTTCCCGGACCCAGCGCACCGGGCCGCCGTGCACGGCAAGTTCCTCGGGGTCTTCGTGGACGTGGCGCTCGCCGAGGGCCGGATCGACTGCGCCGCGGACGGCTCGGCGGCCGCGCTGTGGCTGCGGATCCCGGCGGGGGAGCCCGAGGGCGAGGACGAGATCCCGGCGAAGATGCGGGCCGTGGCCGACCCGGACAACGAGCGGTGCGAGCTGGTCGGCCGGCTGACGGGCGCGGTGCACCCCACGGCGGAGGAGCACGAGTACCTGCTGATGATCGCCGTCGCCCCCGGCCGGCAGGGGGAGGGGCTGGGCTCCGCGCTGATCCGTCCGGTGCTGGAGCGCTGCGACCGCGAGGGCGTGGCGGCGTACCTGGAGGCGAGCAGCGAGCGCAGCATGAGGCTGTACGAGCGGCTGGGCTGGGAGTTCACGGGTGAGGCGGTACGGCTGCCGGACGGGCCGCTGATGTGGCCGATGTGGCGCAAGCCGCAGGGATAGGACCGCAGGGCTTGCGTAACCACTACGGGTGAAGTACTTTAGTCGACGTGCCCCGGTGCGGTGGCACTGCCAAAAGGAAGAGAATCGCTTGCGCAAGCTCACGTACTTCATCGCCACCACCATCGACGGCTTCATCGGAGCCCCGGACGGCGATGCCGATTTCATCTACACCTTCCTCGACCCCGAGTTCATCGAACACCTGAAGGTCGAGTACCCGGAGACCATGGCCACCCCGGGGCGCGCGCAGTTCGGGATCGCGGACGCCGCGCCCAGGCGCTTCGATGCGGTGATCATGGGACGCAACACGTACGAACCGGGCCTCAAGGCCGGCCTGACCAGCCCCTACGGCCACATGCGCGAGCAGTACGTCGTCTCGCGCTCCCTCGTGGACTCGCCGGACCCGCAGGTGCAGCTGATCAGCGGGGACGTCGCCGCCAAGGTCCGCGAACTCAAGGCGCAGGACGGCCTCGACATCTGGCTGTGCGGCGGCGCCGACCTCGCGGCCCAGCTGGCCGACGAGATCGACGAGTACATCGTGAAGACGTACCCGGTGTTCGTCGGGACCGGCATGCCGATGTCCCGGGCCGGATTCGGCGTGCGCCCGCTGGAGCTGACCGGCTGCACCGCCCTCGGCGGCGGCCAGGTCATCACCTCGTACTCCGTCAAGCGCTGACCGCGCAAACACGGGAAACCGGCCTACCGTAGAGGTATGGCCGGTGAACAGCAGCAGCGCCCGCACGAGACGATCGCCCCGCACGCCGGGCACGAGCAGCAGGTGTGCCCGGCGTGCGGGAGCCCCGTCGAGACGGTGCTCAGACGGCGCAAGTCCCTGGGGATCTTCATCCCTGAATGGGCTCCGGGTCCCTGCCGGAACCCGGAGTGCGCGGTGTACGTCGCGCTCGAGGGCTAGCCCTTCGTCCCCATTCCGGAGGCGACCAGGCCGTTGGCCCACAGCTGGTTCACGCGCGCCCGCTCGGTGCTGTTCGGGGTGGCGTTCGTGCACGAGGTGCCCGGGCCGCCGCCCGACATCAGCTCGCTGCACGGGCCCGAGTAGTGGTCCGGCAGGCCCAGCACGTGGCCGGTCTCGTGCGAGGTCACCCGGGTGGAGTTGTAGATCTGGTTCTGCCGGTAGTCGAGGAAGATGTAGCCCCGGCCGTGGCCGTCCGTGCTCGCGTACGAGCCGCGCGAGTCATTGCCCTCGCGGTACGAGAAGTTCCCGCCGGAGGACACCTCCTGCAGCTTGACGTTGGTCACCGAGCTGTTCCAGATCTGCGTGGAACGGGCTATCTGCGTACGGAAGCTCGGCGCGTTGCGGGTGTTGTACGTGACCGTCACGGCCAGCGCACCCGGGTTCGCGGCGCGCTGCTCGGCGACCGAGCGCTGAACGGCCTCGAAGAAGGCGCGGTTGGCGGCCGCGTTCTCCTGCGAGCCTTCGTAGGCGGCGTAGGTTTCGGCACTGCCGGCGGCGGGGGCGGCGCTGGCCGCGGGGGCGATGGTGCCGAGGGCGGCGGCCAGGCCGAGGCCGACGGTTCCGGCCAGAGCGGCCTTGCGGGAGTGGCGCATGTGGGGGAGCTCCTACTCGTCCGGTGCGGTGGGGGGTGGTCGTTCGGTACCGGAGTCTGCGGGAGCGGAAGCGGGCGGCGGATGATGTCAGCCGCCGATAACACCGGGCTATCGGAAGCTTTCGGCACGTCAACATCCATGAGAATGGCGGGATTCGGCGGCCTGATGGTGGCTGGTGCGGTTCGCCCGGCCCGGCCTACCCTCGGGACATGGAGCTTGAGGTCAGGCACCTGCGGGCGCTCTGCGCCATCGCCGACGCCGGCAGCCTGCACAAGGCCGCCCGGCAGCTCGGCGTGAGCCAGCCCGCCCTGACGACTCAGCTGCGCCGCATCGAACGGGCCCTGGAGGGCGAGCTGTTCCTGCGCGAACGCACCGGCTGCCGCCCCACCCCCTTCGGCCACACGGTCCTCGGCCGGGCGCGGCCGCTGCTCGCCGAGATGGCCGCGCTCGTCGCGGAGGCGCGGGCGCAGGCCCACGGGCCCCGGCTGCGCATCGGCTCCACGGCCAGCCGCGCCCTGCCGGGGTGGCTGCGCCGGCTGCACCGGCGGCTGCCGGACACCGAGACCTCGCTGGTGGTGGACGTCTCCGCCAACGCGCTGCTGCGGATGGTGGCTTCGGGGCAGCTGGACGTGGCCTTCGTACACGAGGTGGAGGGCAGCCCGCTGACGCTGCCGGCGGGATTGCAGGTGCGGGTGCTGATGGAGCGGGAGCCGCAGTTCGTGTCGATGTCCCGGGACCATCCGGCCGCGCGCTCCCCCGTGGTGGAGTTACGGGACCTGGCCGGGGACCGGTGGACGGTGGACCCCTCGGTGGACGGCGAATGGGACGGCCTGCGGCGGGTGTTCGCGGGGGCCGGGCTCGATCCGCCGGTGCTGCACGCGGACTACCACACGGCGACCTCGCTGATCGTGTCCGGCGAGGCGGTGGCGCCCTGCCAGCCGACCTCCGGGCCGCGGGAGGACATGGCGATCCGGCCGCTGTTGGGGGACCCCCTCGCGGTGCGGCTCCTGCTGGCGACCCGGCCCGGCGCCCACGCGGAGGTCTACGCGGACCTCCGCGCGGCCTACCGCGAGGCCGCCCTGCGCACGCCGCCGTACCGGGAGTGGCTGCGGCACCATGCGAGCCCGCTCCTGGAGGCGGCCTAGGGTGGCCTAGTTGCAGGTGTGGAAGGTGCAGAAGCGCACTGCGACGACGCCCGGCACCTGCTGGATCTTCTCCTGGAGCCCCTCTTGGCTCTGCCCGTCCGGGAAGGTGTCGGGCATCCCCACCGTGAGCAGGAACCGACCGCCCCCGTACTCGCCGACCTCGACCCGGGTGGCGCCGAAGTCCCGCAGCAGTTCCTTGCGCTCTTTGAACTCCGGATCGCGGTACCGGCTGCCGGAGTCGAGTGTCGCCTCGAAGTAGGGCGGCGGTTCGTTCGCCGGGTCCGGGGGCTGGGAGTAGCACAGCACCACGGCGGCCGCGGCCGCGAGGGGAGCGGCCACCGCCGGCCATACCCGCGGGCGGTTGCGCCCGTCCGCGAAGGCCGCGACGAACAGCAGCAGGGCCGCGGGGATGAACAGGAACATCCCGACGACGGCGCCGATCAGCGCCCAGGCCAGCAGCCCCGCCCCGACGACGAGGCAGGCCGTGGCGAACCCCTTCGGCCACTGCCGCATCGCGAGCGGGACGGCGGCCACGACCGCGCTGGCGAGGAAGAGCCCGGCCAGGTAGGGGGCGATGACGAACGCGAGGGCCGCCACGATCCCCGCCGCCACGACCCCCGCCACGGCCCATCCCCACTGCCGGGCGGACACCCTCTTGTCTTCCTCCACCACGAACCCCCCCAGGTGTTGAACGCGTTCAAGTGAACGCGTTCAACATATACCAGGCCTGCCGCGGCCGGCCAGCCCGGCGCCGGGCACGCTTGACTTCATTCGACCGCGATATATCGTGTTGGTCAGAAGACGCGATATGTTGCGAGCGTTGAGCCCGGTCCGTGCACGCCCGAGAAAGGATCAGCACCATGGCAGAGCAGAAGACGTGGTCGGCCGCCGAACCGCAGAAGCTCACCTTCGAGGAGCCGGTGACCGAGCTCCGCGTCCGTCTCGTGAGCGGCACGGTCAACGTCGTCGCCGCGGACGAGGGCCCGGCGCGGCTGGAGGTGACCGGGGTCGACGGGCCGCCGCTCTATGTGGTGCAGGAGGACGGCACCCTCACCGTCTCCTACGAGGACCTGCCCTGGAACGGATCCCAGGGCTTCAAGCAGTGGGTCGAGTCCAAGCCCTGGAAGGCCTGGTCCGGCAGTTCCCCCTCCGGCCGCAAGGCCTGGGAGCGCAGCGCCGGCGTCACCCTGACCGTCCCCGCCGGCACGCGGGTGCAGGTCGCCGTGGTCGACGCCACCACGTTCGTGTCCGGGATCTCCGGCACCACCGACGTCAACGGGGTCTCCGGCGGCGCCACCCTGGTCGGCCTCTCCGGCCGGGTCAAGGCGCACACCGTCACCGGCAGCGTCGAAGTCCAGTCCGTCACCGGCGACCTGGGGTTCCACTCGGTCTCCGGCGGTCTGACGGTGGTCGACGGGGCGGGCACGAGCGTACGGGCCGACTCGGTCAGCGGAGACATGCTCATCGACCTGAACCGGGACCCGGACCCGGACGCGGCAGCGCCCCGGCCCGTGGACATCGCGCTCACCTCCGTCTCCGGCCAGGTCGCGATCCGGCTCCCGCACCCCGCCGACGCGCGGGTCGAGGCCAACACCGCCACCGGTGGCGTCTCCAACGCCTTCGAGGACCTGCGGGTCTCCGGCCAGTTCGGAGCCAAGAGCATCACCGGCACGCTCGGCGCCGGCACCGGCACCCTGCGGGCCAAAACCGTGTCGGGTGCGATCGCGCTGCTGCGCCGGCCGGCCGCCGACACCCCGGAAACCCCCCTCGCACTCGACAAGAAGGTGCTCTGACATGCCGCCCGTCTTCGCCCACGGCCGCCTCCGCCTCTACCTCCTCAAGCTCCTGGAGGAGGCACCGCGCCACGGGTACGAGGTGATCCGCCTGCTGGAGGAGCGCTTCCAGGGCCTCTACGCGCCCTCCGCGGGCACGGTCTACCCGCGCCTGGCCAAGCTGGAGGCCGAGGGCCTGGTCACGCACGCCACCGAGGGCGGGCGCAAGGTGTACTCCATCACCGAGGCGGGCCGCGCCGAGCTGGCCGACCGCGGCGGCGAACTCGCCGACCTGGAGCTGGAGATCCGCGACTCCGTGACCGAACTGGCCGCCGAGATCCGCGAGGACGTCCGGGGTGCGGCGGGTGACCTGCGGCGCGAGATGCGGGCGGCGGCTTCGGCGTCCGCGATGCGGGGCGAGGACGAGTCGTGGCAGGCGGCGAAGGAGGAGCTGCGCAAGGCGCGGCAGGAGTGGAAGGAGCAGGCGCGGCGGGCGAAGGACGAGAGCCGCCGGGCCCGGGAAGAGGCGCAGCAGGCCCGCCGGCAGGCCAAGGAGGCGCAGGAGCGGGCCCGCGAGGAGGTCCAGCGCATCGCGGGGCAGCTGCAGGAGCAGTTCGCCAAGTCGGGGGGCGTGCTGGGGAACCTGGCCGGTGCGTGGCTCGGTGGCGTGACGGCCCCTTCGGCGGGGGGCACGGCGGGGGCCGGTGCGGGTGCGGCTTCCGCGACCGGCTGGGCCGAGGATCTGGCGCCCTCCGGGGACCCGGCCCGGGACCTGGACCGGCTGCTCGACCGCTTCCGCGACGAGGTGCGGGACGCGGCGCGGGACCACGGGGTGACGGCGGCGCGGGTGGCCGAGGCGCGGGCCGACCTGGCGGCGGCGGCCGTGCGCCTCGCGGCGACCTTCGGGGCGGGCAAGCCGTAGCCCGGCCGATGTGTGAGTCCGGCTGCGGCGCCGCCGCCGGGGCTCCGCCCCGGACCCCGCGCCTCAAACGCCGGCGGGGCTGGATGTGCCCCGGCTCGGCCGGGAGGTGCGGCGGCGCCGGGCTGGTTGTGCCCCGGCTCGGCCGGAAGGTGCGGCGGCGCCGGGCTGGATGTGCCCCGTCGGGTCGGGTGTGGAGTCAGGCCGCCAGGGCGGACTCGGTCCTGTCGTACGTGACTCCGTGGTCCGTCAGGACTTCGGAGACCGTGCCGGGGTGGGACAGCAGGGCGAGGAGCAGGTGCAGGGGGCCGATGTGGCGGTCCTTGCGGGCCAGGGCGATGCGCAGGGACCGTTCCAGGGTCTTCTTCGCGCCCTGGGCGAAGGGGACGTGGCGGCTGTCCGGCTCCGGGCGGCCCAGGGCCGAGCGCAGCGAGGCGCCCAGCGTGCGCCTTCGCGGCCCCGGGGCCGACAGGGCGCCCTCGCCGTGGGTCTCCTCGATGCGGGAGACGATCTCCGTGAGGTCGATGCCGAGTCCCGCGAGCGCCTCCTCGTCCGCCCTCGTCATGCCGCCCCGGCGCCGGGCCGACGCGAGGTCCGCGGCCACCGCGGTCCGGTCCACCCCCAGGGGGTCCAGGGCGCCCAGGGCCAGCAGGGACAGGAGCAGGTGCTCCTCGGTGACCGCGGCGGCCCCCGCCTGCCGGGCCTCGCCCACGGCGCCCACCACGGTCTCGCGTGCAGTGGTCGTGAATCGTTCGAACATCAGGCCCTCCCGTGCTTCTTGTGCACGGCCTGCCGGCTCACGCCCAGCTCGGCCGCGATCTCCTGCCAGGACCACCCCTGCGCGCGGGCACTGCGTACCTGTACGGCCTCCAGCTGCTCCAGCAGCCTGCGGAGGGCGGCCACGGCACGCAGGCCCACGCGCGGGTCACGGTCACCGGCCCGCTCGGCGAGATCGGTAGCTTCCGTCATGTATGTCAATGTAGGTTGACGCGGGAGGGGGTGTCAACCTTCATTGACATCTACGGCTTGAGCACGATCTTCCCGAAGAGGTCGCCGGACGCGAGCTTCTCGAAGCCCTCCCGCGCCCGGCCCAGCGGCAGGACCTCGTCGATGACCGGCCGCAGGCCCGTCGTCGCGCAGAACGAGAGCAGGTCCTCCAGCTCGTCCTTCGAGCCCATCGTCGAGCCGACCACCTTCAGCTCCAGGAAGAAGATCCGGGTCAGCTCGGCGTGCGCCGGGCGGTCGCCGCTCGTGGCGCCCGAGATGACCAGCGTGCCGCCGGGGCGCAGGGACTTCACCGAGTGGGACCACGTGGCCGCGCCCACCGTCTCGATGACCGCGTCCACCCGCTGCGGCAGCCGCGCGCCCGGCTCGAAGGCGTCCACCGCGCCCAGTTCCACGGCCCGCTTGCGCTTGGCCTCGTCGCGGCTGGTGGCGTAGACCCGCAGGCCCGCGGCCTTGCCGAGCGCGATGGCGGCGGTCGCGACCCCGCCGCCCGCGCCCTGGACCAGTACCGAATCGCCGGGGCGGACGCCCGCGTTGGTGAAGAGCATGCGGTACGCGGTCAGCCAGGCCGTCGGCAGGCAGGCGGCCTCCTCGAAGGACAGCTCGGCCGGCTTGCGCAGGACGTTCCAGGCGGGGACGGACACCTGCTCGGCGAAGGTGCCCTGGTAGCGCTCGGTCAGGATCGAGCGGGGCTCGTCCGGGCCGACCCCGTGGCCGCTCTGGCCGATCACGGAGTGCAGGACGACCTCGTTGCCGTCCTGGTCGATCCCGGCGGCGTCGCAGCCGAGGATCATGGGGAGCTTGTCCTCGCCGAGGCCCACCCCGCGCAACGACCACAGGTCGTGGTGGTTGAGGGAGGCGGCCTTGACGTTCACGGTCACCCAGCCGGGACGGGCCTCGGGCGCGGGGCGTTCGCCCAGCTCGAGGCCGTTCAGCGGCTGGTCACGGTCGATTCGGGCGGCATAGGCAGCGAACATGCCGCGACGCTACCGCTGGGTAGGCCGGGTTTCCAGCCCTGGCTGAGCCGGTGCGACCAGAGCCGCGTACGCGGTGCGGGCCCTCGGGGGCCCTGGGGCTCCGCCCCAGACCCCGCGCCTCAAACTCCCCCGGCCACCGCTGGGAGGGGCCCCCTGGCGAGGCTGAATCGGGCCCGCGGACGCGAAAAGGCCCGGCCGGATCCAGGGGGATCCGGCCGGGCCTTCCTATGGCTCAGCGCAGCGGTCAGGCCAGGCGGGCCACGCCGTCGGCCTTGGCCGCGGCGGCCACGGCCGACGCGACGGCCTCGGCGACGCGGGTGTCGAACGGCGACGGGATCACGTAGTCGGCCGTGAGCTCGTCGTCCGCGACGACACCGGCGATGGCGTCGGCAGCCGCGATCTTCATGTTCTCGGTGATCCGGGAGGCGCGGACCTTGAAGGCACCCGCGAAGATGCCCGGGAACGCCAGCACGTTGTTGATCTGGTTCGGGAAGTCCGAGCGGCCCGTGGCCACGACCGCCGCGTACTTGTGCGCGACGTCCGGGTGGACCTCCGGGTTCGGGTTGGCCATGGCGAAGACGAACGCGTCCTTCGCCATCGAGGCCACCGCCTCCTCCGGAACCGTGCCGCCGGAGACGCCGATGAAGACGTCCGCGCCGGCCAGGGCCTGCTCCAGCGAACCGGTCTGGCCGGTCTTGTTGGTCAGGCCCGCGATCTCCGCCTTGACGTCCGTCAGGTCGGTGCGGTCCGCCGAGACGACGCCCTTGCGGTCGGTGACGCAGACGTCGCCGATGCCCGCGTCCACGAGGATCTTGGCGATGGCGATGCCCGCGGCGCCGGCGCCCGAGATCACGGCGCGCAGGTCGCCGAGCGTGCGCCCGGTGAGCTTCGCGGCGTTGCGCATGGCGGCCAGCGTCACGATGGCCGTGCCGTGCTGGTCGTCGTGGAAGATCGGGATGTCGAGGGCCTCCTGCAGGCGGCGCTCGATTTCGAAGCAGCGCGGGGCGGAGATGTCCTCCAGGTTCACGCCGCCGAAGGACGGGGCGAGACGGATGACCGTCTCGATGATCTCGTCCGTGTCCTTGGTGGCGAGCGCGATCGGAACCGCGTCGACACCGCCGAACTGCTTGAAGAGGATGGCCTTGCCCTCCATCACGGGGAGGGAGGCCTCGGGACCGATGTCACCGAGTCCGAGCACGGCCGTGCCGTCGGTGACGACGGCGACCACGTTGGACTTCCAGGTGTACTCGTTCACCAGCTCGGGCTGCTCGGCGATGGCGCTGCACACCTTCGCCACGCCCGGCGTGTAAGCCAGGGACAGGTCGTCCTTGTTGTTGACCGGCACGGTGGCCTGGATGGCCATCTTGCCGCCCCGGTGCAGCGCGAACACCGCGTCCGGGTTGTTGTCCGTCGCGCTGCTGTCACTGCGAGGGTTGACGATCTCCGCTGCCACTTTGTGTGACCCCTTAAGTCCTTTGAATCGTTGAGGGTGGCCACTCCTGGTTAAGGGGTGGGCGGGCACCGAGTACGTACTCCGCTTCGACGGTTGGCCCGCCTCCGCGGAGGGGAGGTTCGTACGCGCGGGCGCGCCGCACGCGCGCCCTGAGCCCCGGATGAGGGGTGTAAGGATCTGTTCTACCCGAAGAACGCTCGCCCAGACGAGTCGATTCCGTCTCGACTGTAGGTCGTCTGTCATGGTTTTGGCTAAAAGTCCAAAGCTTGGTGTCCGGAGGGCGAGACGCTCCGTAGAAACTGTTGCGAAAACGCCAGGTCACGGCAGTATCTGCGGCACTGACGGCCCTGCCCCGCAGTCCTGTTGGGTCAGGCGGGTCGCCCGTTATGCGATTTTGACCTGACGGGCACCCTGAATGTCTCAGTCCGAATGGCAAGATGCCGTAATCACACAAGGTCGCGACACTCGATGGTGCGTGTCCGACCGCTTCTCGATCCTTTTCCACCAGCCGGAGGAACGAAGCCATGACCGCAAGCACCACCCGTCGTACGACCGCCGCCCGGTCCCGGATCGCCGCGGTTGGCGCGATCGCGGTCGCCGGCGCCCTGATCCTCACGGGTTGTGGTGACCAGACGGACAAGGGCTCGTCCCCTTCGGCGTCGAAGGACAACGCCGCCCCGCTGTTCTCCAAGCTCCCGAAGAAGATCCAGGACGCGGGCGTCATCAAGGTCGGTACGGACGCGACCTACGCCCCGATGGAGTTCACCGAGGGCGGCAAGATCGTCGGCGTCGACCCCGGCATCGCCGAGGCCCTGTCCAAGCAGCTCGGCGTTCCGTTCAAGTTCGAGTCCGGCACCTTCAA
Source organism: Streptomyces sp. NPDC091371 (assembly GCF_040684275.1). NCBI lineage: Bacteria > Bacillati > Actinomycetota > Actinomycetes > Kitasatosporales > Streptomycetaceae > Streptomyces > Streptomyces sp. NPDC091371. The sequence goes on from NZ_JBFBFP010000002.1 coordinate 127,704, forward strand.
CACGCTCGTCAGCAGCATGCAGACCGGCCGCACCGACGTGGTCATGTCCTCGCTGTCGGACACCAAGGCCCGCCAGGACGGCCTGGACGAGAACGGTGTCAAGACCGGCGCCGGCGTCGACTTCGTCGACTACTTCATGGCCTCCACCGGCATCCTGGTCAAGAAGGGCAACCCGGACGGCATCAAGACCATCGACGACCTCTGTGGGAAGAAGCTCGCCGTCCAGCGCGGCACCACCTACGAGAAGGCCGCCAAGGAGCAGTCCGAGAAGTGCAAGTCGGCCGGCAAGGGCGAGATCTCCATCGAGGCGTTCGAATCGGACGCCGAGGCCCAGACCCGCGTCAAGGCCGGCGGCGCTGTCGCCGACCTCAACGACTCCCCGGTCGCGGCGTACATCGCGCAGACCGCGGGCGGCGGCAACGACTTCGAGGCCATCGCCAACCCCACTGACGCGGGCCCCTTCGGCATCGCCGTCGACAAGAAGAACACCGAGCTGCGCGACGCCCTCAAGGCCGCCCTCGACGCGATCATCAAGGACGGCACCTACAAGGCCGCCCTGGACAAGTGGAACGCGGGCTCCGGTGCCGTGACCGAGGCCAAGATCAACTCCGGCTCCTGACGTCCCCGCACCACTGCAGCACTCTGAAGGGCAGTCACTGTGACTGACAAGCTCGACAAGGTCCCGGACCCGGCGGACACCCCGCCGGCCGGGGCCGTACCCCCCGAGGCGATCCGCGCCATTCCGGTACGTCACTTCGGCCGCTGGATCAGCGCCGTGGTCGTGATCGGCCTGGTCGCGATGCTCGCGATCGCCTTCTCGCAGGGCAACGTGCGCTGGGCGACCGTGCCGGAGAAGCTGTTCGACCCCACCATCCTGCGTGGTGTCGGCAACACGATCTGGATCAGCATCGCCTCGATGGCCCTGGGCCTGGTGCTCGGTGTCCTCTTCGCCGTGATGCGGCTCTCGAAGAACCCGGTGACCAGCACCATCGCCTGGTTCTACATCTGGCTGTTCCGCGGCACCCCGGTGTACGTGCAGCTGCTCATCTGGTTCAACCTCGCCCTGATCTTCCCCATCCTGAACCTCGGGTTCTACAAGGATGAGATGACCCAGGTCATGACGCCCTTCCTGGCCGCCCTCCTGGGTCTCGGCCTCAACGAGGGCGCGTACATGGCGGAGATCGTCCGCGCCGGCATCCAGTCGGTCGACGAGGGCCAGACCGAGGCCTCGCACGCGCTCGGCATGACCCGGCTGCAGACCATGCGCCGCGTCGTGCTGCCGCAGGCCATGCGGGTGATCGTGCCGCCGTCGGGCAACGAGTTCATCAACATGCTCAAGACCTCGTCGCTCGTCGTCGCGGTGCAGTACTTCGACCTGCTGCGCGCGGCCCAGGACATCGCGTCCACCTCGTTCGCGGTGATGGAGATGTTCTTCGTCGCGTCGATCTGGTACCTCGCCCTGACCAGCGTGTTCAGCATCGGCCAGTACTACCTGGAGCGCCGCTACGCCCGTGGCGCGCTCCGCTCGCTGCCGCCCACGCCGCTGCAGAAGGTCAAGGCGAAACTGTCCAGCTTCTCGAACCGCAAGGCGGTGGCCTGATGACGACTGCCATGGTGAAGGCCGAGGGCGTCCACAAGTCCTACGGCGCGGCGCACATCCTCAAGGGCATCGACCTGGAGGTCGCCCCGCGTGAGGTGTTCTGCCTGGTCGGCCCGTCCGGCTCCGGCAAGTCGACCTTCCTGCGGTGCATCAACCACCTGGAGCAGGTCAACGCCGGACGGCTGTACGTCGACGGGAACCTCGTCGGCTACCGGCAGAAGGGCGACAAGCTCTACGAGCTGAAGGACAGCGAGGTCGCGGCCCAGCGCCGGGACATCGGCATGGTCTTCCAGCGCTTCAACCTCTTCCCGCACATGACCGCCATAGAGAACGTCATGGAAGCCCCGGTCATGGTCAAGGGCGAGTCCAAGGCGGTGGCGCGCGAGCGCGCCGTACGCCTCCTGGACCGGGTCGGCCTCGGCGACAAGGGCGGGAACTATCCCACCCAGCTCTCCGGCGGCCAGCAGCAGCGCGTGGCGATCGCCCGCGCGCTGGCCATGGAGCCGAAGCTGATGCTCTTCGACGAGCCCACCTCGGCGCTCGACCCGGAGCTGGTGGGTGACGTCCTGGACGTCATGCGGGACCTGGCCGAGTCGGGCATGACCATGATCGTGGTCACGCACGAGATGGGCTTCGCCCGCGAGGTCGGCGACAACCTCGTCTTCATGGACGGCGGCGTGGTCGTCGAGTCGGGCCACCCCCGCGAGGTGCTGGGCAACCCGCAGCACGACCGGACGAAGGCGTTCCTTTCCAAGGTGCTGTAGTCATGAGCGAAGCCGGGGTCCCGGGGCGTAGCGCCCCGGGACCCCGGCTTCTCACTTGCCTCAGGCCACGCGCTTGTTCCAGCGGCCGTTCTCGTAGACTTCCCAGCCCCGCTCGCCCGGAACGGTGTTGCGGGAGCACATGGTGTAGCTGCGCCCGGAGGTCACCTCAGGGCCGTACGAGGTGGCGCCGCTGAACGGAATGGCGCACTTGATGTAGGCCCGGACCTTGCGACCGCACCGGTTGCTCGCGACGTTCACCGCGAACTCCCTCTCCGAAATGCGGTCCGCGTACACATCGAACCCGCACGGCGGGTCCGCGGCAGCCGGCGTCGCCGACATGGGGATCATGACGCCGGCGGCCATGATGGCGGGCGCGAGCGCCCCGATGAGCTTCTTCTTCACGGTGTTCCCCCTCTGAAGAGCGCGACGGTGCCGCCGATTGGTCAGACCGGCGCGTCGCGGTGGGCTCGTTCAGCCCACAGAGAAGCTATGAGGCCGGGCAGTAGATGATCAACAGAATATCGATCAAGCGACCGAAACCCGTCCGCCGTGGCGTGATCCTTTCCGCGTCCGTGCGTCGGGCGGCTACTTCAGGCCCAGGACCAGCGCGTCCGAGGGTGAGCGCCAGACCGTGCGGGCCTCCGCGAAGCCGGCGTCGAGCAGGGTGCGGGCGTGCCAGGCCTCCGAGGGGGTGTCGCCGTCGGCGTGCTCCCCGTAGATCTCGAAGCGCTTCTTCACCGGCTCGGCCAGCAGCGGGTCCGCCGCCGCCAGGGCCCACCATTCGCGCCAGTCCGCCACCCCGGCGGCCTTGGCCCGGTCCATGCCGGCGTGCCGGTGGGCGTGCTCGGCGGCGTCGATGCGCGGGGTGGCCGGGTCCGGCATGTGGTCGGCGTTCATGAAGACGCCGCCCGGGGCCACCAGGGGCGCGAGCTGCCCGTACAGGACGGCGAGGTCCGCGCTGGGCAGCCAGTGCAGGGCGGTGGCGGTCAGGACGGCGTCGTACGTCTCGTGGGGGAGCGCGGCGCGCCAGTGCGGGTCCTTGAGGTCGGCCGTCACGAAGGTGACCCGCTCGTCGCCGGCGAAGTGGCCCTCGGCGATCGTCAACAGCGCCGGGTCGAGATCGACGCCCGTACTGGTGGCTCCCGGGAACCGCTTGAGGACGCGGTCCGTAATACTTCCCGTACCGCACGCGAGATCCAGTACCCGGGGGGTGGGGCCGACCAGTGCCTCGACCATGTCCAGCATCACCCGGAACCGCTCCTCACGATCGGGCATGTACCACTCCTGCTGCCGGTCCCAGCTGTCCTGCCAGGCCTGCCAGTAGCCGGCGGCGGTGCCGGTAGTCGCCGTATCCGCCGCATTCGCCGTATTCGCCATCACGAACCCCTCCGTACGTAATACCCTCGAAGACGTCTCAGCTGTTACGAGGGACATTAATCCGCATCCGTAAGGACTACAAGTGGAACTGGCCCATTACTCGGACTTCGCCGTGCGCCTGGTCAACACCGAGGAGCCGGCCCGCAACAAGGACTCGCTCACCTCGGTGGACGCCGTCCGCGCCCTGTTCGGCGCCAGCCAGCAGATGGCCCGCCGCGTCACCGACACCGACGTCACGCGCTTCCGCAACGTCCGGGCCCGGCTGCGCGCGGTCTTCGAGGCGGCCGACGGCGGCGACCACGTCCTCGCCGTCGACCTGCTGAACTCCCTGCTCATGGAGTTCCCCGTCAGCCCCCAGGTCTCCGGCCACGAGACCCTCGACGAGACCGGACGCCCCGACTGGCACATCCACCTCGCCGACCACCCCTCGAACGCCTCCGCCGGCTACGCCGCCATCGCGTCCTTCGGCCTGGCCTTCCACCTCACCGAACACGGCCCCGACCGCCTCGGCCTGTGCCAGGCCCCGCCCTGCCGCAACGCCTACCTCGACACCTCCACCAACCGCTCCCGGCGCTACTGCTCCGACCGCTGCGCCACCCGCGCCAACGTCGCCGCCTACCGCGCCCGCAAGCGGCTGGAGGCCGAGGCGTCCGCCCAGAGCGGGCGCACCGCCGACACCGCCCAGGACAGCCGCGCCCTCAGCGAACGCTGACCCTCCTCGCGCGGCCGGAAGCGCAGGACCGCCGTCGCCAGCACCAGCTCGTCGGGAACCGGCCCGTAGTCGGTGCTGTCGCCGGTCTCGTTGTACGGGTTGTCGCCGAGGACCCACCAGCAGCCGCCCGGCCGCCGCTCCACCGCCCGCTTGACCACCAGCAGGTCCTGCTGGAAGGGGTGGCGCAGCACGACCACCGCACCCGGCCGGACCCGGGCCCCGTAGCGGACCAGCAACTGGTCGCCGTTCAGCAGCGTGGGCACCATCGAGGGCCCCGTCACCTCGGCCACTCCGAACTGCTTCCGCGGGCGCGTGTTCTCCACCATGCGTGTCCTCCTCGTCACCCCCGCATGCTGCCTCACGGCCCCGTACGTTCGCTCACCGGTCCGGCCGAGCCCCTGGACTTTTGTCCTAAGCCCATGGGGGCGCCCGCGAAATCCGGTTCTCCAGCGAGTAATCTCCCCTCTTGAGAAGACGATCACGAGGAGGACACACTCCAATGCTTTCCCGCCTCTTCGCCCCCAAGGCGAAGGTCTCCGCCCACTGCGACCTGCCGTGCGGCGTGTACGACCCTGCCCAGGCCCGCATCGAGGCCGAGTCCGTCAAGGCCGTGCAGGAGAAGTACCAGGCCAACGACGACGCCGACTTCCGCGCGCGCGCCATCACCATCAAGGAGCAGCGCGCCGAGCTCGCCAAGCACCACGTCTCGGTGCTGTGGAGCGACTACTTCAAGCCCCCGCACTTCGAGAAGTACCCGCAGCTGCACACCCTGGTCAACGACACCCTGAAGGCCCTCTCGGCCGCCAAGGCGTCGAACGACCCGGCGACCGGCGCGAAGGCCCTTGAGCTCATCGCCGAGATCGACCGCATCTTCTGGGAGACCAAGGCCGCCTGATCCGGCGCCCCGCACCTCCCGCGCGCCGTACGCCGGCGCGCAACGAGAACGGCCCGACTGCCTCCGTGGCAGCCGGGCCGTTCTCGTTCGCGTCGCTCGTCAGAGGGCGCCGCTCACTCGTCGGCGTCGTCGTCCTCGTCGTCCAGGCGGGCCAGCCAGGTGGCCAGGCGTTCCACCGGAACCTCGAAGTCCGGGTTCAGGTCGACGAAGGTGCGCAGCTGCTCGGCGAGCCACTCGAAGGTGACCTCCTCCTCGCCGCGCCGCTTCTCCAGCTCCTCGATGCCGCGATCGGTGAAGTACAAGTCGGGCTCCGTGTCCAAGGGGGTGTTTCCCGCCAGGATAATCCGCGGGCCGCCACGGACCTCCCGTCACCGCTGGGGCCGGGGCTAGCCTGGACGCCTCACGAGCGGGGGGCGCGGATGACGGACGGGCGCACGGGCGGATCCGCGCGCGCCTTCGAGCTCCTGGAGCCCCTCGTTCTGGCGGCGACCGTACGCGTCCACGCGCCGCCGGGCGGGTATGGGTCCCCTGGGCCCGGGACCACCTGGGGGAGCGGCTTCTTCATCGCCCCCGGCTGGGTCCTGACGTGCGCGCACGTGGTCGGCGAAGGGGGTGGGGCCACCATGCGCATCACCGGGCGCGAGGTCGGCATCACCTTCTCCTCCGGGGGCAACGGCGCGACCGGCACGGTCGTCGGGCGCGTGGAGTGCGTACTGCCCGAGCGGCTGGAGGAGCGGCGCCCCGCGCGGGGCGCCCTGTGGGACCTGCCCGACCTGGCGCTCGTCAAGGTGCTCGCGCCCGTCTCGCACGCCTGCGTCTGGCTGACCGACCGCTCCAGACCCCGCTTCGACGAGGTCGCGTACTTCGGCTGCACCGAAGACCTCGGCACCCCCGAGATCACCGGCCGCACCACCCGGCTGCGCGGCAGCGCCGGCAACGGCGCGGCCATCCGGCTCGGCGACGACGACGAGATCGAACCCGGCATGTCCGGCGGCCCCGTCGTGGACCTCGTACGCGGCGAGGTGGTCGGCGTGGTCAAGGCCCGCCGGCACACCGGGGGCGGCGGGCTCGCCGTGTCCGTGGTGCAGCTGAGGACCCTGCCGAGCGGCGGGCCCGGGCAGACCGGGCTCTACCACCGCATCGTGCAGGCCCACGACCTGCACCACTACGACGAGCACCTCAGCGACCTCGACACCCGCCGGACCTGGACGGACGTGCAGGACGAGCTGGCCGCGCCGGACGGGGACCCGTACGGCCCCGGGTACGGCGGCCGCGGCCGGCTCGCCCCCGGGGAACGCACCACCCTCTTCGGGCTGCTCGCCGAACTGCCCCCGCCCGGCTCCTCCGAGGTCGTACGCGCCCTGGCCGAGGCGGCCCGCGGGGAGGAACCGGACCCGCATCCGCCCGCCCCGCTGAGCTGGCGCGACGGGGTGGGGATGCTCTACGACCCGCCGGGCGGAGCGGGCGAGGTCCTGGGGATGCTCCGCTACGCCACCGACGTGAGCGTGGCCGACTACCGCGGGCCCGCCGCCCCCGGCGCGGACGAGGAGCTGTGGGACTGGACCCGGGCCGCGGCCGGGCGGCTGTGGCGCCCGCAGCGGCGCGAGCTGGGCGAACGCCGCGAACAGGGGCTGGTGGCACGCGGGGCGCGGGTGCACGCCCTGACCGGGCGGATGGTCCGGGGTCCGGCGGCCCGGCTGTCGGGCGGACTGCCGGCCGGGGCCTCGGCCCTGCTGGAGCTGTGGGCGCACGCCTGGGAGCGGGGCGTCTACGACTGGCGGGTCTCGGTGCTCGCCGGCCCGGCGCACCCGGGGCGGGTGACCCCGGTGGACTCGGGCGCGCGGGCCTCCATGAGGGCGCTGCCGGAGGTGCTGCGGGCCCCGCTCGCGGAGGCGTTCCGGCGTACGGACACCGACGAGGCGGCCGCCGTGCTCGAAGTCGCCGTCGACCCGGAGCTGTTCGGGGCGGCGGTGGACGAATGGCGGCTGGTCGGCGGGGTCCCGGTGGGGGTGCAGCGGCCGGTGGTGTTCCGGTGGGCGGCCGGCAGCCGGCCGCCGGCGCCCGAGGCCGCCGCCCGCTGGAGCCGGGTGTCGGCGGGACCGCTCCTGGACGAACGGGCCGACTGCGTACGGGGGCGGCCGCGCAGCCCGTCGGCGCCGTGGCTGGCCGGGCTCCCCGACAACACCGTGCCCGTGCACTGCCGGGCACCGGACGGGGAACCCGCCCTCGGCTCGCTGCACGCGGTACGGGACCTCGGGTACGGGGTCGTGGTCGTCCGGCGGCCCCCGGCCGACCCGGGAGCCCCCTGCGCGCCCTTCCACCGCGGGCAGCGGGAGGAACTGGCGGAGGCCGGCCGGGGCGAGGCGCTGCCGCGCCGCCTGCAGGTCCTGCGCGGGCGGATGTACGCGGCCGACCCCGACGCGTACTGGGCCGCGGGATCGGGACTGGTGTGGGAGGACCCGGCGCGGCCGCTGCCGGACGAGGAACCTCTGCAAGGCGACCTGTGACGGCGCGGCGGATTCGCATTCGATGGGGAGCATAGGGAGCGTCCATGAACGACGAGTGGCTCATCTACCGAGGAGTCGGCGAGCCCCATGACGGGATCGAAGCGCTGCCCGACCCGCCGCCGTGGCGGGACTTCGACGGCGGCCCGGTGGGAGACCCGGACGACGGCGGACGGGCCGGGTCCGGCGCGGCCGACGGGGCGAGCGCGGCCGACGGGGCCATCGCGCGCAGGCTCGGCGCGCACCGGCAGGCCGCCGAGCTGCACCGGCCCGAGCCCGAGGAACTGGAGGCCATCAACGCCGCGTTGTACCTGCGGCGGCCGCTGCTCGTCACCGGATTCCCCGGCACCGGCAAGTCCACGCTCGCGCACGCCGTGGCCCACGAGCTGAAGCTGGGGCGGGTGCTGCGCTGGCCGGTGGTGTCGCGGACCGTGCTCCAGGACGGGCTGTACCGGTACGACGCCCTCGCGCGCCTCCAGGACGTACAGATCGCGGCGAGCGGGGGCGGGGGCGGCGGCGGGCAGGCGGGCGGGCAGGCGGGCGGGCCCGGGATCGGGAAGTACATCCGGCTCGGGCCGCTGGGGACGGCCCTGCTGCCCACCGAACGCCCCCGCGTCCTGCTGATCGACGAGCTCGACAAGAGCGACATCGACCTGCCGAACGACCTGCTGAACGTCCTGGAGGAAGGGGAGTTCGCCCTCCCCGAGCTGGAACGGGTCGCCGACACCGAGCCCGAGGTGCGGGTCCTCACCGACGACGGGGCGAAGGTCACCGTCCGCGGCGGCCGGGTGCGCTGCCGGGCCTTCCCCTTCATCATCCTCACCAGCAACGGCGAACGGGACTTCCCGGCCGCCCTGCTGCGGCGCTGCATCCAGCTCAAGCTCGGACAGCCCGGCGAGAAGCGGCTCGCCACCATGGTCCGCGCCCACCTCGGGGAGGAGGCCGCCCAGCTGGGGGCCGACCTGATCCGGGAGTTCCTCAGCCGCTCCCAGACCGAGCTGGTCGCCGCCGACCAGCTGCTCAACGCCGTCTACCTCACGCACTACGCCGCCCCGCCCACCCGGGAGGACCTCGCGGACCTGCTCATCCAGCGCCTCGACCGCCCGAGGTGACCGGCCGTGCCCGATCCCGCCGCACCCGGCATCCGTGAACTGGCCGCCCTGCTGGGCGCGGCCGGGCTCGACCCCTCCGCCGAGGAGATCGCCGACGCGCTGTGGCTGGCCGGGCGGATCCGGCGGCCGTCCGCGGAGGGGGCGCGGGCGCCCGCCCGGGTGCCGGACCCCGAGCCGGAGGCCGAGCCGGCCCGCGAGCCGGAGGCCGGGCCGGAGGCCGAGGACACCGCCGGGCCGCCGCCTGCGGAGCCCGGGCCGGGCCGGCCGGAGGCAGAGGGCCAGGTCCGGCTCTACGCGCCCGGCGCGCACCGCCCGCCCCCCGAACCGGAGGCGGACGGGGCCGGATCACCCGGGGAGGCCGGCGTGCCCGTACGGGTGCCGGGCGCGGCCGCGCTGCCGCGCATCCTCGACATCCAGCGGGCCCTGCGCGCCCTCCAGCGGCACCGGCCGCCCGCCCCGCCCACCCGCAGGGTGCTCGACGAACCGGCCACCGCCGAGGCCAGCGCGCGGGCCCTCGGACTGGTCATCCCGGTGCTCCGGCCGGAGAGCCGGCGCGAGGCGACCGTACGGCTGGTGATGGACGCCTCGCCCTCGATGGCCGTCTGGCAGGACATGTTCGAGGAACTGCGCACCGTGTGCGAGCGGTTGGGCGCCTTCCGGGACGTCCAGGTGCACTACCTGCACCGGCTCGCGGACGGCGCGGTCGTGCTGGGGCGCGGCCCCGTCGCGGGAGCCGGACTGCGCTCCGCCGACCAGCTGCGCGATCCGACCGGGCGGGCCCTGACCATCGTGGTCTCCGACTGCGCCGGACCGATGTGGCGCGAGGGCGCGGCGCAGCGGCTCCTGCACCGGTGGGCCGAATGCACGCCGTGCGTGGTCGTGCAGCCGCTGCCGCAGCGGCTGTGGGGGCGCACCTGGCTGCCCACCGAGCGGGGCACGCTCGCCCGGGTGGAGGGAGCCGGCGGGAGGCTGCGGTTCAGGGCGGACCGGCCGCCGCTGCCCGGACGGCCCGCGGGAGGGCTGACCGTGCCGGTGCTGCCGCCGAGCGCGACCGCCCTCGGGGCCTGGGCCCGGCTCGTCGCCGGGCTGGGCAGCGGGCCGGTGCCGGCCGAGGTGGGCCGGGTGCTGGCCGGACACCCCGGCGCGCCGGCGCCGCCGCCCAGGGGTGCGCGGCCGCCCCGCGAGCTGGTGGCGCGGTTCCGGTCCTCGGCCGCGCCCCGGGCCGTACAGCTCTCCGTGTACCTGTCGGCGGCGCCGCTGACGCTGCCCGTGATGCGGCTCGTGCAGCGCACGATGCTGCCGGACTCGGAGCCGTCCGACCTTGCGGAGGTGCTGCTCAGCGGGCTCCTGCGGCGGACCGGGCCGGAGTACGGGCAGTGGTACGAGTTCGTGCCCGGGGTGCAGGACGTGCTGCTGGGGCCGCTGGGGCGGGACGAGGCGGCGCTGGTGCTCAAGCACTGCTCGGAGTACGTGCTGGCGCACTTCGGGCGGGGCGTACGGAACTTCCCCGCGCTCGCCGTCTCGCAGCTCACCGGGGCGCCGGCGCCGGTGGCGGAGGGCCCCGTGGACGCGGCCGGGGTCCCGGCGGGGCGGCTCCCGAGGGCCTTCGCCGAGGTCTCCGCCAAGGTGGTACGCCGCTACCTGCCCGGGATCCCGGAGGAGGGCCCGCCGGCCCGGGAGCCGGCGCCGCTGCCGGAGCGGTCCCGCGCCGTGCGGGCCGCGCGGGCCCGGCTCGCGGACGGGGCCGGGGACGGGGACGCGCGGGCCCTGTACGAGGCCGTGGCCGTGCTGCGCCGGGCGGTGACGGCCCCCGCCGGCCCCGGGGAAACGCCGGAGGAGGCGGAGACGGAGCTGGCCGGGGCCCTGCTGCGGCTGTGGGCCGCCCAGCGGGACCCGGAGCTGCTCGCCGAGGCGGAGCGGGCCCTGACCGGCCTGCGGACACCGCCGGCGCGGGCCGTCCGGGGCCGGGTGCTGTACGAACGGGCCCTGGCGGGCGCGCCCGACCCGGAGCTGCTGGCCGCGGCCGACCGGGAGTTCGCCGCGGCGGGCGCCGCCGCGGCGGACCCGCAGCTGCGCCGGGACTGCGCGGTCCGGCGGGCCGACACCCTGATCCGGCTGAGCGCGCTGCGAGAGGACCCCGCGCCCCTGCACGAGGCCCGCGCCGCCCTAGCCCCCCTGGCCGGCCCGGCCCCCACCCTCGCGCCCCCGCCGGTCCCGGCCCCCGCCCCCGTCACGGGCCCGAACCCCGCCCCGGATCCCGACGGGGGCCCGGCCTCCGCTCCCGCTCCCTTCACGGGCCCGGGCTCCGCCCCGGATCCCGTCGTGGGCCCGGACCCCGCCCGGGATTCCGTAGGGGGTCCGGCCTCTGCCCGGGATTCCGTAGGGGGTCCGGCCTCTGCCCGGGATCCCGTCGCGGGCCCGGGCTCCGCCCCGGATTCCGACGGGGGCCCGGCCTCCGCTCCCGCTCCCGCTGGGGGCCCGGGCTCTGCCCCGGACTCGGTTGGGGGCCCGGGCCCTGATCCCGTCACGGGCCCGGGCTCCGCCCCCGACCCCGTCACGGGCTCCGCCCCCGACCCCGTCACGGGCTCCGCCCCCGACCCCGTCACGGGCTCCGCCCCCGACCCCGTCACGGGCCCGGCCCCCGACCCCGTCACGGGCCCGGACCCGGATCCCGTGGGGGGCCCGGGCTCTGCCCCGGACCCGGTTGGGGGCCCGGGCCGCGATCCCGTTGCGGGCCCGGGCTCCGCTCCCGCTCCCGTCGCGGGCCCGGGCTCCGCCCCGGATCCCGACGGGGGCCCGGGCTCCGACCCGGACCCGGTTGCGGGTTCCGCCCGCGGCCCCGTTGCGGGCCCAGGTCCCGCTCGCGGGCCGTTCGCGGGCTCCGGCCCCGGCCCGCGGCCCGTGCCGCATCCGGAGCTGCACCTCGCCCTGGGCCGGGTCCTGCTGGCCCTGCTGCCCCACACCCCCGCCCCCGCCGACCGCACGACGCTGGCGGAGGAGGCCGCGGCCCGCCTGGCCGCCGCTCTCAGGTCCCTCCTGGGCGGCACCGCGCCCAACCGGCGGCGGGTGGCGGGGGTCCGGGTGGAGCTGGCCGGGGCGCTGCGGTACCTGCCCGGGTGGCTCGGGGAGGCGGCCGGGCAGCTGGCGGCCGCCCTGGAGGAGGCCGACGGGGACCCGGAGCTGCGGGTCGCGGCCCTGGTGTGCCGGGCCCGGGTGCACCGGGCGCGGTACGCGCGGGACGGCGACCCGGTGGCGCTGGAGGACGCGGCCGAGGCCTACGGCCGGGCCCGGCGGCTGATCCCCCGCGACGCGGAGGTCTTCGCGGAACTGCTGCCCGAATGGGGCGACGTACTCCTGGTCCGGGCGAGGGCCGCCGACGGGCGGCGGTTCACCGGGGCGGCCGTACGCGTCCTGCGCGACAGCAGGGCCGCGGTCCCGCAGTCCGACCCCGACGCCGCGCACCGGCTACGGCGCCTCGCCACCGGGCTGCGGCTGCGGCACGCCTACGAGGGCGACCCGGTGGACCTGCTGGAGGCGGAGCACCTGCTGGAGCTGGCCGCCCGGCAGAGCCGGAGCCCCCTCGACCGGGCCCGAGCCCTGCGCGACCACGGCGACGTACAGCAGGAGATCCACGCCCACACGCGGGCCCTGGACCGGCTCGACCGGGCCGCGGACTCCTACCGGCGGTCCTGGCGGGCCGCGTTGGAAGCCGACCGGGCGGCGCAGCCGGACCGCACGGACACCTCCGTCCGGCTGGCGGCCCGCGTACAGGAGCTGCGCGGGGAGGTGCTGGAGCGGCTGGCCCGCCCCCGGGCCGCCCTGGACGCGTACCGCTCCGCACTGGAGCTGTGGACGCGGCTCGGCTCCGCCGCCGGCGCCGACCAGGAGCGCCGCGAGGCCCTGCGCGCCCGTACGCGCGCCCTGGAAGCAGACCTCTGAGCAGTTTCCGCACACCGGGGGAGGGGAAAGGTGAGTGGACCATCGAAGTCGGAGCAACAGAGGGGCGGGCAGCCCGTGGTGACTCAGCATCAGGAAGCGGTCGCGAGCCGTGCGTGCCCCGGAGGGCTGCCGGACCTCTCCGCGCTGGACCTGGCCACCCTGCGCGGGATCGACCATCCCGTGCTCGCCCAGGTGATAGAGGGCATGGTCGAGCGGGTGACGCACCCGGCCGAGATCCTGAACGCCTTCGACTCCGGAGTCGACTGACCACGGATCCGCGCCGCCCGAAAGCGAGTTGAGCGAGTTGACCACTTTCCGCCGTTAGCCGGCGCCCGCCGCAGGGCAGGGATGGACCGTCCGCAGCGGGGAGGTGCAGCGATGAGCCGAGCGATCACCGGCGGACCCGGGCTGCCCGCGGACGGCGGCCACCACGCCCGCCACACCCGCCACGCCCCCTGGCCGTACGCCCGCCTCGACGTCCCCGCCCTGCGCGCCGCAGGCCACCGGCCCCACCCCATACGCCAGTTCGTACTGAAGACCCGCAGCCGCTGCAACCTCGCCTGCACCTACTGCTACGTCTACACGATGGCCGACGAGGGCTGGCGCGACCAGCCCGCCGCCATGACCCCGGCCACCGCCACCCGCGCCGCCGACCGGATCGCCGAGCACGCCGCCGCCCACCGCCTGCCCCGCGTGGACCTCGTCCTGCACGGCGGAGAGCCGCTGCTCGCCGCGCCCGCTGCCCTCGCCGCGCCCGTGGAAGCCGTCCGGGCCGCCCTGGCCGCCGCCGCACCCGGCACCCGGGTCACCGCCACCGTCCAGACCAACGGCACCCTGCTCACCCGCGGCCGGCTCGCCGCGCTCGCCGCCGCCGGGATCCGCGTCGGCGTCAGCCTCGACGGGGGACTGCCCGCCCACAACGCCCGGCGCGTCGACCACTCCGGCCGCCCCGGCTTCGGCGCCGCCGCCCGAGGCCTGCGGCTGCTGGCCCGGCACCCCGCCAGCTACGCCGGGGTGCTGAGCGTCATCGACCTCGGCCAGGACCCCGTGGAGACCTACGAGTCCCTGCTCGCCTTCACCCCGCCCGCCATCGGGCTGCTGCTGCCGCTGGCCAACTGGAGCTCCCCGCCGCCCGGCCACCACCCGTCCGCGACCCCGTACGCCGACTGGCTGCTCGCCGTCTTCGAACGCTGGTGGCACGCCGGGGCGCGGCGCACCCGCATCCGGATCTTCGAGGAGATCATCGCCCTGCTGCTCGGCCTGCCGGCCGCCACCGAGACCCTCGGGCTCGCGCCCGCCGCCACCGCCGTGATCGAGACCGACGGCTCCATCGAACAGGCCGATTCGCTGAAATCCGCGTACGAGGGCGCCGCCGCCACCGGCATGAGCGTCCACACCCACGGCTTCGACCAGCTCCTCGACCACCCCGGCTTCGCCGCCCGCCAGCTCGGACGGGACGCGCTCGCCGCCGACTGCCGGGCCTGCGCACTGGTGGAGGTGTGCGGCGGCGGCCACTACCCGCACCGCTACCGGGCCGGCGAGGGCTTCCGGCAGCCGTCCGTGTACTGCGCCGACCTGCAGGCACTGATCCGCCACATCGCCGCCGCCGTGACGGCCGCGGCGGCGACCCGGCGGGTGGCCTCGTGACCGCCGTCGCCCTCGCCGCCTTCAGCGTCTCCTCCCCGGTCCTGCGCGCCCTCGCCTCCACCGAGCCGACCGCGGAGGGCACCCGCCTGGTGCGCGACGTGCGCCGCTCCAAGCGCCTGCTCCTGCTGCGCGCCGTCCTCGACGCCGCCCCCGGCGGCCGCTCCGGGGAGGCCGCCGACCACTGGGCCCTCCTGGAGGAGGCCGAACTCCGCGATCCGGACGCGGTGCGCGACGTACTGCACTACCCGGCCACCGGGGTGTGGGCCGAGGAGACCCTGCGCCGGCTGCACGCCCCCTCCGGGCCGCCCGCCGACCTCGGCCACCTCGGGGCCCTCGCCGTCGCCGCAGCCCTGCGCGCCCGGATCGCCTTCACCCACACCCTGCGGCCCGCGCACGGCCGGCTCGTCCTGCCCACCCTCGGACTGCTGCGCCCGGACCGGACCGGTTCGCTCGCCCTCACCGAACGCTCCTGGGACCCCGAGGACCCCGCCACCCTGCCCCTGCACGTCCTGCCCGGCGGCCGCACCGCCCTCGACGACCTCGACCCCTACCGGGCACCCGGCCCCGCGCGCCCCGCGCCCGTCCGCCCCGCCCGCCGCCTCACGCCCAAGGGCCACAAACGCTGGGACACCCAGTGGGCCGGCGCCCTCACCCTGCTCCGGCGCTACGACACCACCCGCGCGCAGGAAACCGTCCAGCTGCTGCGCTCCCTCGTCCCGCTCGGCGGCGGCTCCCGTTCCAGCGGCGCCACCCTCCCCGCGGCCGCGGGCTCCGTCCTGGCCCGCGCGCAGGCCCCGCCCGCGCTGGCCGCCACCCTCGTCCACGAGGTGCAGCACGGCAAACTGGCCGCCCTCGCCGACGTCCTGACCCTGCACACCGCCGACCGCACCCCCCGCCACTGGGCCCCCTGGCGCAGCGACCCCCGCCCGCTGGAGGGACTCCTGCACGGCACCTACGCCCACCTGGCCCTGGCCGGGTACTGGCAGCGCGCCGCCCTCTACGGGGCCCGCGGAGCCTGGGCCCAGCACGCCCGGATCCGCGCCCAGGTGGCCGCCGTACTGCCCGCCCTGCGGGCCCACGAGCGACTGACCCCCGCCGGACGGGAGTTCACCGACGCGATGGCCGCCGCCGAACGGGCCATGGACGAACTCCCGCCCCCCGGCGACCAGCACACCGCCGCCCGCCGGGCCGTCGACCGCGAACGCCGCGCCTGGTGCGAGGCACACCCCGAACTCGCGGCGTTCGTACGAGGTTGACGGAGCGTCGGCTGCGGTAGGTTTCAACCCCGTCCACTGCCACTGCCCGGATTCCAGGGAGAGGCCGCATGACCACCGGTACTCGGCAGGACCAGGGCCCAGCCGCCGGCCCCCAGCGCTTCGTCATCAGCTTCGCGGGTTTCAACCGCCCCTGGGCCGTCTGGATCGCCCACCGGCTGGAGGAGCACGGCCACCGCGTGTCCCTCCAGCGCTGGGACCCGCAGAACACCACCGGCCTCGACCCGGCCCTCGACGACCTCGCCCGCTCCGGGAGCCGGGTCCTGCTCGTCCTCAGCGAGCGCTACTTCTCCGCGGGCACGCACCCGGACGAGGAGTGGAACACCGCGCTGCGGGCGGTCACCGACCGCCATCCCGACCGGTACGCGGCCGTTTGCCTCACCGACGCGCCGCTGCCCAGCGCCGTGGCCGTCCTGGAGAAGACCGACCTGTGGGGGCTGGACGCCTACGAGGCCGAGTACCGCGTCCTGCGCCGCCTGGAGCTGCCCACCGACCGGATCGGCACCGAGTCGGGCCGCCGCGGCCCCCGCTTCCCCAACGACCCGCCCGAGATCTGGGGCCGCGTCCCGCGCCGCAACCCCCGCTTCACCGGCCGCAACGACGTCATCGGCACCCTGCGCGAGGCCCTCGCCGAGGCCCCGCCCGGCGCCTCGACCGTGACCCTCCTCGGGCTGTCCGGCGTCGGCAAGACCCAGGTCGCCACCGAGTACGCCTACCGCTTCGCCTCCGAGTACGACCTGGTGTGGTGGGTCCCCGCCGAGGACCGGCCCACCCTGCGCGAACGCCTCGCCGACCTGGCCCCCGCCCTCGGCCTGCCCCGCGGCGCGGGCAGTTACGGCGAGCAGATCCGGGCCGTACTGGAGGCGCTGCGGCGCGGATCCCCGTACGGCCGCTGGCTGATCGTCTTCGACGGCTGCGACAACCCCGACGACCTCATCGACCTGCTGCCCTCCGGCGCCGGCGACGTCATCATCACCTCCCGCAACCGCGAGTGGGCAGCCCGGCACACCAGCCTCGTCGAAGTCCCGCTCTACGCCCGCCCCGAGTCCGTCACCTTCATCCGCCGCCGGGCCCGCCGGCTCAGCCCCGACGAGGCCGACCAGCTCGCCGAGGCCCTGGAGGACTACCCCCTCGCCCTCGACCAGACCGCCGGCTGGCTCGCCGACTCACCGCTGACCGTCGGCGACTACCTGGCGCTGCTCCAGCGCCGGCTGGACTCCCGCGAGGCCGTCACCGTCTCCGACGACTACCCGCTGCCCTTCCCCACCGCGCTGGCCATACTCCTCAACAACGTACGGGAGAACTTCCCCGACGCCCTCGCCCTGCTGCGGCTGTTCGTCTTCTTCGCCCCCGGGCCCGTGCCGCTGCGGCTGCTGCGCGAATTCCCCGCCGACGACGTGCCCGAACAGCTCGCCGGGCTGATCAACGACCAGATCCGCTGGAACGCCGCCCTCAACAAGCTCGTCCAGTTCTCCGTCGTCCGCCTGGAGTACTCCGACCTGCCCGTGGAGGAGGGCGGCGGCGGGCTGGAAACCGTACAGCTGCACCGCATGGTCCACGGCATCGTCCGCGAGAACCTCTCCGAGGAGGAGGCCGAACCGCTCTCCCGAGCCGTCCGCCAGGTCCTCGCCGCGGCCGACCCCGGCCGGCCCTCCGACTCCCGGCTCTGGCCCCGGTACGCCGAACTCATCCCGCACCTCGGCCCCTCCGGGGTGATCACCAGCAGCAACCCGCGCATCCAGACCTTCCTGCTGCACTGCCTGCGCTACCTCATCCTCGCCGGCGAGTACCGCACCTGCCTGCGCCTGTCCGAGGAAACCGACCAGGCCTGGCGGGCCATGCTCGGCGAGGACCACCCCAAGGTCCGCGAACTCAGCTACCAGTACGGCGGAGCCCTGCGCAACCTCGGCCTGTTCCGGCGCGCCGAGACCCTCACCCGGGCCCGCGCCGTCGAGCTCACCGAGGAGCGGGGCGACCGAGACCTGGAGACCCTGCGCGCCACCAGCTCCTACGGCGGAGTCCTGCTGTGCATCGCCAAGTTCGAGCCGGCCCGGGAGATCTTCGAGCACTGCCTGAACACCTACCGCGAGCTGCTCGGCGAGGACGACTCCACCACGCTGGCCGCCCAGAACAACCTCGCCGCCACCTACCGCCTCCTCGGCCGCTACCAGGACTCCTACGACCTCGACCTGGACACCCTGCGGCGCCGCGAGCGCGTCCTGAGGGCCCACCACATCTCCACCCTGTCCTCGGGCATCGCCTGCGCGATGGGGCTGCGGCTCATGGGCCGCTACCGGGAGGCGCAGACCCGCCAGGAACAGGGCCTCAAGGTCAACACCCAGGTCCTGGGCCTGGACCACCCGCAGACCCTGCGGGCCGAACACAACCTCGGGCTGTGCCTGCGCCGCAGCGGGGACATCCCCGGAGCGGGGCAGCGGCTGCGGATCGTGTGGGAACGGGCCACGCGGGTCTTCGGCGTCGACTACCCGTGGACGCTGATGGTGGCCTCCGACTACGCGACGTACCTGAGGGAATACGGGGACATCGGCGAGGCCCGCCGGATCTCCGAGGACGTCGTCCGCGGCTACCAGTCCCAACTCGGCCTCGCCCACCCGTACAGCATCGGCACCGTCGGCAACCTGGGCCTGATCCTGCGGGCCCAGGGCGAACGCGCGGAGGCCCTCTCCCTCGCCGAACAGGCCCTGGTCGGCATGCGGGGCGCGCTCGGCGACCGGCACCCGTGGACCCTGGGCTGCGCCCTGAACGCCACCGGGCACCGCAACATCACCGGGCACCGGGAGGACGCCCTGTCCCTGAGCCGGGAGACGCTGCGGGGCGCGGAACAGGTCCTGGGACCGGACCACCCGATGGCGCTCAGCGCGCAGATCGCCCTCGCCGCGGACCTGCGCTCCGTCCGCGAGGACGAGGAGGCCGCGAAGCACGAGGACGCGGGCATCAAGGCGCTGACCCGCACCCTCGGCGCCCAGCACGTCCACACCATCTCCGCGAAGCAACGGGTCCGCCCGTACTGGGACTTCGAACCCCAGCCCTAGGCGGTGCGGCGGGGCGGGGCGTGCTCGGCCGCCGCCCCGCCTTCCGTCCTACTGGTGCGGCGGGAGGATCGCGTAGTCCCCGCCGGGCGCCGACTCCTTGCCGTCGGCGTACACCGCGGTCACCCGGTAGAAATGGGTGGTGCCGGTGGCCGGGCCCGAGTCCGTGTACGCGGTGCCGGTGACGGGGTTGGCGGTCAGCTTCTCGTAGGCCTTGGTGGCCGGGTTCCACCGGTAGGCCAGATAGCCCGTGGCGTCCGCGACGGTGTTCCACGTGAGGTCCACGGCGGTGCCGGAGGCCGCACGGGCGGCGCCGAGGGAGACCGGTCCGCTCTCGGGAGTCTCGACGGTCGGCGTCACGTCCAGCTCGGTCACGCTCGTGACCGAAGCCTCGCCGGTCCACTGGAAGGCGGAATTGCCCGCCGTGTCGACGGCATCGACGAAGAAGCACCGCTCGCCGCCGTCCGGCAGGGTCTCCACCAGGTACGACGTGTCCGTCTTGCCGAGGTACGCGCTCACGCCGGCCGAGCAGACCTTCTCCTCACCGAGGGGGGTTCCGCTGTAGACCTCGTAGCGCTGGAGGTCGGCCGCCGGGTTGGCGTTCCACTTCAGGACGATGCCGTAGGCGGTGGCCTCCGCGGTCAGCCCCGTGACCGCCGGGGGCGGGGTCAGGTCCTTGGTACCGGTGGTGACGGTGGCGGTGTTGGAGTCCACGGAGGTGTTGCCGGCGTACCGGTCGGTGCCCCAGCCCTGGACCACGTAGTGGTACTTGGTGTCGGCGGCGGTCCCGTTGTCCTGGCAGGTCCACTGGATCCGCCCGTCCGGCAGCGTCTTCGAGGTGCGGCTGCCGCAGAACACCTCCGCCGTCCGGGTGTTCACCGGGAGGGTGGTGGAGCGGTACACGGTGAAGCCCTCGTAGGCGCCGTCCGTTCCGGGACGGACCTTCCAGGACAGGTCGACGTAGCGGCCCGACACCGGAGCCGCGGTGACCTCGTGCGGTGCCGCGACCGGTCGGCGAGCGGTGGCCGCCCAGCTGTAGCGGGAGGCCCGGCCGGCCGAGTCCACGGCCGCGACCTGGTACTCGGAGACGACCGAGCGCGGGGCGGTGGTGTCGGTGAAGCTCGGCGTGGCGGCCGTGCGGACCGTGGGGTCACCGGTCCGCTTGACCAGGTAGCCGGTCGCTCCCGGGGAAGCCGGCCAGGTCAGGGAGACGCCGGCGTCGTCGGCGGTGGCCTTGGGAGTCCCGGGGGTGGCGGCCGTGGACGTGGTCACGGGTTGTCCGGCGGTCGCGGCGGACACGTTCCCGGCCAGGTCGTAGGCGCGCACCTGGTAGTGGTAGGTGAGGCCGGCGCCTTCGGGCGGCAGCTCGGAGAAGGAGGTCGCCTTCGTGGTCCGGACCAGCGTCCAGGCGGTGGTCCCCTCCGGCCGCCGGTAGACCCGGTAGCCGCCGAGGTCCATCTCCTTGTTCGCGGCCCAGGACACCTTCGCCTGCGCGGTGGCGTTGTCGAGCACCGACCTGACGCCGGTCGGGGCGACGGGCTTGACCTTGTCGTCGGCCGCCGAGGTCCGGGGCGCGTAGCCGAACTTGACGTTGGCGGCGCCGGTCCAGTTCGCGACGTTGACGCGCAGCGTGTGGGTGCCCGGCGGGATCGTCACGTTCACACTCTGCGTCTGGTCGGCCGAGACGTTCTTCCACAGATCGATCTGGCGGACCCCGTCGAGGTAGACGCGGATGCCGTCCTGGCCGGTGGCGGTCAGGGTGAACGGGCCGCCCGAACCGAAGTCCCGGGCCAGGGTCCAGCGGACGCCGAAGTTGTCGGCCGGCACTCCGGCGGCCGGTGCGCCGGTGCCCCAGTTCTCGTCGACCGCGGTGTCGCAGTCGGTCCGTACGGGCGTCCCGGTGAACGTGGCGTCGGGGAAGAAGACGCGGGTGAACTGCGGCGAGGGGCAGTTCACCGTCGCGGCGGCGGCCGAGGAGGCGCCTGCGGCGGTGACGAGGCCGCAGAGGGTGGCGACGACGGCTGACGCGGCGATGCCGCGGAGCAGCCGGGGAGTTGGGGTCAAAGTGCGAGGCCTGTCCGAGGAGGAAGAAGGACGGGCGGTCACATGTGGGGCTGGTCTTCCGCCAAGCGGACTCTACTTGCCCCGGCCAGGTCAGTGGCGGGCAGGTCCGCACAGCCGGAAGGCCCGGCTCCCCGAAGGGGGCCGGGCCTTCCGCGGTCACGAAGCTCAGGCTTCGAAGACCTCGTTCAGCAGCAGCTGCTGCTCCGCCTGGTGGCGCTTGGCGGAGCCCACCGCCGGGGACGAGCCGTGCGGGCGCGAGATGCGCCGCAGGCGCTCGCCCGCCGGGACGTCCGCGCCGACCGCCAGGTCGAGGTGGTCGATCAGGTTCAGCGCGATGAACGGCCACGCACCCTGGTTCGCCGGCTCCTCCTGCGCCCAGATGTACTTGGCCGCGTTCGGGAACTTCGCGATCTCCGCCTGGAGCTCCGCACCCGGGAGGGGGTACAGGCGCTCGATGCGGATGATGGCGGTGTCGGTGACGCCGCGCTTCTCCCGCTCGGCCTCCAGGTCGTAGTAGACCTTGCCCGCACAGAAGACGACCTTGCTGACCGCGTTCGGGTCCACCGTCGAGTCACCGATGACCGGACGGAACGAACCGGTCGTGAACTCCTCCGCCTTCGACGCCGCGGCCTTCAGACGCAGCATCGACTTCGGGGTGAAGACGACCAGCGGCTT
This sequence comes from Streptomyces sp. NPDC091371, assembly GCF_040684275.1. Taxonomy (NCBI): domain Bacteria; kingdom Bacillati; phylum Actinomycetota; class Actinomycetes; order Kitasatosporales; family Streptomycetaceae; genus Streptomyces; species Streptomyces sp. NPDC091371. Next base: position 149,317 of record NZ_JBFBFP010000002.1, read on the forward strand.
GTGGTGCGGGTTGTGGACCTGCCAGCGCAGCAGGTGGAAGTAGTTCGACGGGAGCGTGGGCATGGCCACCGTCATGTTGTTCTGCGCGCACAGCTGGAGGAAGCGCTCAGGGCGGGCGGACGAGTGGTCCGGGCCCTGGCCCTCGTAGCCGTGCGGGAGGAGCAGGGTGACGCCGGAGGTCTGGCCCCACTTCTGCTCCGCCGAGGAGATGAACTCGTCGACGACGGTCTGGGCGCCGTTGACGAAGTCGCCGAACTGGGCCTCCCAGAGGACCAGCGCGTCCGGGCGGGCCAGCGAGTAGCCGTACTCGAAGCCCATGGCCGCGTACTCGGAGAGCAGCGAGTCGTAGACGTTGTAGCGGGCCTGGTCGTCCGACAGGTACAGCAGCGGGGTGTAGTCCTCGCCCGTCTCCCGGTCGATGAGGACCGCGTGGCGCTGGCCGAAGGTGCCGCGGCGGGAGTCCTGGCCGGACAGCCGGACCGGGGTGCCCTCCATCAGCAGCGAACCGAAGGCCAGGGTCTCGCCGAAGCCCCAGTCGATGGTGCCGTCGTCGATCATCGCCGCGCGGCGCTGCAGCTGCGGCAGCAGACGCGGGTGGACGGTGACGCCCTCGGGGATGTTGACCTGCGACTCGGCGATGCGCTTGACGACGTCCTGAGAGATCGCCGTGTTCACGGTCACCGGGAACTCGGCCTGCGCGGCCGGGGAGACCGGCGGGGCGATCGCGGGCTGCGTGGCGGCCTCGCGGACCTCCGCGAAGACCTTCTCCAGCTGGCCCTGGAAGTCCTGCAGCGCCTGCTCGGCCTCTTCGAGGGTGATGTCGCCGCGACCGATGAGGGACTCGGTGTACAGCTTGCGCACCGAGCGCTTCTTGTCGATCAGGTCGTACATCAGCGGCTGCGTGAACGCCGGGTTGTCCGACTCGTTGTGACCGCGGCGGCGGTAGCAGATGAGGTCGATGACCACGTCCTTGTTGAACGCCTGGCGGAACTCGAAGGCCAGACGCGCGACACGGACGACCGCTTCCGGGTCGTCGCCGTTCACGTGGAAGATCGGCGCCTCGATCATGCGGGCCACGTCGGTCGCGTACATCGACGAACGCGAGGACTCCGGGGCGGCGGTGAAGCCGACCTGGTTGTTGATGACCACGTGCACGGTGCCGCCGGTGCGGTAGCCGCGCAGCTGCGACATGTTCAGCGTCTCGGCGACGACGCCCTGGCCGGCGAAGGCCGCGTCGCCGTGGAGCGCGAGGGGGAGGACCGTGAAGTCCGTGCCGCCCTTGTTGATGACGTCCTGCTTCGCGCGGGCGACACCCTCCAGGACCGGGTCCACGGCCTCCAGGTGGGAGGGGTTCGCGACGAGCGAGACCTTGATCTGCTCGCCGTCCAGGCCCGTGAAGGTGCCCTCGGCGCCCAGGTGGTACTTCACGTCGCCGGAGCCGTGCATCGACTTCGGGTCGAGGTTGCCCTCGAACTCGCGGAAGATCTGCGCGTACGACTTGCCGACGATGTTCGCGAGGACGTTCAGGCGGCCGCGGTGGGCCATGCCGATGACGACCTCTTCGAGGCGGGCCTCGGCGGCCGAGTCGATGACGGCGTCGAGCAGCGGGATGACGGACTCGCCGCCCTCCAGGGAGAAGCGCTTCTGGCCGACGTACTTCGTCTGCAGGAAGGTCTCGAAGGCCTCCGCCGCGTTCAGCCGGCGCAGGATGCGCAGCTGCTCCTCGCGCTCGGGCTTGGTGTGCGGGCGCTCGATGCGGTCCTGGATCCAGCGGCGCTGCTTCGGGTCCTGGATGTGCATGAACTCGACGCCGGTGGTGCGGCAGTACGAGTCGCGCAGCACGCCGAGGATGTCGCGGAGCTTCATCATCGACTTGCCGGAGAAGCCGCCGACCGCGAACTCGCGCTCCAGGTCCCACAGGGTGAGGCCGTGCTCGGTGATGTCGAGGTCGGGGTGCTTGCGCTGCTTGTACTCCAGCGGGTCGGTGTCGGCCATGACGTGGCCGCGGACCCGGTAGGAGTGGATCAGCTCGAAGACGCGGGCGGCCTTCGTGACGTCGTCGTCGTGCGAGGCGTCGATGTCCCGGAGCCAGCGGACGGGCTCGTACGGGATGCGCAGCGCCTCGAAGACGTCGTCGTAGAAGCCGTTCTCGCCGAGCAGCAGGTTCGCGACGATGCGCAGGAACTCGCCGGAGGCCGCGCCCTGGATGACCCGGTGGTCGTAGGTCGAGGTCAGGGTCATGACCTTGGAGATGCCCAGCTTGTTCAGGGTGTCCTGCGAGGTGCCCTGGAACTCGGCGGGGTAGTCCATGGAGCCGACGCCCATGATGACCGACTGTCCGGGCATCAGGCGGGGCACGGAGTGCACGGTGCCCAGGCCGCCGGGGTTGGTGAGGGAGCACGTCACGCCGGTGAAGTCGTCCATCGTCAGCTTGCCGACGCGGGCGCGGCGGACGATGTCCTCGTAGGCCTGCCAGAACTCGAAGAAGTTGAGGGTCTCGGCCTTCTTGATGCCGGCGACGACGAGCTGGCGGTCGCCGTTGGGCTTCACCAGGTCGATGGCGAGGCCGAAGTTCACGTGGTCGGGCTTGACCAGGGTCGGCTTGCCGTCCTTCTCCGCGAAGGAGTGGTTCATCGACGGCATGGCCTTGATCGCCTGCACCATCGCGTAGCCGATGAGGTGCGTGAAGGAGATCTTCCCGCCCCGCGCGCGCTTGAGGTGGTTGTTGATGACGATGCGGTTGTCGAACAGCAGCTTCACCGGGACGGCGCGGACGGACGTGGCCGTCGGGACCTCGAGGGAGGCGTTCATGTTCTTGGCTACGGCAGCCGCCGGGCCGCGGAGCGTCACCAGCTCGGGGCCCGTGGGGGCCTCGGTGGCGGGCGCGGCCTTCTGCGGGGCTACGGAGGGGGTGGCGGGCGCGGCCGGTGCGGCGGCCGGGGCCTGGGAGGTGACAGTCACAGCAGGGGCACCAGAGGGGGTGGCAGGAGCAGGGGCAGGAGCTGACACAGGTGTGGGCGGCGCGGTCGGCGCGGGCGCGGTGCTGGCCGCCCCCGTGGCGGCAGCTTCGGCGACCTGAGGAGTTCCGGCGACGGTCGTGGCGGCCTGTGCGGAGGCGCCATCATTCGTCGCGGTCTTCACGGGCTCTTCGGCCTTGACCGGAGCGGCGGCGCCCCCCGGCTTGTAGTCGGCGAAGAAGTCCCACCAGGCCCGGTCGACCGAGTTCGGGTCCTGGAGGTACTGCTGATAGATCTCGTCGACGAGCCACTCGTTCGCGCCGAAGCCTGAGGCAGGGTTCTTCCCGCCCTCTGCTGCTTCGGTCGTGGTGCTCGGGTTACTGGGGGACTGTGGCGACACGGCGGCAACCGCCCTCTTCCGCTTCACAAGGTATGGACAGCGGGAATAAAGGCTACGCCTCTCGGGCCGTGAGATGCAGACCGGGCGGGACATCCGTCATGCAGGTCACATCGAACGGCGGGTTTCACCGTCTGGAATGGCGGGAAACAAGCGTGGTTCGGGTAGGGGGCACCGAGGTTGCGGCCCCCTGGCTTCGCACCCCTGACGGACCCCGGGTACGTGTGGCCGAGATCATGTCCTTCCCACTCGAACCCTACGTCAACACCGCGCCTACGAGCTGCCCGGAAGCGTGACGAGGATGCGGCAGCCGCGTGACGATTCGGCCACTCCGATCCGGCCTCCGTGCAGCTCCACGGCCCAGCGGGCGATCGCCAGGCCCAGCCCGGTACCGCCGTCACCGCCGCGCGCGCTGCCCCGGTTGAACCGCTCGAAGACCCGGGCGCGCTCCGACTCGGGTATGCCGGGGCCCTCGTCCCGTACTTCCAGCGCCAGACTCCCGGGCGCGTCGCCGCCCCGGGCGCGGACCGTGACCCGGCCGTGCGGGGGGCTGTGCTTGACCGCGTTGTCGATCAGGTTCGCCACCACCTGGTGCAGCCGCTCGGCGTCCGCGTACGCCGTCAGCTCCGGCGGGAACACGTCCAGGTGCAGGTGTACGTCGTTGCGCGTGTGCCCGCCCGAACCCGACAGCAGCCCCGGCCGGCCGGCGGCCGCCAGCCCCGACTCCTTCAGGACGCCCGACAGGTACGGCCACACTTCGAAGCGGCGCGCCTTCAGCGGGACCACCCCGTTGTCGACCCTCGACAGGTCCAGCAGGGTCTCCACGAGCCGGCCCAGGCGCTCGGTCTGCTTCAGCATCGTGCGCATGGTCTCCGGATCCGCGGCCGACACCCCGTCGACCACGTTCTCCAGGACCGCCCGCAGCGCGGCGATCGGCGTGCGCAGCTCGTGCGAGACGTTGGCCACGAGCTCCTTGCGGTGCCGGTCCACCGCCTCCAGGTCGTCCGCCATCAGGTTGATCGTGGCGGCCAGGTCGCCCAGCTCGTCGCGGCGCCCCGCCCCCCGCACCCGGCGGGTGTAGTCGCCGTGCGAGATCGCCCGGGCCACCGTGGTCATGTCGTCCAGCGGCGAGGTCAGGCCGTGCGCCACGAACTGCGTGATCAGCATCGAGGCGATCACCGAGAAGACCGTGATGAAGCGCAGCTCGGTGTCGGTGCGCAGGGCCACCAGCAGCAGGCCCGTCGTGATGAAGACCGACACCACCACGAGCGTGCCCAGCTTGGTCTTGATCGAGAAGGGCGAGAAGGGCCGCAGCCCTTCCCCCGGCGGCCGGCGGCCGGTCACGTCTGCGCCGGGGTCTCCAGGGCGTACCCGACGCCGTGGACCGTACGGATCCGCTCCGCGCCGATCTTGCGCCGCAGGGCCTTGATGTGGCTGTCGACCGTACGCGTCCCGGACGCGTCGGCCCAGTCCCAGACCTCGGCGAGGAGCTGCTCCCGGGAGAGCACCGCGCGCGGGGTCCCGGCCAGGCACACCAGCAGGTCGAACTCGGTCGGCGTCAGGTGCACGTCCTCGGCCTGCACCCGGACCCGGCGCTGCGCGTGGTCGATCTCCAGGTCGCCCAGGCGCAGGGTGGCCCCGCGCGGGGTGTGCGCGGCGAGGGTGGCCCGCTCCACGCGCCGCAGCAGCACGTGGACCCGGGCGGCCAGCTCGCGCATCGAGAACGGCTTCGTCATGTAGTCGTCCGCGCCGACCCCGAGCCCGACCAGCAGGTCCGTCTCGTCGTCCCGGGCGGTGAGCATCAGCACCGGGACCGGGCGCTGGGCCTGGACCCGGCGGCAGACCTCCAGCCCGTCGAAGCCGGGCAGCATGATGTCCAGGACGATCAGCTCGGGAATCCAGCTCTCCGCCGCGGCGACCGCGGCCGGCCCGTCCCCGGCCGTCTGTACCTGGAAGCCCTCGGCCCGCAGGCGGGCCGCGATGGCCTCGGCGATGGTGTGGTCGTCCTCGACGACGAGTACGCGCCGCTGGGCGCCAGGGGTCGCCGCGCCGCCGTTGTGGGTGGTGTGTGTCTGTTCCATGTCCCGTCCCGGTGCCGACCCGTGCTGATCCGTCTGATCCGTCTGATCTGTTTGATCCGTCTGGTCTCGTGTGTCAGGGGTGCAGCGTAGAGGAGGCTCCGGCCTGCGGCTATGCGGGGTTCCCACAGGACGATTTGCATCGAAAGTCCTGATGGGGGGCGGTATGCGAAGGGTGTCGCCCTACCCGGTGAAGGGGGGAAGCGCGTCCAGTACGGCGGTCAGCGCGGGCGGCATGGACCCCTGGTCGGAGGCCACCTCGAAGCCGCCGTGGACGAAGGCGTAGGTGTATCCGTCGTAGATCACCGGGCCGCCCGTCGACACCCTCGGCAGGTGCGGGAAGTCGGCCGCCTTGAGCGCGGCGCGCAGGGTGTCGAGCCGCTCCGGCGACAGCTTTCCGGTGCCGGTCGTCTTCGCCTTGGCGTCCAGCTGCGTCCAGGAGCCGTCGCCCTTGACGATCACGGTGTGGGTCAGGCCCGCGAAGCCGCCGCTGCGGCTGACGCGCACGAGGGTCTCGGTGGCGGCGGGGGGCGCGGCGGTGGTGGGGCCGGGGGAGGCCGGCGGGGGCGTGTCCCCGTTGGTGCTCGACGACCCGGACGGCGGGCCGGACGGCGCGTCGGACGGCGCCTGGGACGCCGAGCCGCCCGGGGAGCCGGTCTTCGAGCCGGAGGGCGAGCCGGCCGGACCGCACCCCGCCAGGACCACCGCACTCAGCAGTACCGCCGCCACCGCTCGGAACGCGCGCACACCCACCTCCGCAGGTACTCGGGCCGAACCACGAGTATGGAGTCCCCACACCCGCAACGACAGCATCCCGGAGGCCGACATCCGCCGCATCGCCCCCTGGCGCGTGCTGCCTCCGCTGTTCGCCGTACTCCTCGGCCTCTGGGGCCTGGAGCGCGGCGGCAGCATGTGGCGCGACGAATCCGTCACCTGGCAGGTGGCGCACCGGCCGCTCGGCGGGATCCGGGAGCTGCTGGGCGAGGTCGACGCCGTGCACGGCCTGTACTACCTGCTGATGCACGGCGTCTTCCTCGCCTGGGACGGCGGCCTGTGGGCCCTGCGCCTGCCCTCCGTCGCCGCCACCGCCGTGGCCGCCGCCGGGGTGGCCGCCGTCGCCCACCGGCTCGCGGGGGAGCGGGCCGCGCTCTTCGCGGGCCTCGGGTACGCGCTGCTCCCGCCCGTGCAGGCGTACGCCCAGGAGGGGCGCTCGTACGCCCTCGTCGCGGCGGCCGTGGTGTGGGCGACGTACCTGATGCTGCGCGAGCGCTGGACCGCGTACGCGGTGGTGCTGCTGGCGGGGTGCTGGCTGCACGAGTTCGCCGCGCTGGCCCTGCTCGCCCACGCCTGCGCCGCGTGGCGCTCGCGCGGCTGGCGGATCGCCGCCGGGGCCGTCGCGGTCCTGCTGCTGCCGCTGGCCCTGGTCAGCGCGCGGCAGGCGCAGCAGCAGCTGGGCTGGCTCGGCCGGCCGAGCTGGCAGGACTGGACGGCGTACCTGGTCCTCGCGGCAGCCTCCCTGTTTCTCGCGCGGGGCGCGGAACGGGAACTCGTACGGGTCGCACTGCCGCTCGCGCTGCTGCCGCCGGGGCTGCTGATGGCGCTCTCCCTCGTGCACCCCTGGTACGTCGACCGGTACGTGCTCTACGCGCTGGCCGGCTTCGCCCTGCTGGCCGGGGCCCGGCTGGCGGCCCTCCGCGGGTGGCGGCCGTGGCCGTGGCTGCTGGTCGTGGCCCTGCTGGTGCCGTTCGGGTGGTGGTCGGTGTGGCTCCGGACTCCGGACAGCCGCAAGGACGACGCCCTCGCGGTCGCCGCCGCGGTCCGCGAGCGGGCCCGGCCGGGGGACGCGGTGGTGTTCATGCCCTCGCGGCGGCGCGAGTGGCTGCTGTCCTCGCCCGGGGTCTACGAGGGGCTGCGGGACGTGGCCCTCGACCGCTCCCCGGCGGCCTCGCGCAGCCTCCAGGGCACGGAACTCCCCCCGGAGGCGATCCGCGCGGCCCTGCTCGCCTCCCCGCGCGTCATCGCCCTGTCGGACCCGGCCGACCAGCCGCTGGACCCGTACCCGGGGGAAGCGGCCAAACGGGAGGTCCTGGCGGACGGGTTCGAGCGCTGCTCGCTGACAGGGGTGCGGGGGGCGCGGGTGGCGGTGTACGCCCGCCCGGGCCACTGCCCCTGACCCCCGGGGGCCGGCCGGTCGAGCCGCCGCCACCCCTGGGGCTCCGCCCCAGACCCCGCTCCTCAAACGCCGGAGGGGCTGGATTTGCCTCCTGCCGTCCGTCGGGCGCGGCTCAAAGACCGGGGCTCCGCCCCGTACCCCGCTCCTCAAACGCCGGAGGGGCTGGATTTCGCTCCCGTAGACCGCCACGTGCTGCTGGTTTCAGCCCCTCCGGCGTTTGAGGAGCGGGGGTCCGGGGGCTGGCCCCCGGGACACGGTCCGCAGGCGGACGACGGCGGGGTCCGGGGCGGAGCCCCGGGGAACGGGGGAAGGGCGGGTAGGGGACCCGGCCCCGCGCAGCGGCCGGCCGCACTGGGGGCCCGGTGCGCGAGGATGGGGCGGTCAGCCCGCACGCCCCCCGGAGGCCCCGCATGCCCGCACCCGCGACACCGCTCCCCGGCCCCCTCGTCGCGGCCGAATGGACCGCCCCGCGGCTCGGGGAGGGGCTCGTCGTCTTCGACGCCTCCGTCGGGGAACACCGCGGAGCCCCCCGGCGGATACCCGGCGCGCGCCCCTTCGACCTCGACGGCGCGCTGTCCGACCACGTGGCCGCGGCCCCGCACACCATGCCGGGGGCGGGGGAGTTCACCGAGGAGATGCGGGCCCTCGGGGTGGACGACGACTCCACCGTCGTCGTCTACGACGCCGCCGGCGTCTACTCCAGCGCCCGCGCCTGGTGGATGCTGCGCGCCATGGGCTTCGACCGGGCCGCGGTCCTGGACGGCGGGCTGCCCGCCTGGACGGCCGCCGGACTGCCCGTCGAAAGCCGGCCGGCGTCCTACGACGGCCCCCGCGGCTCCTTCACCGCCCGGCCGCGCCCCGGGCTGCTGGTCGACGGCGACACCGTGGCCGCGGCCCTGGCCGACCCGGCCGCCGCCGTCCTCGACGCCCGCACGCGCGGGCGCTTCGCCGGCACCGCCCCGGAACCCCGCCCGGGGCTGCGCTCCGGGCACATGCCGGGCGCGCTGAACCTGCCCTTCGGGGAGCTCCAGCGGGAGGACGGCCGGATGCGGCCCGCACCGGAACTCCGCGAGGCCTTCGAGGCGTTGGCCGGGGACCGGGAACGGCTCTACTTCAGCTGCGGATCCGGCGTGACCGCCTGCGTGCTCGCCCTCGGCGCGGACCTGGCCGGTTACGGGGAGGCGGCGGTCTACGACGGCTCCTGGAGCGAGTGGGGCCTTCCCTCGAACGGGCGCCCGGTGACCACCTGAGGGCCGCAAAGTCACCCGAACGGGCGGATTTCCGGGGCGTCGTGGGGGTACGGAACGCCCGTCCTCACCCATCCGCCCCAATGGAGACCCCGTGCCCGAGAAGAACGGCCCCTACAAGGCAGGTACGCCCTGCTGGATCGACCTGATGGTCCCGGACCAGCAGAGCGCGATCGACTTCTACAGCGACCTCTTCGGGTGGCAGGGCGAGGCCGGGCCGCCGGAGACCGGCGGCTACGCGGTCTGCTCGCTCAAGGGCAAGCCGGTCGCCGGGATCATGGCGGCCATGAACCCGGACGGCACCACCCCCGACCCGATGCCCCGGGCGGTCTGGACGACGTACCTGGCCACGGACGACGCCGACACGACCGTCGACAGGATCGGCGACGCCGGCGGCAAGGTGGTCGTGCCGGGCATGGACGTCATGGACCTCGGCCGCATGGCGGTCGTGGCCGACCCGCAGGGGGCGGTGTTCGGGCTGTGGGAGGCGAAGTCCTTCACGGGTGCCGGCATCGTCAACGAGCCGGGCGCGCTGATCTGGAACGAGCTGAGCACCAGCGACACGGACGCCGCGGGCCGGTTCTACGCGGCGACGCTGCCCATGACGCCGAAGCCCTCCGGGATGGAGGGCGCCGACGGCTACGTGGAGTGGCAGGTCGACGGCCGGGCCGTCGGCGGCATGATGACCCTGGAGAAGGCCCCGCCCGGCACCCCTCCGCACTGGATGGCGTACTTCGCCGTGGACGACGTCGACAGCGTCAGCGCCGCGGCGGTGCGGGCGGGCGCCGACGTTCTGGCGCCCCCGTTCGACATGGTGGCCGGACGGATGGCCGTACTGGCCGACCCGCAGGGCGCCGTGTTCTCCGTCATCGCCGCCACGGCGCCGGAGCAGCCCGCTTAGGGAAGGGTGCCTCCCGCGTTGAGGATCATCTGCCGGAGCACCTTCAGCGTGGTGACGTAGTCGGCGTCGTCGATGCCCTCGTGGATCGCGCCGCGGAGGGCGGGGAAGTGCTGCTTGAGGCCGACGCGGGCTTCCTCGCCCGCCTCGGCGATCCACAGCCGTCCGTCGCCGTCGCGGGTGAGCCAGCCGCGCTCCAGCAGGACCTCGGCCTCCGCGGCCAGGTCGTCCTCGGGCCGCAGGTAGCTGCTCATGGCCTCCTGGAGCTGAGGGATCGTCATGCCTTCGCCGTCGGCGGAGAGGTCGTTGGGCGAAAGGTTGCGCAGCAGCCAGAACCCGGGCTGGGTGTGGCCGAGCTCGGCCTGCCGGGCCCGGGTGAAGGAGATCAGGGCTTCGTAGGCCAGTCCGGTCCAGTACGCGGCCGGCTGCGCGGCGAGTTCGGTGTCGGTGAGGTGCTGGGTCGTGGTCATCTGCGGTTCCCCCTTGCAAGATCGTTCTTTCTCGAACCGTAGTACCTCAAGCCCACTTGAGGTCAAACATCGGGGGTTAACCCCACCCGCGGTTCGGGTACCGGCACCATCGGCCGCGCCGCCGTCCCGCGCGAGCATCGACGCATGACTTCTCACGCCATGCCGGCCCGCCTCGCCCGCACCGCAGCCGTCGCCCTCGGGGCCGGACTCCTCCTGGCCGGCTGCTCCTTCGGGGATTCCTTCGGGGGCGGCCCGAAGAAGACGGCCACCGCCGACGCCACCGTCACCGAGCCCGTCACCTCCGTGGAGGTGGGCGATGTCCGGGCCGGCTCCATCGAGGTCACCCCCGGTACCGGCCCCGGCGTCACGGTCCGGCGCACCGTCCACTACCGCGGCGACACCGCGCCGACGCCCGGCCAGCGGGTCGCCGACGGCGTGCTGACCTTCACCAGCGGCTGCTCCGGCTCCTCCACCTGCTACGTCGACTACCGCCTGGAGGTCCCGGCCGCCGCCAGGGTCAAGCTGGAGAGCAGCAGCGGCCGGATCACCGTGACGGGCGTCGCGGCGGCCGAGGTGGCGGCGGACTCCGGCCAGGTCACCGCCGACCGGATCGCGGGCCCGCTGAAGATCCGTACGTCCTCGGGCACGATCACCGCCACCGGCCTGACCGGCCCGGACGCGGACGTCCGCTCGGACTCCGGCGACACCCGCCTGGACTTCGCGAAGGCCCCCTCCTCCGTGCGCGCCGAGACCTCCTCGGGCAGCGTCACCCTGAAGGTCCCCCCGGCCCCCTACCAGCTCGCGGTCTCCACCACCTCCGGCTCCCGGGACGTCACCCTCCCCACGGACCCCGCGGCCCCCTCCCGCCTCTCGGCGAAGACCACCTCGGGCGACGTCCGCATCTCCGCCGTGTGAGCACTGTTCGCCCCCGGCGAACGGGCGTTGGGGAACATAGGGCCGCGCAGATGCATTGAGTCGGCATAGCTCAACTTCACTGCCGGAGGGAAGATCATGGCTTCGACGTCCGTAACGCTCACTCTGCCCGTGCTGCCGCTCGACGACGAGGTCGTGCTGCCCGGAATGGTCGTTCCGCTGGACCTGTCCGATGCCGAGGTGCGGGCCGCCGTGGAGGCCGCGCAGGCCGCGGCGGGCGCGGGGAAGGGGAAACCCCGGGTGCTGCTCGTGCCGCGCGTCGACGGGACGTACGCCGGGACGGGCGTGCTCGGGACCGTCGAGCAGGTCGGGCGGCTCTCCGACGGGGACCCCGGCGCCCTCATCCGCGGCCGCGGGCGGGTCCGGATCGGCGCCGGGACCACCGGGCCCGGGGCCGCGCTCTGGGTCGAGGGCGAGACCGTCGACGAGACGGTGCCCGACCCGCTGCCGGGCGCGGTGACCGAGCTCGTCAAGGAGTACAAGGCGCTCGCCACCAGCTGGCTGAAGAAGCGCGGGGCCTGGCAGGTCGTGGACCGGGTCCAGCAGATCGAAGGGGTCTCGGCGCTCGCCGACAACTCCGGCTACTCCCCGTTCCTGACCGCGGCCCAGAAGGTCGAGCTGCTGGAGACCGCCGACCCGGTCGCCCGGCTCAAGCTCGCGATCAAGGCGCTCAGCGACCACCTCGCCGAGCAGGACGTCGCCGAGTCCATCGCCAAGGACGTCCAGGACGGCGTCGACAAGCAGCAGCGCGAGTTCCTGCTGCGCCGCCAGCTGGAAGCCGTACGCAAGGAACTGCGCGAGCTGAACGGCGAGAAGGACGGCGAGGAGTCCGACGACTACCGGGCCCGCGTCGAGGCCGCCGACCTCCCCGAGAAGGTGCGCGAGGCCGCGCTCAAGGAGGTCGACAAGCTGGAGCGGTCCAGTGACCAGAGCCCCGAGGGCTCCTGGATCCGGACCTGGCTCGACACCGTCCTCGAACTGCCCTGGAACGAGCGCACCGAGGACCAGTACGACATCCAGGGCGCGCGGGCCGTCCTCGACGCCGAGCACGCCGGGCTGAGCGACGTGAAGGACCGCATCACCGAGTACCTCGCGGTCCGCAAGCGGCGCGGCGAGCGCGGCATGGGCGTCATCGGCGGCCGCCGCGGCGGCGCCGTACTGGCCCTCGTCGGGCCGCCCGGCGTCGGCAAGACCTCGCTCGGCGAGTCCGTCGCGCACGCCATGGGACGCAAGTTCGTCCGGGTCGCCCTGGGCGGCGTCCGGGACGAGGCCGAGATCCGCGGCCACCGCCGCACGTACGTCGGCGCGCTGCCGGGCCGCATCGTACGGGCCATCAAGGAGGCCGGGTCCATGAACCCGGTCGTCCTCCTCGACGAGATCGACAAGGTCGGCTCCGACTACCGGGGCGACCCGGCCGCCGCCCTCCTCGAAGTCCTCGACCCCGCGCAGAACCACACCTTCCGCGACCACTACCTGGAGGTGGAACTGGACCTGAGCGACGTGGTCTTCCTGGCCACCGCCAACGTCCTGGAGGCCATCCCCGAGGCCCTCGCCGACCGGATGGAGCTCGTCCGCCTCGACGGCTACACCGAGGACGAGAAGGTCGTCATCGCACGCGACCACCTGCTGCCGCGCCAGCTGGAGCGCGCCGGCCTCGGCGCCGACGAGGTGGCGCTGGAGGAGGACGCGCTGCGCAAGCTGGCCGGGGAGTACACCCGCGAGGCGGGCGTGCGCACCCTGGAGCGGTCCATCGCGCGCCTGCTGCGCAAGGTGGCCTCGCAGCACGAGCTGGGGGAGCGCGAACTGCCCTTCCGCATCGGCGCCGACGACCTGCGGGGGCTCATCGGGCGGCCGCACCACGTACCGGAGTCCGCCCAGGACCCGGCCGAGCGGCGCACGGCCGTCCCCGGCGTGGCCACCGGGCTCGCCGTGACCGGCGCGGGCGGCGACGTCCTCTTCGTCGAAGCCTCGCTGGCCGACCCGGAGACGGGGGCCGCGGGGCTCACCCTCACCGGCCAGCTCGGCGACGTCATGAAGGAGTCCGCGCAGATCGCGCTGAGCTTCCTGCGCTCGCACGGCGCCGAACTGGAACTCCCGGTCGCCGACCTGAAGGACCGGGGCGTGCACATCCACTTCCCGGCCGGCGCGGTGCCGAAGGACGGCCCGAGCGCGGGCGTCACCATGACCACGGCCCTCGCCTCCCTGCTGTCCGGGCGGACGGTCCGCACGGACGTGGCGATGACCGGCGAGGTCTCCCTCACCGGGCGGGTCCTGCCGATCGGCGGGGTCAAGCAGAAGCTGCTGGCCGCGCACCGGGCCGGGCTGACCACGGTCATCATCCCGAAGCGCAACGAGGCCGACCTGGACGACGTCCCGGCCGAGGTGCTGGAGGGGCTGGAGGTCCACCCGGTGACGGACGTCCGCCAGGTGCTGGCGCTGGCCCTGGCGGAAGCGGCCGTCCCGCTCCCGGCCGCCGCGTAACGCCTGGGTCCGGCGGGGCGGGGGGAGAGCCGGGCCCGGGCGGGCCTCCCGCCCGGGCCTCCCGCCAGGCCGCGGCCCGGCGGGAGTTCCGGACCGGCCGGGCAACTGCGCCGGCCTACCCCGGGCCGGGTTCGAAGGGGTCGGTTCCGCCGGGGCCGGGCGCGCGCCGGGGTACCTCCTCGGGCTCCGAACGTTTCCAGGGGTCGGAGGGCCGAGGGGGCCCAGTTCGGAGCCCTGCGGGGGCACCCCGCCGCACTCCCGACCCCGTCGGAACCGGCGGGGTCCCGGGCCTTCGCCGGGTGGGCTGCGAAATACTGGCTGCTCACACACCACCGAAGGAGCCGTACGTGCACGCGAGCGAAGACCAGGAGTTCCTTGCCCTGGAGCGGGAACTGTCCGTCTTCCTCCGGCGGGCCCGCGCCTCCTCCGGCGAGATGGCCCGCGAGCTCCACCCCGAGCTGGAACCGGCCGCGTACGGACTCCTCGTACGCCTGGAGGCGGCCGGCCGGCAGCGGGCCACCGAACTGGCCGCGTACTTCGGCGTCGGCAAGGCCACCATGAGCCGGCAGCTGCGGGCCCTGGAGGTCCTCGGCCTGGTCGCCCGCGAGCCGGACCCCGCCGACGGCCGGGCCTTCCTGGTCGGCCTCACCGAAGAGGGCCGGGAACGCTTCCTGCGCGTACGGGACGCCCGCCGCGAGCAGTACATGCGCAAGCTGGCCGACTGGGACCGCGGCGAGGTGGCGGAACTGGCCCGCCTGCTGAACCAGTTGAACGCGGGCGGCGAGTAGGCCGGCGCGCGCCCGGCCCCGGCGGCCCTTGCCCCGCGGGGGTGCGGCCGCTGCGCGGAGCCTTCCCCCCCCCGCCCCTTCCCGGCGTACCGAAATATGCGGCTCCGCCGCGTGGGGGGCTCCGCCCCAGACCCCGGTCCTCAAACGCCGGACGGGCTGGAGTTGCCCGGCCGGCGCCGGAAGGCCCGGGCAGGCCCCGCCCCGGCCTGGCGGAACACCGCAGCCACCCGGACTACAGCTCCGCGTAGACCGCCGACGCGTCGTCGTGGCGCTTTCCGCGCGGGACCGCCCGTGTCGGGTCGGATTCGATGGCGCGGACCCGGCCGATCAGGCCCTCCGCGCCCTCCTTGCGCAGCAAGGCCACGCACTCCGCCCAGTCGCCCTCCCCGAACGTGTCCGTCCACCGGCTCGCCCCGTCCGTCAGCGCGGCCACCGCCCGTACCCGCTCGCGCGGGGTGCGCCCCGTCACCGCCCGCTCCGCCACCGCAGGATCCGCGGCCGCCGTGAAGAAGCCGCCCTCCGCGTTGCGCAGCGCGTCCGTCGCGGCCACCGACCGCAGCACCTCCCGCGGCACCCGGTCCAGCCGGTCGTCCAGCACCGCCGTCACCTCGCCCTCCGGCGCCTGGAGGAGCAGTACGGAGTCCGAGAGCACGAGGTGCTCCACGCAGGCCGCGTCCCAGCGGACCATCACCACCGTCGCCTGCGGCGTGCGGACGTGAGAAAGGTCACACCCGCCCCCGTGCGCCTCGGCCACCCCGCGGATCGCCTCCGCCAGGATCCGACGCAACGGCATGTCCCGCCGCGATCCGGACAGTTCGGTCAATCGGCCGCCGAGCCGGGCCGCGAACCACGGCACGCCGTGCACGCACCCGTCGTCGCCGCTCGGCGGGGTGACCCCGTCCAGGGCGACCAGGACCCCGCCGCCGGAGGCGGGGATCGCCGCCGACGCCCAGTCCTCATTGGGGCGTTCCGGGTTGCCGGGGGCTGAGGCGAGGTCGATGCGCATACGGACATACTGCCCGGCGGGCCGCCCCGCGCGCGGGCAGGTCCGTACCAAAGCGGGACGGGGCGGACCGCCCCGCGCGGCTCCCGTACGGGCGGCAGGCGTCGGCCCCCGCCGGTGTGGGCGGGCATCCTGCCAAAGCCCCCATCGATCTTTCAACCGCCTGTCCACGGCAGCGCCCTGGCGCCACCTGTCCGAGTTGGAAGCCAACTCATCCGTGATGTTCACTCGTTCGAGTGGCCGGGTGGGCGATGTGCGGCTCTCTCCCCAACACGCTGCAAAGGTCTGAGGCGGTACGAGGGGGCAGGGGGCGTTTACTTGTTGACCGGCCGTTACCTCGGCCACACGAGTAGACGAGCAAGAGCACACGTACAGGATTGCGAGCACCGGTGCAGAAGAAGCGGTCTCGGAAGAACGGCACCGCCAGCGACGGCCCGGCCCCCGCAGGACGACGCGTCCGCGTGCGCCGCAGGCTGGTCGTCGGAGTGGCGGTCACCGGCCTCACCGTCCTCGCGGCCGGCGCACCCGCCGTCGTCTCCGCCACGAGGGAACTGAACGACTCCCAGCACCTGGTCACCCTCGCGGAGCAGACCGGTCAGGCGCTCACCCTCGCGCACCTCCTCGGCGACGAGCGCGACGCCGCAGTCGAGTACGCCGCCAAGGGCCGCCCCGGCAACGCCAAGGGGCCCGTCCAGGAGCGTGCCGCCCGCACCGACCGGCAACTCGCCGAGGTCCAGGCCGAGGCCGACGAGGAAACCGCCCGCACCCTCGCCCGCATCCGCGCCGTCCGCGCCGAGGCCGTCGACGGCAAGGGCAGCGCCCTCGCCGCCCACCAGGCCTACGCGGGCGTCATCGCCGAACTCCTCGCCCCCGGCGACCGGCTCGCCGAGCTGACCCCGCCGCGCGCCACCGACGCCCTCGCCACCACCCGCCCCCTGGCCCCGCTCGGCCAGGCCGTGGAGCAGGCCTCGGCCACCCGCGGACTGCTGCTCGCCGCACTGGCCGTCCCCCGCGGCGACCAGGCCCCCAACTCCGCGGTGGTCGACGAGCTCACCACCGCCGCCCAGCGGGCCCGCGTACGGGAACAGGCCGCCCTGGACGACTTCGCGCGGGCCGCGCGTCCCGACGTACGGCAGACCCTCGCCGCGACCGTCACCGGCCCCGAGGTCAAGGCGGCCGACGACTACCTCAAGCGGCTCACCGACCGGCCCACCCTGACCTCCGCCGACCGCAAGACCGACGGGGCGGCCGTGGGCACCGCGCTCACCGCCCGCATCG
Organism: Streptomyces sp. NPDC091371; assembly: GCF_040684275.1. Taxonomy (NCBI): domain Bacteria; kingdom Bacillati; phylum Actinomycetota; class Actinomycetes; order Kitasatosporales; family Streptomycetaceae; genus Streptomyces; species Streptomyces sp. NPDC091371. Next base: position 166,020 of record NZ_JBFBFP010000002.1, read on the forward strand.
ACCGCATGCGGTCCGTGGAATCGACGCTGGCGGGCCAGCGGTCCTCCGCCCTCGCCGCCCTGCGCGACGACGACGTGACCCGGCTCGAACTGGTCATCGCGGCCATGGGCGTGCTCTTCCTCTTCGCCGTGGGCTTCGCGACCGCCGTCGCGCGCTCGCTCACCCGGCCGCTGTCCGTCCTGCGCCGCGGCGCGGAGCGGCTGGCGACGCCGGAGGGCTCCGTGGAACCGGTCCGGTTCACCGGCCGCAACGACGAGTTCGCCGAAGTCGTACGCCACCTCAACGCGGTCCGCGACCAGACGGTCTCCCTGCACACCCGGATCGCCGGGCTCGACGCCGACCGGCGCCGGCTCAACGGCCGCAACGAGGCGCTGACCTCCAGCCGCGAGGTGCTGGAGGAGGAGCTGACGAAGCTGCGGGCGGGTCTGGAAGAACACCGCCGCATCATGTCGACGACCTCCGTCTCGCTCTCGCTGCGCACCCTGGGCCTGGTGGAACGTCAGCTCGCGGTCATCGAGGAGCTGGAGTCCAAGGAGCAGGACCCGGACCGGCTCGCGACCCTGTTCAAGCTGGACCACCTGGCGACGGTCATGCGCCGCCACAACGAGAACCTGCTGGTCCTGGCCGGCCAGGAGCACGGCCACGGGCAGGGGCTGCCGGTCCCGCTCGTCGACGTCATGCGGGCCGCCGTCAGCGAGATCGAACGCTACGAGCGGGTCGACCTCGCCGGCCTGCCCTCGTACACGCAGGTCGCGGGCCACGCGGCCGACGACATCTCGCACGTGCTGGCCGAGCTGCTGGAGAACGCGACGACGTTCTCGCCGCCGGACGCGAAGGTGAAGGTGTCCGGGTGGCTGCTGGACTCCGGTGACGTGGTGCTGTCCGTCGTGGACGAGGGCATCGGGGTCACCGAGGACCGCCTGGAGTCGCTGAACGCCCGCCTGGCCGATCCCGACGCGTACGACGAGGAGCCCGAGGCGGAACACGGCCTGGGCCTCGGCCTGTACGTGGCCGGCCGGCTCGCGGCCCGGCACGGCGTCACGGCGGAGCTCCGCGCCCCGCGGCACGGCGGCACCGAAGCGCTGGTCGTCGTCCCCGCCTCCCTCCTCCCGGACACCCCGCCGGCCTCCCCGATCCACACCCTGGCCACCCCGGGCGCGCCCGCGCTCCACCTGCCGGGCGTGATAGCGGAGGCCAACGAGAACACCCTCCCGGCCCGCCCGCGCGGCGCCGCTTCCGCTGACGCTCGGCCAAGCCAGGAGGAGCCCGCCCCGGCTGCGGTGACCGCCGCCGCCCCGGCCGCCGATGTGGAGCCGGCTCCCCCGGAGGAGGCGCAGCTGCCGTCGGCCGACCAGGTGGTCACCGTCCCGGCGGAGCCGGCCACCGCTGACGTGGAGCCGGAGGCCGAGCCCGCCGCCCCGGCCGCGGCCCCGATCACCCTGGCCGAGGCCCTGGCGGGCCCCGCCGCCACGGCCGGGCTGCCGCCCGCTGACCAGGTCTTCACCGTCCCGGCGGAGCCGGCCACCGCCGCAGCGGAGCCGGAGTCCGGCCTGGACACCGCAGGGGAGCGGCAGCTGCTCGCGCGGGTCGTGCCCGACGCGGCCGCCGCCGACCAGGTGGCCGACGTACCGGAGACCCCGGCGGAGCCGGACCCGCACAGCCACGCCCCCGCCGAGGGGAACTGGCTGCCCCGCCAGGGCAGTCACCCCGAAGCCGAGGGCGACGCGGAGGCCGTCACGAACAAGGGCCTGCCCAAGCGGACCCCGCGCTCCGTCGCCGCCGGCCGCGCCGAGGACGTACGGCCCGAGCCGCCCCGCCGCGTCGACGCCGACGAGCTGCGGCGCCGGCTGGGCGGGTTCTACCAGGGGGCCCAGGACGGCCGCCGGGTCGTCGCCGCCGAGGCGGCAGAGGCGGCCGAGGCCGCAGGGGCACAGGAGCAAGCGCAAGCGCAGGGGCACACCGACCGGGGGGACACCGCACAGGAGGCACGCACATGACCGCGCCCAGTACGTACGGACTGAGCACCCAGGCCCGCAACCTGCAGTGGCTGCTGACCGACCTGGTCGAGGAGGTACCCGGCGTCAATTCCGTCGCCGTGGTCTCCTCGGACGGGCTGCTGCTCCTGTCCTCCGACCCCGGTGCGGGCGAACCACAGGCCAGGAGCACGACCAAGGGCCCGCGCGGCGCCTCCGCCGACCTCGCCACCATCGTGTCGGGACTCGGCAGCCTCACCACCGGTGCCGCCGCCCTCATGGACGGCGGATCCGTCAAGCAGACCATGGTGGCGATGGAGCACGGCTCCGTCTTCGTCATGGCCATCAGCGACGGCTCGCTGCTGGGAGTGCACGCCACCCCCGACTGCGACATGAGCGTCGTCGCCTACCACATGGCCCTGTTCGTCGGCCGCGCCGGCCACGTCCTGACCCCCGAAGTCCGCAGTGAGCTGCGCCAGTCGATGGAGAAAACCCCGTGAGGAGTCCGGCCTCCGACCGGCTGCCGATACGCGGCGCCGACCGCCGCCCCGCCCGTGTGCGCCCGTACTCCCTCACGGGCGGCCGGACCCGGTTCACACAGGTCCTGCTCGTCGAGACCTTCGTCGCCGCCCTGGAGACGAAGGCCTCCGACCCGCAGAAGCCCGACCGCATGCCCGAGATGCGCGCCATCGTCGAGGCCTGCCGCCGCATGCGCACGATCGCCGAGATCGCCGCGCTGCTGAAGCTGCCGCTCGGCGTGGTCCGCGTGCTCGTCAGCGACCTCGCCGACCAGGGAAGGATCCGCGTCTACGGGACGGGCCACGGCACGGGCCGTCCCGAGCGCGCGCTGCTGGAAAGGGTGCTCAGTGGTCTTCGCCGTCTCTGACCCGCCCTCGATCGACGACGAGCCCGTCCAGCCCTGGCAGTACGACCGCTCCCGCGCCCCCGTCGCCGTCAAGGTGCTGGTCGCGGGCGGCTTCGGCGTCGGCAAGACCACGTTCGTCTCCTCGGTCTCCGAGATCACCCCGCTGCGCACCGAAGCGGTGATGACGCAGGCCAGCGTCCCGACGGACGACCTGTCCGGCACCCCGGACAAGAACACCACCACCGTCGCCATGGACTTCGGCCGCGTCACGCTCGACGACGACCTCGTCCTGTACGTGTACGGCACCCCGGGCCAGGAGCGGTTCTGGTTCATGTGGGACGACCTCGTGCGCGGCGCCATCGGCGGCATCGTGCTGGCCGACACCCGGCGGCTGCGCGACTGCTTCCCAGCGCTCGACTACTTCGAGAGCTGCGGGCTGCCGTACGCCGTGGCCGTGAACCACTTCGAGGGCTCGCAGTCGTACGAGCCCGAGGACGTGCGCGAGGCGCTCACCGTCCCGCCGCACGTACCCGTCGTGATCATGGACGCGCGGCACCGCCACACGGTGGTCGAATCCCTGCTGACGCTGGTGGGCCACGCCCTCGACACCACTCCCGAATAGAGAACGTGAGAGATGCGCAAGATACTCGTCGTGGGAGCCGGCCAGGCCGGTCTCCAGCTTGCCCTCGGACTCCAGTCGAAGGGGTACGAGGTCACCCTCATGTCCAACCGGACGGCGGACGAGATCCGTACCGGGCGGGTCATGTCGACGCAGTGCATGTTCGACACGGCGCTCCAGCACGAGCGTGACCTCCAGATCAACTTCTGGGAGCAGCAGGCCCCGAAGATCGAGGGCCTCGGCGTCTCGGTCGCCGCTCCCGACACCGGCCGCGCGATCGACTGGCTGGGCGAGCTCAAGGGGTACGCGCAGTCCGTCGACCAGCGCGTGAAGATGGCCGGCTGGCTGGACACCTTCGCGCAGCGCGGCGGACAGCTGGTCATCCACGGCGCGTCCGTCGCCGACCTGGACTTCTTCTCCCGTACGTACGACCTCGTGCTGGTCGCCGCCGGCAAGGGCGAGCTGGTGTCGATGTTCGAGCGGAACGCGGCGCGTTCCCCGTACGACGCCCCGCAGCGCGCGCTGGCCGTCTCGTACGTGCACGGGCTCGGGCCGCGGCCGGAGCACCCGGAGACCGAGGCTGTCCGCTGCAACCTGGTGCCGGGCGTCGGCGAGCTGTTCGTCATGCCGACCCTGACGACGTCGGGGCGCGCGGACATCCTCTTCTGGGAGGGCATCCCGGGCGGCCCGCTGGATGTCTTCAACGGCGTGCAGGACCCGGCGGAGCACCTGGCGCTCACGCTGGAGCTGATGGAGAAGTTCACGCCCTGGGAGTACGCGCGGGCGACGAAGGTCGAGCTGACGGACGCGGGCGGCACCCTGGCGGGCCGGTACGCGCCCGTGGTCCGCGGGCCCATCGGGCGGCTGCCCGGCGGCGGGCTGGTGCTGGGCGTGGCGGACGTGGTCGTGGCCAACGACCCGATCACGGGGCAGGGCTCGAACTCGGCCGCCAAGTGCGCGGCGTCGTACCTCTCGTCGATCCTGATGCACGGGGACGGCCCGTTCGACGAGGCGTGGATGAAGGCCACCTTCGACAAGTACTGGTTCACCACCGGGCAGCCGGTGACCCAGTGGACGAACGCGATGCTGGGCGTCCCGCCGGAGCACGTGCTGAACCTGATCGGTGCGGCCGGGCAGCTGCAGCCGGTGGCGAACCGATTCGCCAACGGCTTCGACAACCCGGCCGACTTCAACGCGTACTTCTACGACCCGGAGGACGCGGCGGACTACCTGGCGGAGGTCTCGGCTTCCGTGGCTTCCGTGGATTCCGTGGGTGCCTCCTCGGAGGAGTAGCCGGTGTCGTCCCCCGCCGCGGCCTCGTCAGGGAGCTGTGGCGGGGTGAACTCCGCGAGCGGGGTTCCGTCGGGGTCGGGGCGCACCGCCCCGAGCAGCGGGTTCGCGGCGATCGGGGAGACCTTGACGCGGGCCCCGGGCCGGGGCGCCTGGATCACCTTGCCGCCGCCGATGTACAGGCCCACGTGCGTGGCCTTCGGGAAGTACACCACCAGGTCCCCGGGCCGCAGCTGGTCCAGCGGCACCTTCGGCAGCCGGGCCCACTGCTCCTGGCTGGTCCGCGGGATCGCCCGCCCCGCGTGCGCCCAGGCCTGCGAGGTGAGCCCCGAGCAGTCGAAGGAGGCCGGCCCCTCCGCGCCCCACACGTACGGCTTGCCGATCTGGGCCGCCGCGTAGCTGAGGGCCGCGCCGCCGGCCGCGGTGGGCGTGCCGGTACGGGTGGGGAGCCGGCCGGAGTCCACCAGCTCCCGCTGGGCCGCGGCGGTGTCCGCGGCCTCGCGCGCGCCGAGCTGGGCGAGTTGGGCGGGGGTCAGCGAAGCCAGCAGCCGCTCGACCTCCTTGAGCTGTGTCGCGACCTCGTCCTTGTGGGCCTTCTTGCGGGCCGCCAGGGCCTGCTGGGTCTCCAGGGCCTTGCGGGCCCGGGCGGCGAGCGCGTCGGCCTCGTTCCTGCTCCGGGTGAGCCGGTCCAGTACGCCGGCCCGCCGCGCCCCCTCGCGGGCGGCGAGCCGCCGCTCGTCGAGGGCGGACTGCGGGTCCTTGGCGAGCAGCATCCGGGCGTACGGGGAGAGCGCGCCCCGGGTGCCCTGGTACTGCTCCCGCGCGAGGCGCCCGGCCAGCGCCTTCTCGGCGTCCAGCGCGCCGCGGGCCTTCCCGAGCTCGGCGCTGCGCAGCCGCTCCTCGTCCTGGCCGGCCTTGAGCGCCACCTCGGTGGCGTTGTACGCCTCGGTGGCCTCCTCGGCCTTCTGGTACAGGCCCTGGAGACGGGTGAGCAGCACGCCGACGGATTCCGGGGCGGGGGCGGCGGGGGCGGCGGGGGCTGCGGGGTGGGGTGCGGTGGGGTTGGCCGGCTCGGCGCCGGCCTGCGGGACGGGCCCGGCGAGGAGCAGCACCGCGGCGATACAGGCAGCGCGAAGCGGCCGCTGTGACATGGGATCACCTCCGAGGCGCCCGATGCTTCCACGCCCGGTATGACAAATCGGCCAGGCGGGTCGGGAGGCGGGGGCGGGGTCACCCGGTTGGCGGGTCCTGGTCGGCCGGAAGCAGAGAGGTCTTGGGGCTTTCCCGTCAGTCTCATCGTCCTTCCGCGTCGGGCCGGTCCCTCAAGGGCGCTCACTTCGTTCGCGTCGCTGCGCGACGGCCTTCGGCCGCCCTTGACAGGCCGTCCCGCCACGGAAAAACGAAGACTGCCGGGAAACCCCCAAAGGGACGGGCCGGTCCGTAGTGCCCGGGGCGGGGTGGTCGGGGATGTCCGGCCCCGCTCTGGTGGGGGCGGGCCCCGGCCCGGGGCCGAGCGCCTCGGGGCGGGTGGGGCGCGTCGGATCGCTACGCGCTTCTCGACGATGGCGTCCGCCGGTCGTCTGGGGCTGGTGCCCGCACCGGAAGGCCCGGGGCCGGGGGCCTTGAGGGCCGGTCGCCGAGCTGGGCAGGCGGCAGCCATGGGCAGGCCTCGGCCACGAGCGCCTCGGGGCGGGTGGGGCGCGTCGGATCGCTACGCGCTTCTCGACGATGGCGTCCGTCGGTCGTCTGGGGCTGGTGCGCCGGACGGCTGTCGGCGGGCATGGGGCGGCCCCGGCCCGTGGAGCGGGTGGCCGGGGCTCGTGCGGGTGAGGTCAGCCCGCCGCCTGCTTCACGAGGGCGGCGATCGTGGCCTCGGCGGCCGGGGAGAGGGCCGTCAGGGCGAAGGCGGTGGGCCACATGGTGCCCTCGTCGAGGTTCGCCGGGTCGTTGAAGCCGAGGGTCGCGTACCTGGCCTTGAACTTCTCCGCGCTCTGGAAGAAGCAGAGGATCTTGCCGTCCTTGGCGTACGCGGGCATCCCGTACCAGAGCTTCGGGGCGAGGTGCGGGGCGTTGTCCTTGACGATCGCGTGGATGCGTTCGGCCAGGACGCGGTCGGAGCCGGTCATTTCCGCGATCTTCGCCACCACCGCGGCCTCGTCCTCCGCCGCCTTGTCGGCCTTCGAGGTGCGGCGCGCGGACGCCCTGAGCTCCTTGGCCCGCTCCTTCATCGCGGCGCGTTCCTCGTCGGTGAAGTTGTCGGCGGTGGTGTCGGTGGCCTTCTTCGTGGTCTTCATGGTGACGTCCTCCCGTTGTGTGGCTTTTTGGATTGTATGATCGGTTTTGCTCAGCCCCAGGCGCCGGCGATCTGGCGGGTCGTGGCGTTCAGACGGTTGAACATGTTCGTGACGCCGATCATCAGGATGATCGCGGCGAGCTGCTTCTCGTCGAAGTACGTGGCGGCGGCGTCCCAGACCTCGTCGTCCACCGCGTCGGGCCGGTCGGCGAGCCGGGTCGCGGCCTCGGCCAGGGCGAGGGCCGCGCGCTCCTCGTCGGTGAAGTACGGGGCTTCCCGCCACGCGGCGACCGTGGCCAGCCGCTCGTCGCTCACGCCGGCCTTCCGGGCCGACTTCGCGCCGCCGTCGACGCAGGCGCTGCAGCCGTTGATCTGGCTGACCCGCAGGTGCACCAGTTCCAGCGTCTGCCCGTCCACCCCGCCGGAGTGCACGGCCTTGAAGATCTCCTGGATGGGCTGCATCGCGTCGGACAGCACCATGGCGGGGTTCTGCATACGAGACTTCATTTCGGTTGCTCCTCTTGTTCCTCGGTGTGTGACTCCATGACAGCCGTTCGCGGGGTTCGGAGCGATGGAGGTGGGACACCGTGGGACAGCCGGAACACCATTGACCAGCGGAGAACCGGCCGGAAATACTTGCGGTCGGGCGGGACGGGGAAGGCGGGGGTGGCCGTGGGACAACAGGACGAGCTGGCGGGCCGGCTGAGGGCGCTGCAGGAGCTGTCCGGATTAGGCGTACGCGCCCTCGCCCGGGACGCGGGACTGAGCTCCTCGTCGCTCTCGCGCTACCTCAGCGGACAGACCGTGCCGCCCTGGCCCGCCGTGGTCGCCCTGTGCCGGCTCGTGAAGCGTGACCCCCGTCCGCTGCGCCCCTTGTGGGAACGCTCCTCGAACCCGTTGCCGGCGCCGCCGAAGGCCAGCCGCCAGGTTCAGCCGAAGCCCAGGAACGACCTGCCGCGCGACGTGCCCGACTTCACCGGACGCGAGGCCCAACTCGCCGCGGTGCTCGCTGCGGTGGACAGCGACCGGATCGTCGCCGTCGACGGCATGGCCGGGGTCGGCAAGACCTGTCTGGCGGTGCACGCGGCGCACCGGCTCGCCGCCGACTACCCGGACGCCCAGCTGTACGTGGACCTCCACGGGTTCACCGAGGGGCGCGAGCCGATGGATCCGGACTCCGTGCTGCGGATGCTGCTCGGCGCGCTGGACGTGCCGTCCGAGCGGGTCCCGCAGGAGGGTCTGGAGCAGCTGGCCGCCTGCTGGCGCGCGGAGCTGGCCCAGCGGCGGGCCGTCGTGGTGCTCGACAACGCCGCCGACGCCGAGCAGGTACGTCCGGTGCTCCCCGGCGCCGGCCCCTCCGTCGTCCTGATCACGAGCCGCAACCGGCTGCTGGGCCTGGACGAGGTGCCCCCGGTCTCGCTGGATGTCCTGAGCACCGAGGAGAGCGCGGAGCTGCTGACCCGCGCGAGCGGCGCGGACACCCGCCTGTCCCAGGACCCGGAATCCGCCGCCGAGGTGCTGCGCCTGTGCGGCCACCTCCCCCTCGCCCTGCGCCTGGCCGCGGCCCGGCTACGGCACCGGCCGGGCTGGACCGTGGGCGTCCTCGCCGAGCGCCTCTCGCAGGGCACGGGCGAGCTCGACGCCGCGCTCGCCATGTCCGTCCGGCAACTGGACCGGCCCCAGGCCCGCCTGTACCGCCTGCTGGGGCTGCTGCCCGGGGGGACCTTCGACGAGTACCTGGTGGCGGCCCTCGCGGACCTGCCGCTGGGCAGCGCCCGCGCGCTGCTGGAGGACCTGCTCGACGCGCACCTGGTCCAGCAGCCGACGGCGGACCGCTACCGGCTGCACGACCTGGTGCACCAGCACGCCCGCCGGGCATGCGAGGAGCAGGACACCCCGACCGACCGTGAACGGGCACTGGGCCGCTTCCTCGACTTCTACGTCCACGCTGCGGCCGCCGCCGACGCGGCGATGCCCGTCCTGGCCCCCAGCCGTTCCCCGCTGGCTGGCCAACCCCCAACCGCACTGCCGCAGTTCGGCGACAAGTACGCGGCCATCGGCTGGCTCACGACGGAGTACGAGAACATGATCGCCGCCTTCGAGACGGCGGACGCCGTAGGCGCCGACGTGCACGTCTGCGAGCTGCCGCGGTTCCTGCGCGCGTACTTCGCCCGCCGCTGCGGCACCACGCACCTGAACTTCCTCTTCGAACGCGCACTCACCGCCGCCCAACGCCTCGGCGACCCCCTGCAACTGGCCGAAGCCCACAGCGATCTGGGCTTCGCCCGGTACAACGCGGGCAGGATGGCCGAGGCCGCCGCCGCCTACGAGGCGGCCGGGCTCGCGGGGGACGCGCGGGTCGAGGCCGAGCTGGCCATGCGGCGTGGCTATCTCAGCTGGGACGAGGGGCGGACCGAGGAGCCGCTGGAGTTCTTCCGGCTGGCCGCGAAGCTGTACGAGGAGGCCGACTGCCCCACGGGCGCCGCCCACGCCGCCGCGTCGGAGGCCTGGTCGCTCCTGCAACTGGGTCACCGAGACCAGGCCGCACAGCGCGCCCGGGAGGTACTGGACATCCCCCATCCGGACCCGGCCTGGCCGCCCACCCTGACCGCCCGGATCACCCTCGGCGTGGCCGTCGCCACCGAAGCGCCCGACGAGGCCACGGCCCACCTGAACCGCGCGCTGACGCTGGCCCGCGAGGACGGCCACATGAACAACGAGGCCTGGTCCCTCAACTGCCTCGGCGTCGCACTGCGCCAGATGGGTCGCTACGAAGAGGCGCTCGCCGCGCACCGCGAGGCGTTCGCCCTCCTGGACGCGCTCTTCGAGGAGCACTGGAAGATCCGCTTCCTCAACGCCTACGCCGAGACCTGCCGCCTCGCCGGCCTGCCCGAGGAAGCCCTCCGGCTGCACCGCCAGGCACTGGAGCTGGCCCCGAAGCTGGGATACCGGCACGAGGAAGCGCTGGCCCACCAGGGGATGGCAGCCCTGCTCGCCACGACCGACCCGGCCGCGGCCTCCGAGCACCGCGCCGCCTCCACGGCCGAACTGCCATGACCAGCCCCGAACAGCCCGCAGACGCCGTCATGGAGGAGCGCGTAGCGATTTGACGCGCCCACCGGCCCTGAGCTCCTTGTGGTCGAGGTTTGTCGGCAGGTGGCCGCCTGCCGGGTCCGGGAACCGGCCTGGGAGGGCCCGAGGCGGGGCGTGCCCCCTCGCCTCGGGGGGTCGGACATCCCTGACCGGCCCGTCCGTCCTCTTTCCGCCCGGCCCGTTCTTTTGGGGGTTTCCCGGCAGTCTCTTGTCTTTCCGTGGCGGGACGGCCTGTCAAGGGTGGCCGAAGGCCATCGCGAAGCGACGCGAACGAAGTGAGCGCCCTTTACAGGCCGGCCCGACACGGAAGGACCATGGGACTGACGGGAAACCCCCCGCGCCCTCCCTGATTCCGCCCGGCCGTCACCCCCGCAGCAGCCGCGCCTTGGCCGTCGTGAACTCCTGCGGGGTCAGCAGCCCCTCCCGAGCCAAGGCGGCCAGTTGGGTCAGTGCCGCCACCAGCGCGTCCGCCGGGGCGCCCTCCGGGTGAGCCGGCTCCGCTACCGGGGCGGGCTCCGACCTCTCCTCCTCCACCAGCGGGGCAGCGGCCCCCACCTCCGGCACCACCTCCCGCACCTCCTCCGCCTCCACCTCCGGAACCACCTCCGGCTCGATCGGCCCGGTCGTCCTCCAGCGCACCCCGTGGCGCGGCCCGTCCACGTCCACCGTGCCAGTCCCCGTCCCCGTTGCCTGTGCCAGCAGCCCCCGCAGCAGGGGGTGCCCCGCGGGCCGGTCCGCCGACCGCACCGTCACTCCCACCGGACGGATGAACATCAGGAAGCCTCCACCTGGGGGTGAGCCGGGTGAGCCGGGTCAGCCGGGTCACCCGCCACCCGGTCCGCCGGAATCCGCACCGACCCCGCGATCCGCCCGCCCGCCGCCCGTACGGCGATCGCCGCGTCCTCGGCCCAGACATGCTCGACCAGCAGCAGCAGCGCACAGCTGCCGCGTTCGAGCAGCTCCGCGGCCTCCCGTACGTCCTCCGGGCCGATCAGCCGGGCCGCCTCCCGACCCGTGAGCAGGCCCTGGAGTTCGACGAACTCGTCGAACTCCGCCGCGAGGACTTCCCCCGCCGCCGTCCTCGTCGCGACGAGTCCGTCGATGAGCCGGACCACTCCCGTCTTGCGCAGCCCCATCACGGCCTCGACCGCGGGCACCCGAAGCTGTTCCTCCGGGAAGGCGAGGACGATGAACTCCACGGGCCCCATGAGCTTCCTCCGCTCCCGCCCCCGCCGACCTGACCGTTTCTGACGACTCTTCGGCACACTATGACATAAACGGACATAGCATCCATTTGCTTGCTACGTTTCGGTGTATGACCGCTCTGACGGCACAGGTGGCGGAGCCCGCCCCGCCCCCACCCCCCGACGCCGGAGCCCCGAAGCGGCGCGGGGTCGAGCTGGCGCTCCTCGCCGGAGCCGTCCTGATCTCCGTCCTCGGCTACCTCTACGTCGGCCTCGCGACCACCGGCCGCATCCCCGCCCCCGCCACCCGCTACGCCGGCGGCCTCGCCGGGGCCGCCCTGCTCGCGCACCTCGCCGTCCGCCTGCGGGCCCCGTACGCCGATCCCCTCGTGCTCCCCATCGCGGTCCTGCTCAACGGCCTCGGCCTCGTCCTCATCCAGCGGCTCGACGCGACCACCCCCGCCCACCTCGCCGCCGGGGACCAACTCCGGTGGTCGGCCCTCGGGATGACCCTCTTCATCCTCGTCATCACACTGCTCCGCGACCACCGCGTGCTCCAGCGCTACGCGTACCTCTCCGTCGCCGCCGCCCTCGCCCTGATGCTCGTCCCGGTCTTCTTCCCGGCGGTCAACGGCGCGCACATCTGGATCCGCTTCGCCGGACTCTCCTTCCAGCCGGGGGAGTTCGCCAAGATCCTGCTCGCCGTGTTCTTCGCCGCGTACCTCGCCGCGAACCGCACCGCCCTCGCCCTCACCGGCCGCCGCCTCTTCTGGAAGCTGCGGCTGCTCCCCGGCCGCGTCCTCGGCCCGATCCTCGCGATCTGGCTGCTGAGCGTCGGCGTACTCGTCCTGGAACGCGACCTCGGCACGTCCCTCCTCTTCTTCGGCCTCTTCGTGATCATGCTGTTCACCGCCACCGGCAGGATCGGCTGGATCGCCATCGGCCTGCTCCTCGCCGGCCTCGGCGCGTACGCCGTCGGGACCTTCGAGCCGCACGTGAACAGCCGCGTCGACGACTGGCTGAATCCTTTCGCCTCCATCGACCGCGGCGAGGGGCCCGGCCAGCTCGCACAGTCCCTCTTCGCCTTCGGCGCCGGCGGCCTGCTCGGAGCGGGCCTCGGCCACGGGCAGTCCTTCCTCATCGGCTTCGCGGCCAAATCGGACTTCATCCTCGCCACCGCCGGCGAGGAGCTCGGCCTCGTCGGCCTCGCCGCGATCCTGCTCCTCTACGGACTCCTCGTCGCCCGCGGCTTCCGCGCCGGGCTCGCGCTGCGCGACCCCTTCGGCCGGCTGCTCGCCACCGGGCTCTCCTCGATCGTCGCGCTCCAGGTCTTCGTCATCGCCGGCGGCGTCACCGGGCTGATCCCGCTGACCGGCATGGCCATGCCCTTCCTCGCCCAGGGCGGCTCCTCGGTGGTCACCAACTGGATCATCGTGGCCCTGCTGATCCGCCTGAGCGACAGCGCCCGCCGACCGCGCCCGGCGCAGGAGACGGCCCAGTGATCCGCTACACCCGCCGACCGCGCCCGGCGCAGGAGACGGCCCAGTGATCCGCTACACCCGCCGACCGCGCCCGGCGCAGGAGACGGCCCAGTGATCCGCTACGTCCGCGGACGGCGCCCCGGCGCAGGAGACGGCCCCGTGATCCGCTACACCCGCAGACCGCGCCCGGCACAGGAGGCAACAGCCCAGTGATCCGCTACATCCGCTGGTGCGCCTACTTCTGCGCGGCCCTGCTCGTCGCCCTGCTGGTCAACGTCGCCCGCGTCCAGGTCTGGGAATCCGCCGCCTACGGCGCGAACCCGGCCAACAAGCGCCCCGTCATCGAGCGCTACGCCGAGCCCCGCGGCGACATCCTCGTCGACGGCCGCCCGATCACCGGCTCCCGCGACAGCGGCCAACTCCTCCGCTACGAGCGCACGTACAAGAACGGCCCGCTCTACGCCCCTGTCACCGGCTTCTCCTCCCAGACGTACGGGACCAGCTTCGTGGAGCGCGCCGAGGACGGGATCCTCTCGGGCACCGACTCCGGGCTCTCCGCCTTCCCCCTCTGGTACGACCTCTCGCGCGGCCGCCCCGCCGGGGGGAACGCGCTCACCACGATCCGCGCCTCCATGCAGCTGGCCGCGTACACGGGGCTCGCGGGCAAGCGCGGCGCCGTCGCGGCCGTCGAGCCGGCCACGGGGAAGATCCTCGCGCTGGTCAGCAGCCCCTCGTACGACCCGGCCCTGCTCTCCGGTACGGGCGCCCGGGTCAAGGACGCCTGGACGCGGCTGAACGCGGACCCCGCCAAGCCGATGCTCAACCGGGCGCTGCGCGAGACGTACCCTCCCGGCTCCACCTTCAAGATCGTGACGGCGGCCGCCGCCCTCGACGCGGGCGTCGTCACGGACGTCGACGCCCCGACCGAGACCCCCGACCCGTACCCCCTCCCCGGCACCAGCACCCTCCTCCCGAACGCGGGCACGGGCTGCCAGGACGCCTCGATGGCGGACGCCGTGCAGTGGTCCTGCAACACGGTGATGGCGAAGATCGGCGTGCGAGTCGGTCTGCGCGGGATGGTGGAGGCGGCGGAACGGTTCGGCTTCAACGACGACGGGCTGCGCGTGCCCTCCTGGGTCTCGCGTTCGAACTTCGACACCGACATGAGCCAGGACCAGCTCGCCCTCTCCTCCATCGGGCAGTTCAACACCAAGGCCACCCCACTGCAGATGGCGATGGTGGCGGCGGCCGTCGCCAACGGCGGCGAGCTGAACTCCCCGTACCTGGTGGAGCGGACCACGCAGGACGACGGGGACCAGGTCCGCCGCGGCGGGTCGCGCAGCCTGGGCCGGGCCATGAACCCGGCGACCGCCATGCGGCTGCAGCAGCTGATGGTGAAGGTGGTGGAGGACGGCACGGGCCGGAACGCGGCGATCCCGGGCGCGGTCGTCGGCGGCAAGACCGGCACCGCGCAGCACGGCGTCGGCAACGCGGGAACCCCGTACGCGTGGTTCATCTCCTGGGCGAAGGCCGAGGGCGCGCCGCTGCCGGCGGTCGCGGTGGCGGTGGTGGTCGAGGACGCGTCGGCGGACCGCGGCGAGATCAGCGGCAACCTGGCCGCCGCCCCGATCGCGCGGGCGGTGATGGAGGCGGCGCTGTCCGCCCGCTGAGAATGCGGGTGGCCGCCCGCGGGCGCCGGGGAGTGGGCCGGGCCGGCCCGGACGGGGCCGGGCGCGCGCCGGGGCGTCTCCCCGGGCGTCGAACGTTTCCAGGGGTCGGAGGGCCGAGCGTGGTTGCGTTCGACGCCCTGCGGGGACGCCCCACCGCACAGCCGTCCCCGTCGGAACCGCCCCGTACGTCGGCATCGGCACCTCCTCCCGGGGACCGGCCCCCGGGCCGTCGACTAGGGTTTCGGAGGCGGCCAGCCGCAATAACCCCGCGCGCATGACCCCGCGCACGACCCCGAGGAGCAGCCGTGAGCGAGCCCGCGTCCCCCGCGTCCACCGCACTGCAGCAGGAGATCGCCCGGGACCTCCTGGTGAGCGAGATCTTCGACGCGGAGCGCGAGATCGAGCGCCGGGTGGCCTTCCTCACCGAGCGGCTCACCTCGACCGGCCTGCGCTCCCTCGTCCTCGGCATCAGCGGCGGCGTCGACTCCACCACCGCCGGGCGGCTCTGCCAGCTCGCGGTGGAGCGGGCCCGCGCGGCCGGGCACGAGGCCGCCTTCTACGCGATGCGCCTGCCGTACGGGGTCCAGGCGGACGAGAAGGACGCGCAGCTCGCCCTCTCCTTCATCCGCGCCGACCAGGTCCTCACCGTCGACGTGAAGCCGGCGAGCGACGCCGCCCTCGCGGCCTCGCTCGCCGCCGGGGTGACCTTCCGGGACGCGCACCACCAGGACTTCGTCCAGGGCAACATCAAGGCCCGCCAGCGCATGATCGCGCAGTACGCGGTGGCCGGCGCGCACGACGGCCTGGTCGTCGGCACCGACCACGCCGCCGAGGCGGTCTCCGGCTTCTTCACCAAGTTCGGCGACGGCGCCGCCGACCTCGTCCCGCTGACCGGCCTGACCAAGCGCCGGGTGCGCGCCGTCGCGGACGCCCTGGGCGCCCCCGCCGAGCTGGTGTGGAAGGTCCCGACGGCCGACCTGGAGACCCTCGACCCGGGCAAGGCCGACGAGGACGCGCTGGGCGTCACGTACGACGACATCGACGACTTCCTGGAGGGCAAGCCGGTGGACGGGCGCGCCTTCGAGATCATCGCCCGCCGCTACCGGCTCACCGAGCACAAGCGCCAGCTCCCGATCGCGCCGTAGCGCCGGCCGCTGGGCCGCACCATTCAGCCCGTCCGGCGTTTGAGGACGGGGGTACCCCCGGACGGAGTCTGGGGGAGGGTCCGGGCGGAGCCCGGGGAACGGTGGAAGGGCGGGGCGGGGAGCAGCTCCGCGCAGCGGCCCACCCCCGCGCCCCGAGGGGCAGGGGCCGCCGGGGCCGGGCGCGCGGCGGGGCACCTCCTCGGGCGTCGAACGTTTCCAGGGGCCGGAGGGCCGAGCGTGGTTGTGTTCGACGCCCTGCGGGGGCGCCCCGCCGCACACCCGGCCCCGGTGGCGCGGGGGTACGGGCTGCGCGGCCACAGCACTAGCCGGCGTCGGCCCCCTCCGCGATGGCCTCCCGTACCTCCGCCACCCGCTCCGACTCCTCGGCCGCGAACCGCTCGCGGTCGAGGGCCTCGGCGATCTCCTCGTCCTGGCTCATCAGCAGGTCGAGGTTCGAATCGCCCATCTCGAAGACGCCCATGTCCAGGTAAGCCTTCTGCAGCCGCTCGCCCCACAGCCCGATGTCCTTCACGCACGGCACGATCCGGCTGAAGAGCAGCTTGCGGAACAGGTGCAGGAACTCGGACTGCTCGCTGTACTCCTCGGCCTCCTTCCTCGGGATGCCGAAGTTCTCCAGCACCTCCACCCCGCGCAGCCGGTCCCGCATCAGGTAGCAGCCCTCGATCACGAACTCCTCGCGCTCGCGCAGTTCGGCGTCCGTCAGCTGCTTGTAGTAGTCCCGCAGCGCCATCCGCCCGAAGGCCACGTGGCGGGCCTCGTCCTGCATCACGTACGCCAGGATCTGCTTCGGCAGCGGCTTGTCCGTCGTGTCGCGGATCATGCCGAACGCGGCCAGCGCCAGCCCCTCGATGAGCACCTGCATGCCCAGGTACGGCATGTCCCAGCGGGAGTCGCGCAGGGTGTCGCCGAGCAGCCCCTGGAGGCTGTCGTTGATCGGGTACAGCATCCCGACCTTCTCGTGCAGGAAGCGCCCGAAGATCTCGGCGTGCCGGGCCTCGTCCATGGTCTGGGTGGCCGAGTAGAACTTCGCGTCCAGGTCCGGCACCGACTCCACGATGCGTGCCGCGCACACCATCGCGCCCTGCTCGCCGTGCAGGAACTGGCTGAAGTTCCAGGCGGCGTAGTGCCGGCGCAGCTCGCCCTTGTCCTTCTCGGTGAGCTTGGCCCAGTGCCGGGTCCCGTACAGGGTCAGCACCTCGTCCGGGGTGCCCAGCGGATCGTACGGGTCCACCTCGATGTCCCAGTCGATGCGCTTGGCGCCGTCCCACTGCTTGTCCTTGCCCTTCTGGTAGAGCGCGAGGAGGCGTTCGCGGCCCCCGTCGTACTCCCAGCTGAAGCGGGCCGAGCCGGAGGAGGGGACCTGCCACACGCCCTCGCCCGGGTCCTTGGTGTAGAGCTCGTGCGTCGACACTGACGCCCCCTTGTCACCTACTGGCTTGCAGGACTGGACAGTTGGCAGCGTCACACGTTGGTAGACGCGCGGTCAACAAGTCGCGCGCGAGGGATTGACGGTCTTGCTGACAGGCAGTCTCATAAGCGGTGACCGCCGGTAACCCAACCATGAGGTGTCCGAAGCCATGACGACGGTGACCCACCGAGCCGAGCTGAGGGACGCCCTCGGCCTGCTCAAGGACCGCGAACAGATCGCCGAGCGGCTGCTCGAATCCTCGGCGAAGCACTCCTTCGACCCCGACAAGGAACTCGACTGGGACGCCCCCACGATCGAGGGCAAGTACTACTGGCCGCCCGAGCTGCTCTCCCTCTACGACACCCCGCTCTGGAAGAAGATGGGGGAGGAGCAGCGCATCGACCTCTCCCGCCACGAGGCGGCGGCGCTCGGCTCGCTCGGCATCTGGTTCGAGATCATCCTCATGCAGCTGCTGGTCCGGCACATCTACGACAAGTCCCTGACCAGCAACCACGTCCGCTACGCGCTCACCGAGATCGCCGACGAGTGCCGCCACTCGATGATGTTCGCCCGCATGATCCAGAAGGGCGGCGCCCCCGAGTACCCGGTCACCCGCCTCAACCACAACCTCGCCCGGATCCTGAAGACGGTCTCCACCACCCCCGGCTCCTTCGCCTGCACCCTCCTCGGCGAGGAGATCCTCGACTGGATGCAGCGCCTGACCTTCCCGGACGAGCGCGTCCAGCCCCTCGTGCGCGGAGTCACCCGGATCCACGTCATCGAAGAGGCCCGGCACGTCCGCTACGCCCGCGAGGAACTGCGCCGCCAGATGCTGACCGCCCCGCGCTGGGAGCGGGAACTCACCCGGGTCAGCTGCGGCGAGGCCGCCCGCGTGTTCTCGGTGGCCTTCGTGAACCCGGCCGTCTACGACAACATCGGCCTCGACCGGCGCGAAGCCGTCGCCCAGGTCAGGGCGAGCGGCCACCGCCGCGAGGTCATGCAGACCGGAGCCAAGCGGCTCACCGACTTCCTCGACGACATCGGCGTCATGCGCGGGGTCGGCCGCCGGCTGTGGAAGAGCTCGGGCCTCCTCGCGTAAGACCGGTCCTCCGGGGCGTCGTCTACCCTGCGGGCATGACGACCGTACGGACCGAACGCGCCTACCGCAGGCTGAGCGTCGAGGAGCGGCGAGCCCAACTCCTCGACGCCGCCCTCTCGCTGTTCGCGCACCGGGCGCCGGAGGAGGTCTCGCTCGACGACGTCGCCGAGGCCGCGGGCGTCTCGCGCCCGCTCGTCTACCGCTACTTCCCGGGCGGCAAGCAGCAGCTGTACGAGGCCGCCCTGCGCTCGGCGGCCGACATACTCGAACTCTGCTTCGCCGAACCGCAGCAAGGCCCCCTCACCCAGCGGCTCTCCCGGGCCCTGGACCGCTACCTCGCCTTCGTCGACGAACACGACGCCGGCTTCGCGGCCCTTCTCCAGGGCGGAAGCGTCGTCTCCACCTCCCGTACGACGGCCACGGTCGACGGCATCCGCCGGGCGGCGGCCGAGCAGATCCTCGTCCACCTCTCCGTTCCCACCCCCGGGCCCCGGCTGCGGATGATGGTCCGTACGTGGATCACGGCCGTCGAGGCGGCCTCCCTCATCTGGATCGACGAGGGCAAGCAGCCCGAGGTCGAGTCGCTGCGGGACTGGCTGGTCGACCAGTTCGTCGCCCTCCTGACGGCCACCGCGGCCACCGACCCCGAAACGGCGGCCGCCGCGCGGGCCGCCCTCGCCCTCGAATCCGCCGACGGCCCGGTCGGCGTCCTGGCCCGGCGGGTCATCCCGGTGGTCTCCGAGGCCGCCCACCTCCTGTGACACTGGTGGCGTGAGAAGCCAACCGACCCCCTTCGAGGGCGGCCCGATGGACGGCCGGGTCCTCCCGATCCTGCTGGGCCCCACCGGCCACCCGCCGAAGTGGTACGAGATCCCGGTCCCGAACCCGGACGGCCCGCCGACGGTGCTGCTGTACGAGCGGGTCCCGTCGGGCTACTCCAAGCGGCTGGGCCTCCAGAAGGGCTGGAAGTACGCCTACCGCCCGACGGGCGTGAAGCCGAAGCCCCGTTGGCCGTGGACGAAGCAGCCGCGGGGCTGAGCGCCGCCACCCAGCCCCGGCGGCGTTCGAGGCGCCCCCACCCAGCCCCGCCGGCGTTTGAGGCGCCCTTTCAGCCCGTCCGGCGTTTGAGGACCGGGGTCTGGGGCGGAGCCCCAGTTTCGGGAAGGGGCGGGGTGGGGGAAGGCCCCGCGCAGCGGCCCGCACGAGACGGGGGCCCCGCCGGGGCCGGGCGCGCGCCGGCGCGTCTCCTCGGGCGTCGAACGTTTCCAGGGGTCGGAGGGCCGAGCGTGGTTGTGTTCGACGCCCTGCGGGGACGCCCCGACACACACCCGACCCCGTCGGAACCGGCAGACCTCAGCCCCGCCGGCGTTTGAGGCGCGGGGCCCTACTCCGCCAAGCCACCCGCATCCGGCAGCGTGAGCACCGCACGCGCGCCACCGCCCTCCGCCCGCACGAACGACAGCCGCGCGCCAATCGCCTCGGCCTGGCCCACCGCGATCGTCAGCCCCAGCCCGTGCCCCTTGCCCCCGCCGCTCCGGAAGCGCTGCGGCCCGTGCTCCATCAGGTAGTCGGGGAACCCGTCCCCGTGGTCCCGTACGGTCACCACCGGCCCGTCCACCGTCAGGACCACCGGCGGCCGCCCGTGCCTGTGCGCGTTGGCCACCAGGTTGCCCAGCACCCGCTCCAGCCGCCGCCGGTCGGTCTCGACGTGCGCGTCCCGGACCACGACCACCTCCGTGTCCGTCCCCGACGCCCGGACCACGCGCCGTGCCAGCCGGCCCAGCTGGTGCAGGTCGGTCTCCACCACCTCGCTGCCCGAGTCCAGCCGGGAGATCTCCAGGAGGTCCTCCGTCAGCTGGCGCATCGTGCGCACGCGCTCGCGTACCAGCTCCGTCGGCCG
Source organism: Streptomyces sp. NPDC091371 (assembly GCF_040684275.1). NCBI lineage: Bacteria > Bacillati > Actinomycetota > Actinomycetes > Kitasatosporales > Streptomycetaceae > Streptomyces > Streptomyces sp. NPDC091371. Next base: position 186,061 of record NZ_JBFBFP010000002.1, read on the forward strand.
GCCGTCCGGCAGCAGCTCCGACGCCGCCTGCAGACCCGTCAGCGGGGTCCGCAGCTCGTGCGCCACGTCCGCCGTGAAACGCCGCTCGCTCTCCAGCTTCGTCTGCAGGCTCCCCGCCATCGTGTCCAGCGCCCCGGCGACGGTCGACACCTCGTCCTGGTGCCGCGAGGGGTCCTCGGTGCGCGGGTCGCCCACCCGGGCGTCGAGGTCGCCCTGGGTGATCCGGCGGGCCACGGTCGCCGTCTGGTGCAGCCGCCGCGTCACCCGGGTCACCGCGAAGGCGCCGACCAGCAGGGTTCCGCCGATCGCGAGCACCGATGAGCCGATGATCGCGTTGTCCAGCCCGTTGATCGTGCGCGCGCTCTGTTCGTAGTCGATGGCGGTGGCCAGCGCCCGTCCGTCCGCCGGGGCCGCCGCCCACATCGTCGGGCGGCCGTCGCGGTTCGCGACCATCGTGCCCCGGCGTCCTGCGACGGCCAGGTTCCGCAGCTTCGGCGGCAGCCCCGCGGGGTCCAGCCCGGAACCGGGCGGCAGGGCCTCGCCGGCCTCGTAGGCGCGCGAGACGTCGTGCAGTTTGCCGAGCGCCTTCTCCCGGGCCGTGGCGACCGTCTGCCGGGTCACCTCCACGTGCACGAGGGCGCCCAGCAGGGCCGCCAGCGTGCAGCACATCACGACGATGAAGCACGCCGCCTTCCAGGTCAGCGTGGCCGTCCAGGCGGGCAGCCGGACCTTCACGGCGAGCCGGTGCCGGGACCGGTACCGGCACCCGAGCCGGGGCCCGCGGGACGGGGGGAGCGCGGCTTGCCGCTCGGGGCCTGCGGATTCACCGGGACCCGTACGATCTGCTCGCGCGTCGGCAGCATCGTGAGCTGCTTCTCGTCCCAGGACCAGGCGGTGATCAGCTCGTAGCCGTTGTTCCCGCTGGGCACGCGCAGGACCACGTCCCGCCCGGCCAGTTCCACCGTGATCACGCTCTGCGTGGTCGCCATGATCCGGTTGAGCCGTCCGTCGGGGTCCGCCGTGTACACCCGTACGGACATCTCCCTCTCGGGGGCGTCCGGGCCGGTGCCGAGCTCGATGCCGATGATCAGCTCGTCCTTGCCGTTGCCCGTGAGGTCCCGGTAGTACGGCTTCAGCACCGGGCATTCCGTGTCGCCCTGGCCGTCCTCCCCGTCCTGCGGGCACGCGAGGATCGCGGCGGCCGTCTGCCGGGGCATCCCGTCGGGGCCGACGTCCGCGTACGGGCGGGCCCGAAGCTCAGCCTGGACGAGGGCCAGCGGGTCGACGGCGTGCACGTCCTGGTCCTTGACCGGCGGGATCCCCTTGACGTACTCGGGCGGGGCGCCACCGGGATCGGCGGGCGGTACGGACGCGCCCTTGCGCTCCGGCCACAGGTGTACGGGCCCGTGCGCGGTCGGCGTGGCTCCGGCCGCGGACAGCCCGCCCGTGTCGCCGCAGCCCGCCAGCAGGGGGAGCAGCGCGAGCGCGCCCAGGGCGCAGGCGACGGCGGCCGCACGCAGTGGAAAGCTGTTCACAGAACTCCGCGCCCTCCTGCCCGCGCCACGCCAGCCGGTCGCGTCAACCTTATGCGGAGCTACACCCTTTTTGCGCACGGCGGTTACGTCCGTCAGTGATCCGTAGCCCGTCCGCCGCCCGTATGTCAGCCGTCCGTACGCCCGCGGCGCAGCATCGCGAAGCCCAGCCCGGCGGCGCCGACGGCCGCGATCCCGCCGCCGGCGGCGAGCAGCAGCACGCCCTCACCCGGCCCGTCTGCCAGGGTGCCCAGCCGCCGCGCGTCGGCGGACCCGGTGCTCTCGGGCTCCGTCTTCGCGGCGGCCGCCGCCACGGGGACGACCTGCCCGGTACGGGTCCCGGTCTTGTACGCGACGGCGTGGCCGCCCTGCGCGGGGGCGTCGCCGACCCAGGAGGTCAGCCGCCCGTCGGAGGCCAGCGAGGCGTGCAGCTCCCCGGCACCGCCGACACCGGTGACGCCGTCGCGGCTGGTCAGGGTGGTGGCCCGGCGGCCGTCGGCGGCCAGGATGTCGGCCTGGTAGGCGTCCTTCGCGACCCGGTAGACCTTCGCCGTGGACACCCCGTCCGCGAGGGCCAGGGTCTTGACGAGGGTGCGCTGCGGGGCGGCGGAGTGCGCGGAGGAGGCCGCGGGGACCCCTTCGGCGAGCGCGGCGGCCGTGGGCAGTGCCAGCAGACTTCCGGCGCATGCGGTCACGGCGGCGGCGCGAACGAGAGTGCGGCGGCGGACGGTGCTCACGGGAGTCCTTCGGTGCTGGTCAGGGTCAGGGCCTGGCATCTCCAGGCGGGACAAACCTAAGGGCCGGCCGTTGCGGCGGAGCCCCGTTCTTGTAACAGCGGAGTCGCAAGGTTCCGTCGGAGTCGTTACACAGACACATCCGGGGGATTGCCGTGCGCCGCGGGGGCTGCTCCCATGGACGCCGGGGGGTGAGGGCGATGTCGCCACTCAAGGTACTGCCATCGGTCGGCCGGGCCGGCCGCGGGAGACTGTACGTCAACTTGCCCGACGGGCAGGCGGTGGCCTGGTACGACCGCCAGGCGAACCGCATCAGCGTCCTGGCGGACGACCAGCGGGAGGCGATCCTCGCGGCCCTCCGCCCCTACCTGAGCGGCACGGTCTCCATAGGCCCGCCCCCGGTCCCCACGGCGGCCGACCTGCGGAGGCTCGCCCTCCCGCCGGACGCGGACCTCGCCCCGAACCGCCCGGGGGAGACCCTGCTGGGCGAGCTGGAACACGGCCCGGCGGGCACCAGGGCCCGGCACCGCCTCCGCCAGGACCTGGCGGCCCAGCAGCGGATGGGCGACGTACTGGAGGCCCTGGAACCGGACGGCTGGCGGACCCTGCACTGCGTCCCGCTCCCCGGCCTGGGCCGTATCGACCACCTCCTCATCGGCCCGGCGGGCGTCTTCTGCGTCCGCACCGCGCCGGGCCGCCGCCAGCGCGCGGCGGTCGGCGACCTCCTCCTCACGGTGGGCCGTGCGGAACCCCGCCCGGACCCCCGCTGGACCCGCCGCGCGGCGGCCCGCGCCACCCGAGCCCTGGCGGCCCAGGTGACCCCGGCCCTGGCGGTGGTGGAGGCCTCCCGCATCGACGTGGCCCCCACGGTCCGAGACCTCCAGATCCTCCAACCCCTGACCGCCCCCGCCACCCTCAAGGGCGCCCCGACCACCCTCAAACCCCCGGACGTGGAAGCCCTGTACGCCCTGGCCCGCGACGCCGGAACCTGGCTGGCCGGCTAGGGCGTTCCAGCCGGGGCCGGACGTTTCCAGGGGCCGGAGGGCCGAGGGTGGTCGTGTTCGACGCCCTGTGGGGACGCCCCACCGCCCACCCGTCCCCGTCCGGTCCCGCCCGGCTAACCCCAGCCCCTCCGGCGTTTGAGGAGCGGGGTCTGGGGCGGAGCCCCAGTTACGGGAAGGGGCGGGGTGGGGGAAGGCGCCGCAGGCCTACCCCGCCCGCCGCGCCCCCGGGCTCAGGCGGAGGTCCGCTTCCGCGGCGTAGCCGTCTTCTTCGCGGCCGCAGCCGTCTTCTTGGCTGACGCCGTGCCCGAAGTCGACTTGGCGGCAGTCGACTTGGCCGCGGCCTTGCCCGTACCCGTACCCGTCGCTGCGGTCGACTTCTTCGCCGCCGCCGTCTTCTTGGCCGAAGCCGCAGTCGACTTCTTCCCCCCAACCGCCTTCGGCGCAGCCGCAGCCGCAGCCGCAGCCGCACCCGCCCGCTTCCGCCGGATCGGAGTGACCTCCGCCGCCTCCCCCTCGGGAGAGCCCCCGCCCTCCCCCCGAGACGCCTTCGCCGCCCGCACGCTCTTCTCCAGCGCCGCCATCAGGTCGATCACCTGCCCGCCGGCCGGTTCCACCACCGCCTCCGACGGCTCGAACGCCCCGCCCGCCTTGGCCGCGATCATCTCCTCGACGGCCTCCCGGTACTCGTCCTTCAGCGAGCCGAGCTCGACCTCCCCCAGCGTGGCCATCAACGCATCCGCCAAATCCAGTTCGGCCTCCCGCACCGACACCGACGCCTCCGGCGCCACCCCCTCCGGCGCCCGGATCTCGTCCGGCCACAACAGCCCGTGCATGGCGATCACATCGCCCACCACCCGCAGCATCCCCAGCCGTTCCCGCCCCCGCAGCGCGTACTTGGCGATCGCGACCTTCCGGCTCCGCTTCAGCGCCTCCCGCAGCAGCGTGTACGGCTTCGCCGCCGTCGCCCCGTTCGCCGCCAGGTAGTACGCCGCGTCCATCTGCAGCGGATCGATCTCCTCCGCCGGCACGAACGACATGATCTCGATGGTCTTGGCGGTGGCGAGCGGCAACCGCGCCAAGTCCTCCTCCGTGATCGGGACGATCGACCCGTCGGCCTCCTCGTAACCCTTGCCGATCTCCTCAGTCGGCACTTCCTCCCCGTCGAGCTCGCACACCTTGCGGTAGCGCACGCGCCCACCGTCGCTCAGGTGGATCTGTCGGAAGGAGATCGAGTGGCTCTCGGTGGCGTTCACGAGCTTGATCGGGATGCTGACCAAGCCGAAGGAAATCGCCCCGTTCCATATGGATCGCATCGCTCGCCCGCTTCCTCCTGTTTCGTGGCAGTCTCATCGTATGACGCCGATCACATTGGTGGAGGGCCGTCGCATCGCGCTCAGCAATCTCGACAAGGTCATCTATCCCGAGACCGGCTTCACCAAGGGCGAGGTGCTGCACTACTACGCCTCCATCTCGCAGACCTTCCTCGCCCACGTCCACAACCGCCCGGTGTCCTTCCTCCGCTATCCGGACGGCCCGGAAGGCCAGATCTTCTTCACCAAGAACCCTCCGCCCGGCACGCCCGACTGGGTGAAGACCGCCCCGGTGCCGCGCTCCGACGAGCCCACCGCCGAACAGGTGGTCGTCTCGGACATGCCCTCCCTCATGTGGGCCGCCAACCTGGTCGTCGAGTTCCACACCCCCCAGTGGCCGGCCGGCAGCCCCGCCGTCGCGGACCGCCTGATCCTCGACCTGGACCCGGGCCCGCCCGCCACCGTCGTCGAATGCTGCGCAGCCGCCCTCTGGCTGCGCGACCGCCTGGCCGCCGACGGCCTGCGCGCCTATGCCAAGACCTCCGGTTCCAAGGGCCTGCACGTCTCCACCCCCCTGGAGCCGACCCCGTCCGCGCAGGTCTCCTCGTACGCCAAACTCCTCGCCCAGGAAGCGGAGCGCGCCCTCCCCGACCTCGTCGTGCACCGCATGGCCAAGGCCCTGCGCCCCGGGAAGGTCTTCGTCGACCACAGCCAGAACGCCGCCGCCAAGACCACCGCGGCCCCCTACACCCTGCGCGCCAGAGCCCGGCCGACCGTGTCCGCGCCCGTCTCCTGGGAGGAGGTCGAGGCCTGCCGGACCCCCGACGACCTGGTCTTCCTGGCCGACGACATCCCGCCGCGCCTGGCCCGCCACGGCGACCTCTTCGCCCCCCTGACCGACCCCGGCCTGGCGGGGCGACTGCCGTGATCCGCGTCGCGCTGGCGGCGGCCGTACGGACCCTGCCGCGCGGGGCGGGTCTGGCGTACGAGCCGAAGTTCGACGGCCACCGCCTCCTCGTCCTGCGCACGGAGGACGGCGTGGCGCTCCAGGCCCGCTCGGGCCGCATCGTGACCAGCGCCTTCCCCGACCTGGCCGCGGCCGCCCGCCAACTCCCCGCCGGGACGGTCCTGGACGGCGAGGTGGTGGTCTGGCACGCGGGCCGTACGGACTTCGCCCTCGTCCAGCGGCGCGCGGCGGCCACCGCCGCCCGGGCGGCCGTCCTCGCGCAGAGCCTGCCGGCCTCGTACGCGGCCTTCGACGTCCTCGAACTGGCCGGCCTCGACCTGCGCCCCCGCCCCTACGAACGCCGCCGCGCGCTCCTCGTGGACCTCCTGCTCCCCCTCGGCCCGCCCCTCCAGCCGGTCCCCATGACCACGGACCCGGAGCTGGCCGCCACCTGGTACGAGACCCTCCCGGCCAGCGGTATCGAGGGCCTGGTCGTCAAACGCCTGGACCAGCCCTACCCGGCCGGCCGGCGCGGCTGGCAGAAGCTGCGGCACACGGACGTCCGCGACGCGGCCGTGGTCGGCTACACGGGCACTCCGCGCCGCCCGCAGGCCCTGGTGCTGGTCCTCCCCGTGGGCGACGAGACCCCCCTCGTCTCCAGCCCCCTGACCTCGGCCCTCCGCGCCGCCCTGGCGGCGGAACTGGCCTCCCGCACGCACCCTCGCGGCCCCTGGCCCACCATCACGGCGATCGGCGTCGGCGAGGTCCCCTTCCACCCCCTCGACCCGCCCCTCACGGCCGAAGTCCGCCACACCTCGACCCGCCACCCGCCCCCGGAGGTGCTCCGGCTGCGAACAGACCTCTGACCCGCGAGGGAGGCGCGGGTCAGAGGGGGGAGTGGCGCATCAGGCGTGGGCGCCCCGCCCGGCGTCCGGGGGAGCCCCGGGCTGCGGGTGCGGGCCCGGCCCCTCGGGGCGCTTGAACCCGGACTCGCGTTCCTTGCGGACGTCTTCCGGATGGCTGGAGGTGGTGGAGCCGAAGTTCCCGTAGCCCTGCATCTCATGCGGCCGCAGCCCGCCCTCGGGGATCTCCACGGGGTCCCGCTCCTCGCGGACCTCGTAGACCGCCCCACCATTGGGCAGGTGCGGCTGTTCGTCGGCCGCCGGGGGTGGCGGCTCCTTGGCCCGGACCCGCTGGCCCAGCTTGAACCCGCCGAGCAGCAGGCCGACGACGGCCAGGCCGACGACCAGGAACCACGCGATGTCGGTGACGATCGCATCCACGCTCAGGATCGTGTCCATACCGACCATTTTCCCGCACTTCACTCCGATATGCGCTACCCGGTGATGCCGCGAGGCCCCCACCCAAGATCACCCACCGCCCACACGCGGCCACGCACACGGGCCCGCACACGGGCACCCCCCTGGTGCCGCGCGTCAGCTGTTTATGGGCCCCTCGGCATCCCGCAGCGCACCCGCGCCGGTGCGCGCCCCGAGCACGCTCAGGATCTCGGCGCAGATCGCCAGCGACGTCTCAGCCGGCGTCCGCGCACCCAGGTCCAGCCCGATCGGCCCGTGAACCAGCACCAGTTGGGCCTCGCTCACCCCGGCGGCGAGCAAGCCCTCCCGCCGGCGCGTCGTCGTACGCCGCGACCCGAGCGCCCCGATGTACGGAACTTGCTCGGCCAGCGCGAACCGCAGCGTCGGCACGTCGAACGCCTCGTCGTGGCTCAGCATGACCACGCACGCGGAGTCCCGCCGCGCTCCGATCACCTTCCGGGCCTCCTCCGCGCCCTCCACCAGCACGGCTTCCCAGCCCAGCAGCAGGGCCTGCCGTTCGATGAGCCCGGCCAGCTCGCCCCCGCCGCCGATGACCACGTACGGAGCCGACGGGTACGCCTCCACCAGCACCAGCCCGGAGTCCCCGTAGAGCGCGTCCCGCCCGGCCCGCCGCGTGGCCAGCAGCTCCCCGGCCCGCCGCGAGGCGTCATCCTCGGCCGCGGCGTCGGCCCGGACCACCTCGCTCACGGCCTGATCGGCGTCCTCGTTCAGCCGGGTCACCAGGGCCACCCCAACGCCCCTCCCGAGCAGCTCCCACCACTCGCCCGGGATCGCGCTCAACGGCTGCAGCAGCACCTCGGCCTGCCCGCCGCACGTCAGCCCCGCCTCCTCGGCCTCGGCCCCGCGCACGGACACCTCGCACACCCGCGCGGTCTGCCCGGCCCCCATGGCCCCGGCCTCGGCAACGAGCTCGGCATCGAAAACGCCCTGGTAAAGACTGCCGGCGCACTCCCCCCGAGCATCGACGAGCACGGCCCCACCCGGATCCCGCGGCCCGAACCCCTGCTCGGTCACGGGCCGCGCCAGATACCCGGCCCGCCCCTCGGCCACCCACTGCCGCGCCGTCTCCACCAGATCACGCATCCGCGTCGCCCCATCCTCATGCGAGCTCTCCCCGCAAAGCACCAGGTCAACGGCACGTTGCGGCCTCGCCGTCCACCCTAGGCACACCCCCCACCCCCACCCACCCCCCAAACCCACAGACCGCACCCCACCTCCCTCGTACAGACCACCGGAGACTCCGCCCGGGAATGCGGCCCGAACGCAGGACGAGCACAGAGGGTGACCGGCGCCCGGCCGGAACGTCGCCTTCAGTTCTGGCAACAGGAAACCTCGTGGATCGCGCCCGCAATTCCGGAGCGCGTGTCACACTCTCCTCTGAATCGATCTCCAAGAGCGGGACGACTTTTGGGAGTTGGCTCCGATGGAAACATCGCCCGAAAAAGGTGGAACAACGGCGGGGACAGCCGTCGGCCGAACTTATTCACCGTGTCGACCGATTCCTCCGAGCCGGTGGCGCGCTGCGGAAACTGGCCGAACCCTTATCGCCGGGGCAGCGGCCGGATACGGCCGCGGGCCCCGATGCCACTCCAGAGCCGGGTGCCCGCCAATGGGAGCTCGACCGGCGGCACATCCTCGAATCGGGCGTCACCTCGCTGCTCGGCAGGACCCTCAAGAGGCCGGGAAGCGCGATGGCCCCGACCGGGACCGCCCTGCCGGACGCACTCGTCGCGCAACTCGACCAGTCGCGTGCGCTCGGCCAATGCTCCGACCCAGCCCTGCTGCTGCCCCTGCTGGAGTCCCAGACGCGGGCCGTCGTCGGACTCGTCTCCAGGGGCTCTCCCCCCCCACAACAGGCTGCCGCTGCTGCTCCTCGCCTCACGCTTCGCCGAGTTCGCCGGCTGGATGGCCCAGGAAGCAGGGAACACCCGGGCCGCGCTTTCCTGGACGGCGGACGCCGTACTGCTGGCCCAGGCGGGCGGTGACCGGCACCTCGCCGCGTACGCCCTGGTCCGGCGCGCGCTCGTCACGTTCTACGACGGCGACGCGGTCGCCACGGTCGGTCTCGCCGCCCAAGCGCAGTCGAACGGGCTTGTGCCGCCCAGGATCAGAGGTCTGGCCGCACAGCGCGAAGCTCAGGGACATGCCCTCGCCGGTGACGAACTCGCCTGTATGCGGGCCCTGGAGCGGGCCCGGCGCTGTTTCGTCTCAGCAGCTGAAGAGGCCGAACCAGGTCCAGTCATCGGGACGACGAACCTGGCCGACCCGGCGGCCATGGTCACGGGCTGGTGCCTGCATGACCTCGGCAGTCCGCGGGAAGCCGCTCAAGTACTGGACCGGGAATTCCTCAGGATTCCCCCGAACGCGCTGAGGACTCGGACGCGATACGGATTCCGGCGGGCCCTCGCCCATGCCGCGGCCGGCGAGATCGAACACGCCTGTGCCATTGCCCGGGAGCTGCTCGACGTCAGCGTCGCCGCCCCGTCGGCAACCGTACGGAGTGACATCCGGCGCCTCGCCGACGAGCTGGGACGCTTTCGAGTCAATCGCGCCGTACGCGACCTCCAGCCTGCCTTGGCGTGGGCCCTGAAACCCGCCCGGATCTGAAACGGGCCAACCCGCCCGAGCACCCTTCCCCGCACCTTTGATGCCAGGAGAGGAATTCCGTCATGCCCGAAATCTTCGTCAATTAGCGCACCGGAGACGAGGAAGCGACCGCGACCCTCATCGAACGCGATTGGTCCGGCCGATTCGGAACCGACCGGGTCTTTCGCGCCGGCAAAGTCCATCCGCCCCGGACAGGCGTTTCCCCAGCAACTGCTCACGGCCGTGCGCCGCTGCAGGGTCCTGCTTGTGGTGATCGGCTCCCGGTGGGCGGACGCCACCACCCGAGACGGCCGCCCTGCCCTCCAAGACCCCGAGGACTGGACGCGGCGCGAGATCCTGGAAGGCTTCGAGAGCGGCGCCCACGTCATCCCGGTCCTCGTGGGCCGCGCGACACGGCTCGACCGGAGCACGCTGCCCCGCGACTTGGAGGGACTGGCAGACCGCCAGTACCGCAGATTCGACCACCGGTGCGCCGAAATCGACCTGACACGACTCGGCGACGATCTCGCCGACCTCGTTCCCCAACTGGCAGCTGTGGACAAGACGCCGCCGTCGTCCGACACGGAACCAGCGCAGGGCGGGGCCCCTTCCGTCCGCATGCAGGCCGGCGATGTGCGCGGCATCGGCAATGTCAACGGGAACGTCGGGACGTTCGTCAACGAGCCCACCGGACCGGTGCACACCGGTTCCGGGGCTCAGCACAATGCCCCGTCCTTCTCCGGTGACGGCATGGGGGTGAACTACGTGGCGGGCGACAACTCCGGCCGCATGCGCCAGACCACCGACAGCGCCGGGCGCCGCAAGGACGAAGAGTGATGCCGGGAGACTCCCACAGCTTCGTCTTGGGCGGCTCGGGCCCGTCACACCACGGTTCCGGATCGCAGCACGTGTACGTGGGCTTCCAGCCGCCCGGGCAAGGCCGGGACGGCCTGCACATCGTGCGGGACCGGCGCGCGGAACTGCGGAGGCGCTTCGTGCACCCTGGCCATTACGGGGAGGCGGCCGGCCGGCTCGAAGCACCGGGAGCGGTCGTCCTGCTCCAGGGGCCGCCGGGCATCGGCCGGAGCGCCGCCGCGACCATGCTCCTTCACGAGGCGACGGACACCGGCCCCGGGGAGAAGGGCCGCTTCGAGCAGCTGACGGCGGACAAACCCGAAGGGCGCTTGGACGCCGGCCCTCACGACCGCTTCCTCCTCGATCTCTCCGGCACCGCCTATGACTACTACCCCGAGGCCCAGGAGACCCTCGCGTACCACCGAGCCGCCGTTGAGCAGGCCAAGGCCCGGCTCGTCGTCGTGCTGCCGACCGGACTCGACCACCTCCTGGACCCCCAGTTCGGCTGCCTGACCGTCCGATTGGAGCGACCCCTGCCCATTGCGGTGGTCCGCCTCGGCCTGCGCGTGGCCGGAATCGACTGCGAAGCGGACCAACTGCGCCCCCCAGCGCTGGCGGCGTTCATCACCGACGTCCCCATGCGAGAGCTGGCGCGCTTCTGCGAGACGGTCGTGCGGGCCAGGGACGGCGGCCGGCACGGCACGGAGTTCGATGCGTGGTGCGAGGAGGCGCTGGCGGCCGTCACCGACCGGGCGGCCGAGGCGGCGCAGCAGGTCGCGTCCCTTGAGACCGCCGAGGAACGCGGGCTGCTGCTGGCAGCCGCGATGCTGCACGGCGCCTCGGCCGACGCGGTCTTCCACAGCCGTAACGCACTGCTGGAAGAACTCGGACACAGCGTCGAGGACCCGCCCGGCCTGGCCGGCGGCGACCTGCTCGACCAGCTGAAGTCACTGGGCATCCGCAGGGACCGGGAGGGGCTGATCGCCTTCGAGCACCTGGAGTACGACGCGGCGGTCCGCCGGCACTTCTGGCTGAGCTTCCCCGCCCTGCGAGGAGCGCTCTGCAACTGGATCGAGCAGACCATCACTCTCGACGACCTCACCCGGGACGACCGAGCTGACCTCGTTTCGCGCTTCACCGAGCAGGTCCTCGCGGCCGGCCGCCCCGACGACCTCCTGGACGTGGCCGAGCAATGGGCCGGGAACCTCCAACCCTCCCTACTGGGGGAGGCGACAGCCGCCCTGGAACTGGGGCTCAGCGACGAGCGCCACGGCAGGGCGATCCGGCAGAAGATCCGCGTCTGGGCCACGGCGCCGGAACTTCCACGCGGCCTCTTCCGGCTCCTGACCGGGGTCTGCCGGGGCATGATGTCCGTGACCCACCCTCACCAGGCAGTCGTCCGGCTCCACCACCTCGCCCGTCACGGCGCGGACGCCCGTGACGCACTGTTCGAACTCGTACGTGCCGACGTGGGACTGCGTCGTTTCCTGATCAGCCGGATCGCGGCACCGGCCCAGGCCGGCCCCCGGGCACTCGGCAACCTCGAACTGCTCCTCGGCCTCCTCGCGGAGAGCGATCCGCCTCCGCCCCTGCCATGGCGGGAACTGACCGGCGTGTGGCGCGCTGCCATGGACCACAGCACACCGGACTACTGGTCGCCACCGGCCCGGGCCTGGCTGACCGCGTTCACGCCCGCCCCCGGCGCCCGGCGCGAGCCCGCGCTCGACGTTCTTGTGAACGCCGTCTCCGGCAGCGACCGCCACAGCAACCAGCTGTACGCGATCACATGTGACTGGGCGAGGAACCGACCGGAACGGCAGCCCACGGCGACCTGGCTCTGGCAGCAGATCGACGCGGCCCAGGGCCTCGCGGCGGACGACGTCTTCGCACCATCGGTGTCAGGAGGCACCCAGTGAACACCTACATCCTCTGGAGTTTCCTCGGGGCGGCCCTCGCCGCCGCAGTCGGTCTCGTCCTCATAAAGCGAGTCGAACGCGCCCGCCTTCGTGACCGTTCCCGTGCCCGCTAGGAGGAAGCATTCCGGGCCACGGCACCGGCCCCGCCGGAGCGGTCGGCCGAGGCCCCGTTCCAGGAGGTGTACCTGGACAGAGTGGCCGTGCCCAGCATGCTGCCCGACTACGACTTCCTCTTCTCCGCCTCGGTGTCGTGGCGGCCGGCCGTAACGGAGGGCGACGTACCGCACGGAAACAGGGCCGGGCTGGCGGCAGCCAGCGTGCTCAGGAGGACGCAGGAGCTGACGCGGCGCGAACACCCGGAGCGCTACGGGTCCGTTCAGTACACGCTGGAGGAAAAGCTGGGCACCCACACCCTGGACGACACGGCCACGCTGGTCGTGATGGTCACGGATGTGATGCTGACCCTCGCTCCCGAGGACCGCGACCGGTTGCGGAAGCTCGCGGGCCTCCGGAAGGAGGAGGACACGTGGGAGCAGGAGCGCCAGTACGAGCGGAGCAAGCGGAGATACCTCGCGGACGAGATCTTGGAAACCCCGGGCAGCGCGGTCGTCTGGTGGCTCGCCCGCCACGACCATGACATCGAGGGGGCCGTGGACCTCCTCGGCCCCCTCGCCCAGCTTTCCGCCGCAGCGAACAACACCGAGGTGGCGGAGCTGTTCCGGCACCTGGTCGAAGGCCTGCCGCACCCCGGCCCCACCTCCCGGCCGGAGGACACCCTGCCCCGAGACCACCCCCACGACGAACCCCTGGACACCGTGGCCCGCATGGAACAGCTCTTGGACGGCCTCGGTCTGGCTGAGCCGTCCGCTGAGCGCTCGGCGTTCCTACACCGTCTGTTGCTCTGGCTGGCGGCGGCCGACCGCCGGGAAGACGCCGACCGCATCCGCCGCCAACTCTGGCCGGAATCCCCCACGGACGACCCCACCCGAAGTCGGCCGCCCCCGAACCCGAAGCCCCGGCCTGGGCCGCCGACCCGGCGGCACCGTAGCCGTAAGCAGCGGGGACCCCTTCGCGAAGTCGCGGGTTGGCAGGTCAGAGCTGAACGAGGCGGGCGGACGACTGGATTCGTCCACGGATGGTCCACACAGTGATCTACGATCAGCCGCCATGAGACGCCTTGCGAAGCAAACCCGAGACGACGCGTATGCATCCACAAGGGACTATCAGGAACTTCATCAAGTTCAGAGTGTCAGGGTCTGCCCCGCGGCGAACTGGAACAATCGCCTCATCTTCACTAACGGACCGGCCGCCGACACTGCATTCGGTACCCTCGTGGCTTTCGGTGCCTACATTGCCGCTGAGACTCCTCTGGAGCTCACGGCGCGACTCAGTCGAGGCAAGGTTTCCGAGGACGGGGTGTTCGATCTATCCGCAGATTTCACGCGAGTCGGGTTCGCGCTGAGTGCAGATGGTCAGGGGCCGATTTCTCTGGAGCTCTCCTGGACTGGGGGAGATGCGCTAGACGTGTGGGGGCTTGATATTGGCCCTGCCGCAATCCCTGATGGGGTCACGCACGAGGAGATTTTGGAGGCCGGCAGGTCTATAGCCCCCGAAACGTACTACCTTGATCATGCGATCGCGCTCAATGCGGACTTGGAATCCTCGACTGCTTCAGCCATAGCAGAAGAAGGTAGTTTGCTACATCTGAAGAAGTGCTCCTATTGCGGGCGCCTTCTACCCGTCAACATGAGCAAGTTGGGGTCACTGGCCTTTCACAAGCACAACGCAAAGCGAACCCGCCATCAGAACGAGTGCAGGTCGTGTAAAAAATGGAGAATCAATGACAATTTCAACCCATCCCGTACGGTAGATCAGCTACACGAGTCTTCGGTGATCACGCGGGAAAGAAAGATTTTCCTGCGTGAGTCCAGCATCCTCCAAGAAATCAAAAAGCGGACAGGCGAGGGACTCAAGTCTCAAGTCTGGGACAGGTTCGATCGACGTTGCTTCAGCTGTAAAAGGAGTATTTCTCTCAGTCAAGTGCAACTGGACCATACGCGTCCGCTGGCCTATCTGTGGCCGATCGATGAGCATGCGACATGTCTATGTGCAGAATGCAACAACAACAAGAAGGATCGCTTCCCGGTAGACTTCTATAGCGATTCGCAACTCCGGGAGCTTTCGCAAATCTGTGGACTTCCTTATGGAGAGCTTGTTCAGAAACGCGTGAACATGGAGCAGCTCGAAAAGATCACCGATGACATAATCAAATATGCCATTACTTGGGAACCTAGAACCTTCTTTTCCGTAGCCCGAAAAGTTCAGGAGCTTCACCCTGAAATCAAACTGAGCGAACAGCTCCAGCGCCTGAGCCCGAAAATTTATGAGGATCTGCTTGACCGTGCTGCGGCAGTAAGGATGATGGAAGAACAGTAGTGCATGGAGCGGGTGGGCCTCCGGCATGTTGAGGCCCACCGCTAACTCTCGACATGCCTAGGCTCGTTGGAAAAACAGCATATGGTGGTGCTTTGTAAGGCCCTTGTCCTTGAGGCCGTGATTAGCGACCTGCTCGACGTTTTCCACCGACTCCCCAACGAAATCTAGGGACTCTTTACCCAAAGCCCGCAGATCTCCCACAAGATCACCCCGGCCGCCGCTTCCAATGTGCACCGCCATTACACCCCCGGGTGCCAGTAGTTGGGTGCAGGTCGAGAAGAATTCGGCGTAGACGCTGGTCGATTTCGTTTGCTGCCGCTCAAGGAAATCTAGACTCTTGGTGTGGAAGTCCGTTGCACCCCAGCCGCAAAACCACATCCTCAACCAATTGGGTCGATCGAAACGCATCCCAATGAATGGAGGGCTTGTGATAATCGCGTCGACCGGATCCGCGATTTTATTGGGCAGTTCCCTGAAGTCGCCATGGTGAGCTTCGCCTTTTACGAAGTCCGGCGGCAGTGGTACAGCAAGGGCGGAAGTCACTCTATTTTGCAATCGCTCAATTAGCGACTTGTAGATGTATTCGCCGGTCGGGTTGAATGGAGTGATCGGATGGGAGGTGCGCGACAAGGCGTACGGCCTGTTGCCGTGAAGAACGTGCAATAGGGATGCCCACATGAAAGCGTCGCCTCGCACTCCCTCCTTCAGGAATACTTTGCGAGCTCTCAGTACTTCCAAAAGCGTCTCGGGATGGTAGTAGGCAGAAACTGACGCATTGAGGCCGAATTCAGCTTCGGCGATTTCGTCGGTACTGAGATCGACTGTCAGCATTTGCTTTTCCAGTCGAGAAATCTGCTCTAGTGCTTCATTGAGCGTGGGCGGCCTCATCTTGGCTGCGCCGACTGTAGCCGCGAGTGGACTTTTGTCGTTCGTGATCGCCCTTCTTCCCAGGAGGGCTGCCTCGAACGGCACGGTTCCCACTCCGCCGAGGGGATCCAGAACTCTGCCGCCCTCTGGTGAGAACGACTTCACAAGCCAGTGGGCCATCGCCGGCTTAAATTTTCCCTGATAAGAACAAAGGGAATGCAGCTTGTGCCCCCAAGAGCGGCTTGCATATGCGCCCTCAGTGTAGGGGAGCGATGATTGGAAGTCGTCGATCGCGGCTTCCAAGTCGGAGCGCTTCACAGTCAGACCTTTCGGAAAATGATTTCGACCTGCCGAAGCTCGCTGCGATCGCGTGAGTACCTACGAGCAATTACCTCGTCAGACACAACTTCGAATCCGACGTGTTCAGCTACCTGGACAAGTAGGCGATCCGTAGGGACATGAACGCCATAGAACTTGGAGTCGCCGATGTCGAAAATGAACTCTCCACCAGTCTTTAGACTGTGCTCCACTGCCTGGAAAACTTGCGTCATATCAGAGAAGTACTGGCGTACCAGAAGCGGGATTCTCTTGTCCGGAGAAGCCACATCGAGCGCAGACGCCACCTCCTCGACGCTTTGGTAGGTGTGCTCCAGGGTGCGAGTCTTGCTGACATTGTTGATGCCAGCTGTCACAGCCTTTCTACATAGTCCCGGAAGCTCTTTCTCGGCCTTGATGAAGTCGAGGAGCCAAAGCTCGATTTTAGTATTTCGGAAGTAATTCGTCCCATTGAGGTAGGGTGGTGATGTGATTGCCAGATCGAAGTGCTCTGCTTCGCTGTGGCGAACGTCGCGGCAATCCTCCGAGAGTTTGGTCATGGAGGCCGCCTGATTCGGAATCGTGTTGATATCGCGAACCATTTGTGTAACGGAAGAGTGCACGAAACCCGGGACGTTGACGACTCGCGTAACGTATTCGTTGGCCCGTCGGCGCCTGAGATCCGCGCGACGGGTCATATGAGAGCTGGCTACAGCATTGGATGCAGTAGCCAGCAGCAGAAGGTTGCGAAGCCATACGCGGCCATCGCTGATGCGATAGGCTAGGTCTTTGATGGCGAGTAGCGTGCGAAGGTGATCCTCTTCGAAGAAGTCACGCTTTGGGAAAGCTTCATGGTACGCCGATAGGTCGACGAGTTTTGCTTCATGCTCGAGACGTTCGGAGTGCAGGTGCTTCAGGAACTGATTTGCCGCCGCCTCGAACTCGGATTGGTTTTCCCTGGCTGCACGCGCCGAGTTGACCTTTGTCTCTGCCACGAAGGACATGAAGGGGTTAATCTCTGAGTAAGAGGAATTTACCCCGGCGTGAGAAGCGACCAATTGAACCGTGCCTGACCCGCCGAACGGGTCGTAAACATTTGCGACCCCTTCGTGGCGAGCGAGTTTCTGGCGAACGTAATCTGCAGAAAATCCCTCGACATAGGGATACCAGCTATGAACGGCTTGATTCCTATTATCTCTAAAGGTAACACCGAGATCGAGTGTGCTTTGCTGCGTCACTGGTTCCCTGCCGAAGCGGTCGTGGGTAGTCGCGATAGTGTATAGCAAGGGGCCCTCCTTGCCGCCTGACGGAGTAGCCGAGCGGACTGCGTCCGGATTCGTTGGAGAGCGACAGCGCAGTCACTCACCGTCGCCCACACGCCAGTGCGGCGATCAGTGGAGCGGCTTTGGGCTGGAGCTGCTTTGGCGTGAGTGACCATGCCCCCCTAAGCCTCCGGCGCGTCGGTCAGTCTGTGGACCTGCCCGGTAAAAGCACGTCGTTGGGGCCGTGATCTATGAGGTAGAGAAACCTGTAACAGGTCGTGCTCCAGCTCGGCGAGGGCGCAAGGTTTCGCTGGAGATGCCGGCCAAGTCGATGGTCACGCGGTCCTTGGCCAATGCCTGCTCGATGTAGCGGACGCAGCCCCGCTGGCCTCTCGGTCCGATGACGACTACGTCGGCGCGGTGCCGTGGAACAGCCCCGCCTCCGCAAGGTCGCCGATTACCAAAAGCGCGGGGTCCTCCACTTCCAACGTCGTAGTTCGCTTGACGGATCGGACGGGCCCACACCCCGCCCCCGGCCTGGGCCACCCTCGACCTGCTCGCCGACGCCGTCCGAGCCGCCGCCCGAGTCCGCGTCGTCGTACCGGCCAACCCGGAGGCAGGCTTCGCTGACGATTGGGTGCTCCGCTGAGGAGATCAGATCGACGTGCCGCCCATCGGCGCCTTCGGCAACGGGGAAGATCTCACGGAGGCCGTCGCCCCCTACTTCGCCAAGAACGCGACCAAAGCCGCCGAGACCACCGGCACCGTCGATCACCCAGTCCGATCCTGTCCGCGAGTAGTCCACGGCGGCTGTAATACGGTTGCTGGCGGCGGCAGTTGGCTGCGTATACGCGAAGACCCCGTGTCAGCGAACTCGCTGATCACGGGGTCTTTGGGCACTTCCTGCGAAGTGCCCCCGGCAGGATTCGAACCTGCGCACACGGCTCCGGAGGCCGTTGCTCTATCCCCTGAGCTACGGGGGCGCTGTCGCTGGTGTTGCTGCGACGGGTTGAACACTACCAGCTTCCACGGGGTGATCAGGAACCGGTTTGCGGAGGAGAGGGGGGTGGGTCGCCCGGAGGGGGTGGAAGTGGCGAAAACCCGGACGCGGGGGGCCCGGTCGACCTACTCTCGAGTTGTGCCAGGCGTCTCAGGCCGGGTGCTTGTTGTCGACGACAACAAGGTCATCCGGCAGCTGATCAAGGTCAATCTCGAGCTGGAGGGCTTCGAGGTCGTGACCGCGAACGATGGTGCCGAGTGTCTGGATGTGGTGCATCGGGTGTGTCCTGATGTCATCACTCTTGATGTGGTCATGCCCCGGCTGGACGGGTTCGGGGCCGCCTCGCAGTTGCGGGCCGATCCGCGGACCCGGGGTGTGCCCGTTGCGATCGTGAGTGCCTGTACGCAGCAGGAGGTCGAGGCCGGGATCGCCGCCGGCGTGGACGCGTTCCTCGCCAAGCCCTTCGAGCCGACCGAGCTGGTGCGGGTCGTGCGGCGGCTGATCGAGCGCAAGGACCGGCGTGACGGGCGGCGGGGGGCGCCCGCGGGGAGGGGACGGGGCTGACCGGAATGTCGGCTCCTGTTCATATGGCGAAACCCTTCGTGGGGTGAGAGGGCGTCTCCCCTAGGCTGGGACCCGTGAACCCCGCTGACCTCCCCCGTACCGTCGTGCGCGCCGTGCGCTGCGCCGTCGCGGAGGGGGAGCTCGCCGCCGGTGTGGTCGTGCCCGAGCGGGTCGTCGTCGAGCGGACCCGGCCCGGTGGGGTGGGGGAGTACGCCACCCCCGTTGCCTTTCAGGTCGCCAAGGCGGCCGGGTGCGCGCCCCGTGAGGTTGCCGGGGTGCTCGCCCGTCGGCTCGGTGCGGAGCCGGGGATCGAAGGCGTCGAGGTGACCGGCGCGGGGTTCTTGAACTTCTGGCTGCGGCCGCCGTCCGTTCCCCGTCTCGTCAGCGATGCGCTGGTGTGGGGAGGGACTGCCTTCGCCGATGTCGCTGTCGCGGTGGATGTCGCGGTGGATGGCGAACGGCTCGGGCTGCGCGAACGGGTCGTGCGCGAGAGCGTGCTGCGGCTCGTGCGGAGTCAGGGCGCCCGCGGTGGAGGCGTGCCCGAGGCGGGTTCCATCGCGCCCGTCGCCAAGCGGGACGGGGACGTGGTCGCGCGGTACGGGGGCGACGCCGCGCGCTGGGCCATGCTCGCCGTGCCCGCGCGGGAGACCCCCGGGTTCTCCGGCCTGCTGCTCGTGCAGGGCGAGAGCAGCGAGTTCTTCCGGGTGCGGTACGCCTTCGCGCGGAGCCGCGCGCTCCTGCGGAACGCCGCCGCGATGGGGTTCGGGGCGGAGGCCGGGGATGTACCCGACGCCCCCGGGCTGCTGCGCGCCCTCGCCGATTACCCCCTCGTCCTCGAAGCCGCCGCGCACCACCGTGCGCCCGAGCGGCTCGCCCGGTACCTCGTCGAGCTGGCCGACGCGCTGCTCGACTTCCAGCACCGCGTACTGCCCGAGGGGGACGAGAAACCCTCGGCCGCCCACCGAGCCCGGCTGGCTCTTGCCGAAGCCGCCGGGACGGTGCTGGCCGGCGGCCTCGCCCTGCTCGGCATCGACGCACCCGAACGCCTGTGATCCGTGAAATGAGAGACCGATGAGCCGTTCCGCGCACCCCGCCGGGCCCCGCCACGCCGATGTCCTGCCCGAGGGGCACTACTCCCCGCCGCCCGCCGACCTGAACGTGCTGGACGAGAAGGTCTGGGCCCGGACCGTCACCCGTAACGGTGATGGGGTCGTCATGGTGGGAGGAATTGAGGTCACCAAGCTCGCCGAGGAGTTCGGGACCCCTGCCTATTTCCTCGACGAAGAGGACTTCCGGGCCCGCTGCCGCGCCTGGGCGCACGCCTTCGGCAAGGACGCAGATGTGTTCTACGCGGGGAAGGCATTCCTTTCCAAGGCCATCGTGAAGTGGCTGCGGGAGGAAGGGCTGAACGTGGACGTGTGTTCCGGTGGGGAGCTGGCTACGGCGCTTGCCGCTGGGATGCCTGCCCAGCAGATCGCCTTTCACGGGAACAACAAGTCCGAAGGGGAGATCCGGCGGGCCGTCGAGGCCGGGGTCGGGCGCATCGTGCTCGATTCCTTCCAGGAGATCGCCCGCGTCGCGCACATCGCCCGTGAGATGGGCGTGCGGCAGCCCGTGCAGATCCGTGTGACGGTCGGGGTCGAGGCCCACACGCACGAGTTCATCGCCACCGCCCACGAGGACCAGAAGTTCGGGATCGCGGTGGCCGACGGCAGCGCCGCCGAGGCGGTGCGCCGGGCGCTCGGGCACGAGTCGCTGGAGCTGCTCGGCGTGCACTCGCACATCGGCTCGCAGATCTTCGACATGGCCGGCTTCGAGGTGTCGGCGAAGCGGGTCGTGCAGCTGCTCGCCGCCGTACGGGACGAGCACGGGGTGGAGCTGCCCGAGATCGACCTCGGGGGCGGGCTGGGTATCGCCTACACGTCCTCGGACGACCCGCGCGAGCCCCACGAGATCGCCAAGGCGCTGACCGAGATCGTCGCCCGGGAGTGCGAGAGCGCCGGGCTGAAGGCGCCGAGGATCTCCGTCGAGCCCGGCCGGGCGATCGTCGGTCCGACCGCCTTCACGCTGTACGAGGTCGGCACGATCAAGCCGCTCGAAGGGCTCCGCACGTATGTAAGTGTTGATGGAGGGATGTCCGACAACATTCGGACCGCCCTCTACGACGCCGAGTACTCCATCGCGCTCGTGTCCCGCACCTCCGACGCCGAGCCCATGCTCGTCCGCGTCGTCGGCAAGCACTGCGAGAGCGGTGACATCGTCGTGAAGGACGCCTTCCTGCCCGCCGACCTGGCGCCCGGAGACCTCCTCGCGGTGCCCGCCACCGGCGCTTACTGCAGGTCGATGGCCAGCAATTACAACCACGCGCTGCGGCCGCCGGTCGTCGCCGTGCGCGACGGTCAGGCCCGGGTGATCGTCCGGCGCGAGACGGAGGAAGATCTCCTGCGACTCGACCTCGGATGATTCCCTTATTTCTGGGAGAGCCCCTCGGAACCCAGAAATAATGGCCTCAGGAGTCTCACAGGGCGTCTCACTCATTGGACCGAGGGTGGAAACTGCTGTCCATTGCGTGAGACTTGTTCTCACCCCGCGCGCAAGCCGCGCGCGGGGTACTGATGGAAGATCGAAAGGCGTAGGTCGAATGATGCGTACGCGTCCGCTGAAGGTGGCGCTGCTGGGCTGTGGAGTGGTCGGCTCGGAAGTTGCCCGCATCATGACGACGCACGCCGACGACCTGACGGCCAGGATCGGCGCGCCCGTCGAGCTCGCCGGCGTCGCCGTGCGTCGGCCGTCCAAGGTGCGCGAGGGCATCGACCCGGCGCTGATCACCACCGATGCGACCGCCCTGCTCAAACGCGGCGACATCGACGTGGCGATCGAGGTCATCGGCGGGATCGAGCCCGCTCGGACGCTGATCACCACCGCGTTCGAGAACGGCATCTCCGTCGTCTCCGCCAACAAGGCGCTGCTCGCCCAGGACGGCGCCGCGCTGCACGCCGCGGCCGAGACCCACGGGCTGGACCTGTACTACGAGGCCGCCGTCGCCGGCGCCATCCCGCTGGTCCGTCCGATGCGCGAGTCCCTCGCGGGCGACAAGATCAACCGCGTGATGGGCATCGTCAACGGCACGACGAACTTCATCCTCGACAAGATGGACTCCACGGGCGCCGGCTACCAGGAGGCGCTCGACGAGGCCACGGCCCTCGGGTACGCCGAGGCCGACCCCACCGCGGACGTCGAGGGCTACGACGCCGCCGCCAAGGCCGCGATCCTGGCGGGCATCGCCTTCCATACCCGCGTCCGCCTCGACGACGTCTACCGCGAGGGCATGACCGAGGTCAGCGCCGCGGACTTCGCCTCCGCGAAGAGGATGGGCTGCACGATCAAGCTGCTGGCCATCCTGGAGCGGGCCGCCGACGGCGAGTCCGTCACCGCGCGCGTCCACCCCGCGATGATCCCGCTCACGCACCCGCTCGCCTCCGTCCGCGAGGCGTACAACGCGGTCTTCGTCGAGGCGGAGGCCGCCGGGCGGCTCATGTTCTACGGGCCCGGCGCGGGCGGTTCGCCGACCGCGTCCGCGGTCCTCGGCGACCTGGTCGCCGTCTGCCGCAACAAGCTCGCCGAGGCAACGGGGCCGGGCGAGTCGGCGTACACCCAGCTGCCGGTGAGCCCCATGGGCGACGTCGTGACGCGGTACCACATCTCCCTCGATGTGGCCGACAAGCCGGGCGTGCTCGCCCAGGTCGCGACCACCTTCGCCGAGCACGGCGTCTCCATCGACACCGTGCGGCAGCAGGGCAAGGACGGCGAGGCCTCCCTCGTCGTCGTCACTCACCGCGCGCCCGACGCGGCCCTCTCGGGGACCGTCGAGGCGCTGCGGAAGCTGGACACCGTCCGCGGTGTCGCCAGCATCATGCGTGTTGAAGGGGAGTAAGGACCCATGAGCAGCAATCGCACCCACCAGTGGCGCGGCATCATCGAGGAGTACCGGGACCGCCTGCCGGTGACGGACGCGACTCCCGTGGTCACGCTCCGGGAGGGCGGCACTCCTCTCGTCCCCGCGCAGGTGCTCTCCGAGCGCACCGGCTGCGAGGTGCACCTCAAGGTCGAGGGGGCGAACCCCACCGGGTCCTTCAAGGACCGCGGTATGACCATGGCCATCAGCAAGGCCAAGGAGGACGGCGCCAAGGCCGTCATCTGCGCCTCCACGGGCAACACCTCGGCCTCCGCCGCCGCGTACGCGGTGCGCGCCGGGATGGTCTCCGCGGTGCTCGTGCCCCGCGGCAAGATCGCGCTCGGCAAGATGGGCCAGGCGCTCGTGCACGGCGCCAAGATCCTTCAGGTGGACGGCAATTTCGACGACTGCCTCGACCTGGCCCGTTCGCTGTCCGACAACTACCCGGTGGCGCTGGTCAATTCGGTCAACCCGGTACGCATCGAGGGTCAGAAGACGGCCGCGTTCGAGATCGTCGACGCGCTCGGTGACGCCCCCGACATCCACGTGCTGCCCGTCGGCAACGCCGGCAACATCACCGCGTACTGGAGGGGCTTCAAGGAGTACAAGGCCGATGGCCTGGCCTCCCGTACGCCCCGCGTGTGGGGTTTCCAGGCCTCCGGCTCCGCGCCCATCGTGCGCGGCGAGGTCGTCAAGGAGCCGCACACCATCGCCACCGCGATCCGCATCGGCAACCCGGCCTCGTGGGACTACGCCCTGCAGGCGCGCGACGAGTCGGGCGGCTTCATCGACGAGGTGACGGACCGCCAGATCCTGGCCGCCTACCGGCTGTTGGCCGCGCAGGAGGGCGTCTTCGTCGAGCCCGCCTCGGCCGCCTCCGTGGCCGGTCTGCTGAAGGCCGCCGAGCTGGGCCTGGTCGACCCGGGCCAGAAGATCGTGTGCACGGTCACCGGCAACGGCCTGAAGGACCCCGACTGGGCGGTCGCCGGTGCTCCGCAGCCGGTCACCATTCCGGTGGACGCCGAAGCCGCGGCGATCCGTCTCGGCCTGGTCTGAGATCCGAGCCGGTTCCGGAGGGCCCCCGCGGCCCTCCGGAGCCGGGCAACTCGCCCCGTACCGCAACAAAAGCGCGGTCGAAGCCGGGCCGATCCGGTCGCAGCCCGTCAAAGGATGCGACACGCATCGTGCGCCTCCTGTGCGCCCTATGTCGGATGAGAACCTTCCTTCGATACGCTGTACTTACATCCGCCACCGCGCATATGACCGTGGTGCTGCCCCGAGGGCCTTCGGGTGTCGTACGTTCTCAAGTACATTTCGCAGCGAGCCAGCGAAGAGCGAAGTTCTCGCACAGTCACAAGGAGTGTCATCGGACGATGGCCGGTCCAGCGTTCCGCGCCGCCGCCGTACGGGTGCGCGTCCCCGCCAGCAGTGCCAATCTCGGCCCCGGCTTCGATGCCTTCGGCCTGGCCCTGGGGCTCTACGACGACGTAGTCGTCCGGGTGGCCGACTCAGGCCTGAACATCGACATCGCGGGTGAGGGCGCCGACACCCTCCCGCGGGACGAGAGCCACCTGCTCGTACGCTCCATGCGCACCGCCTTCGACCTGCTGGGCGGACAGCCGCGCGGCCTCGAGGTCGTCTGCGCCAACCGCATCCCGCACGGCCGCGGCCTCGGCTCCTCCTCCGCCGCCATCTGCGCCGGCATCGTCGCCGCCCGCGCCGTGACCATAGGCGGAGAGGCCAAGCTCGACGACGCGGCGCTGCTGGAGCTCGCCACCGAGATCGAGGGGCACCCCGACAACGTCGCCGCCTGCCTGCTGGGCGGCTTCACCTTGGCGTGGATGGACGGGGGGAGCGCCAAGGCGATCCGGATGGACCCCGCCGATTCCATCGTTCCGGTGGTCTTCGTACCTTCCAAGCCGGTCCTGACGGAGACCGCGCGCGGCCTGCTGCCGCGCACCGTCCCGCACGTGGACGCGGCCGTCAACGCGGGCCGCGCGGGTCTGCTCGTGGAGGCCCTGACCAGGCGTCCCGAGTTCCTGCTGCCGGCCACCGAAGACCGGCTCCACCAGGAGTACCGGTCCCCGGCGATGCCCGAGAGCGTCGCACTGGTGAACCGACTGCGGGCGGACGGCATCCCCGCGGTCATCTCCGGCGCGGGCCCCACGGTCCTCGCGCTGGTCGACAACGACGCGGCCGACAAGGTCGCGCAGCTCGCGGGCGAGGGGTGGGCCGCCAACCGGCTCGCGCTCGACGCCGCGGGCGCGAGCGTGCTTCCGCTGGGTACCCAGGGCGGCTAGGGCAGGGCAGAGCCGGCCAGGGGCGGGCGGCCAGGGCAGGCCGCCCGCGCGGAAGGGCGTGATTGCCGGTGATCGAGAGGGGGAATATCTGTTGGATCCGGTAGTGTTAGTCTCAAGTACGCATCGGAAGCCGTCATGGCTCGGTGCTCAGTGTCCCCATTCGGGACCACCTTTCTTCCGGGAGCCTCCCCGACTGCTTTGATCACTTCCAGCAGTTTCGAGCACGCTCCGGAATCGGCGTGACATTCCCACGCTTTCAGCTCGGGGGCTTCTCGCCGGAACCACCCATGCACGTTCGCACGTTTCTCTCCGCCGTATTTCTACCGGCGGACCACCGCCCCGGCACGGTCCACACCTAGGACTGCTGTCGGACAGCACAACCGGTCGCCGAGCCAGACAGGCCGACGTCCGCTCCAGGGAAGGACCCTTCGTGAGCGACACCACCGATCTGATGGGCGCTGCCGACACCTCTGTCGACACCAGTGCCCCCGCCGCGGGCGCCGCGCCCAAGCGTCGCCGCACCGGCACCGGCCTTGACGGCATGGTCCTCGCCGAGCTCCAGCAGGTCGCGTCCGGCCTCGGTATCAGGGGCACCGCGCGGATGCGCAAGAGCCAGCTGATCGAGGTCATCAAGGAGGCGCAGGCTGGTGGCGGCGCCCCCAAGGCCGCAGCCTCCGCTGCCGCCGGCGAGACCGCCGAGGCCAAGCCGAAGCGCCGCGCCACCAGCAAGGCCCGCACGGGCGAGGCCGCCGCCGAGGCGCCCGCCGAGAAGCCCGCCGCCGCTCCGGCGCAGATCGAGATCCCGGGTCAGCCCGCCAGCGAGGACGCGCCGGTCGGCGAGCGCCGTCGCCGTCGGGCCACCGCCCCGTCCGGCAGCCCGGAGGGCTCGGCCCCCGCCGCGGTGCAGGTCGAGCAGAAGACCGAGACCGTGACCGCCCCGGCGGCGCAGCCGGAGGCCAAGGCAGAGGCCGCCACGGCGGTCTCCGCAGGTCAGGCCCAGGGCCAGGACGGCGAGGGCCGCGGCCGTCGCGACCGTCGTGACCGCGGGGACCGCGCCGAGCGCGGGGACCGCCAGCAGGGCCGCCGCGACCGCGGTGCCAAGGCCGACGAGCAGGGCCAGGGCGCGCAGGGCGGCCAGGGCGGCCGTCAGGACCGTGCCGAGCGCGGCGACCGCCAGCAGCAGGGCGGCCGCGGGCAGGGCCAGGGCCAGGGCCGTCAGGACCGCCAGGGTCCCCAGGACAACGGTCCGCAGGACGACTTCGACGACGAGGGCGGCCGCCGTGGCCGTCGCGGCCGTTACCGCGACCGCCGTGGCCGTCGCGGCCGCGACGAGTTCGCGCCGAACGAGCCGCAGGTCGCCGACGACGACGTGCTGATCCCCGTCGCGGGCATCCTCGACATCCTCGACAACTACGCGTTCATCCGGACCTCGGGCTACCTGCCCGGCCCCAACGACGTGTACGTCTCCCTCGCCCAGGTCCGCAAGGCGGGTCTGCGCAAGGGCGACCACACCACCGGTGCCGTGCGCCAGCCCAAGGACGGCGAGCGCCGCGAGAAGTTCAACGCCCTCGTGCGTCTGGACTCCGTCAACGGCATGGCTCCCGAATCCGGCCGCGGGCGGCCGGAGTTCCAGAAGCTGACGCCGCTGTACCCGCAGGACCGGCTCCGTCTGGAGACCGACCCGGGCGTGCTGACGACCCGCATCATCGACCTCGTGTCGCCGATCGGCAAGGGTCAGCGAGGCCTGATCGTGGCCCCGCCGAAGACCGGCAAGACCATGATCATGCAGGCGATCGCCAACGCGATCACCACCAACAACCCCGAGTGCCACCTGATGGTCGTCCTGGTCGACGAGCGTCCGGAAGAGGTCACCGACATGCAGCGGTCGGTCAAGGGCGAGGTCATCTCCTCGACCTTCGACCGCCCGGCCGAGGACCACACCACCGTCGCCGAGCTGGCCATCGAGCGCGCCAAGCGCCTCGTCGAGCTGGGTCACGACGTGGTCGTCCTGCTGGACTCCATCACCCGTCTGGGCCGCGCGTACAACCTCGCGGCGCCCGCCTCCGGCCGCATCCTGTCCGGTGGTGTCGACTCGACCGCGCTGTACCCGCCGAAGCGCTTCTTCGGTGCCGCGCGCAACATCGAGGACGGCGGCTCGCTGACCATCCTGGCCACCGCGCTGGTCGACACCGGCTCGCGCATGGACGAGGTGATCTTCGAGGAGTTCAAGGGCACCGGCAACATGGAGCTCAAGCTCGACCGGAAGCTCGCCGACAAGCGCATCTTCCCGGCCGTCGACGTCGACCCGTCGGGCACCCGCAAGGAGGAGATCCTCCTCAACGCGGAGGAGCTCGCCATCGTCTGGAAGCTGCGCCGGGTGCTGCACGCGCTCGACTCGCAGCAGGCGATCGAGCTGCTGCTCGACAAGATGAAGCAGACGAAGTCGAACGCCGAGTTCCTGATGCAGATCGCGAAGACGACCCCGTCGGGCAAGAACGACGACTGAGTCTCCGTCCTGTGGTCACGGCCGCCCCCGTCGCGCATGCGACGGGGGCGGCCGTGTTCGTACGGTGCGACCTTCGCCACACGCCGGTTCCGGCTGAACCCCGGGTCGCCGTCCTGCGTCCCGCCGTGAAACCGCAGGTGGGCGCGGGCTTGCACGGCGTCCGTCCCGGAAGGGGACCTCCGCCGCCCCGGTCCGGGGGCCCCGGCGGCCGTGGAACCCTGGAGTGCATTCGTCCGTCTGTGTCAAGGGACAGGGGACCGCATTCAGGACTGAGGAGAGCATGAGCCAGGACAGCAACGGCGGCGGCCGGCGTGCCGCGGGCCGGCGACGACGCAAACCCGCGACGCGCCGCAGGGGCCTCGTCATAGCCGCCTGGAGCGCGGCGGCCGTGGTCCTGCTGGGCGGGGCGGGTCTCGGCTGGTTCTACTTCAAGCTGAACGGCAACCTGAAGACCGTCGACATCGACCAGGCGCTCGGCACCGACCGCCCGCAGAACGTCGACAACGGCTCGATGGACATACTCGTCCTCGGCTCCGACTCCCGCGGCGGCGCCAACTCCGAGTACGGCCAGGACGACGGCGGCTCCGCACGCGCCGACACGGCGATGATCGTCCACCTGTACGAGGGCCACAAGCAGGCCGGCATCGTGTCGATACCCCGCGACACCATGACCGTCCGCCCCGAGTGCGCCACCGGCAAGGGCAAGACGGACCCCGGCGGCCAGCGCCGGCAGTTCAACGAGGCCTACACCATCGGCGGGGCCGCCTGCGCGGTCAAGACCGTCGAGAAGATGTCGGGGATCCGCATGGACCACTACATCGAGGTCGACTTCACGGGCTTCAAGAAGATCATCGACACCCTCGGCGGGGTCGAGGTGACCACCACCAAGCCCATCAAGGACAGCGCCAGCCACCTGGACCTGGCGGCCGGCCCCAACAAGCTCAACGGGGAGCAGGCCCTCGGCCTCGTCCGTACGCGCAAGAGCGTCGGCGACGGCAGCGACCTCGGCCGAATACAGCTCCAGCAGGCCTTCATCAAGGCGCTGATCAAGCAGGTCAAGACCATCGGCCTGTTCGACAACCCGAAGAAGCTGCTCGACCTCGCCGACACCGGCACCAAGGCGCTCACCACCGACACCGGCCTCGGTGACGTGAAGTCCCTCGCGGGCTTCGCCCAGAGCCTCCAGGGCATCGACGCGCAGGGCATGCACATGATCACCCTGCCGGTCACCACGGACCCGGTCGACCCCAACCGCGTCGCCCCGCTGAAGAAGGAGTCCCAGATGGTCTGGGACGCCCTCCTCGCCGACCGGCCGGTCCCCTCGGAAGCCACCGCGAACTCCGCCGGCGACAAGGGCGCGACCGGCTCGATCGTCCAGTAGGGGAGCCCGGGGGCGCTCCCGGAATAGATGCACACCCCCTGCCGTTGAGGGAGGCGTCCTCAGAATTTTGACAGGCAGCCCGGTCCTGGCAGACTGGTCTGTCGGCCCCGGTTCACGTAGTGCGCAATTCGGCTCCTGCGACCCGGTGCCCTCCCGAATCTAGGAGACACCTTGAAGCGCGATGTTCACCCCGAGTACGTCGAGACCCAGGTCAGCTGCACCTGTGGCGCGTCGTTCACCACTCGTAGCACCCTGACCGAGGGCACCATCCGTGCCGAGGTCTGCTCCGAGTGCCACCCGTTCTACACGGGCAAGCAGAAGATCCTCGACACCGGTGGCCGTGTGGCCCGCTTCGAGGCTCGCTTCGGCAAGGGTGCGGCCAAGAAGTAGCGCGACCCAGGCGCCGGTCTCCGGTCGCTCCCTGTCCAAGCGGGGGCGGCTGGACCGGCGCCTTTGTCGTCGTCCGGCCCGTCACACCTGCCAGCCCTTTCGTACTTTTACCCCAGGAGTCCCCGATGTTCGAGGCGGTCGAGGAACTGGTCGGCGAGCACGCCGACCTTGAGAAGAAGCTCGCCGACCCTTCGGTCCACTCCGATCAGGCCAACGCGCGCAAGCTGAACAAGCGCTACGCGGAGCTGACCCCGATCGTGGCGACCTTCCGCGCCTGGAAGCAGTCCGCCGAGGACATCGAGACGGCCAAGGAGTTCGCGGCCGACGACCCCGACTTCGCCGCCGAGGTCAAGGAACTGAGCGCCCAGCGCGAAGAGCTCACCGAGAAGCTCCGCCTGCTGCTCGTCCCGCGCGACCCCAGCGACGACAAGGACGTGCTCCTCGAGGTCAAGGCGGGCGCGGGCGGCGACGAGTCGGCCCTGTTCGCCGGCGACCTGCTGCGCATGTACCTGCGCTACGCCGAGCGCGTGGGCTGGAAGACCGAGATCATCGACGCCACCGAGTCCGAGCTCGGCGGCTACAAGGACGTCCAGGTCTCCGTCCGCACCAAGGGCGGCAACGGCGCCACCGAGCCCGGCCAGGGCGTGTGGGCCCGCCTGAAGTACGAGGGCGGCGTGCACCGCGTCCAGCGGGTTCCGGCCACCGAGTCCCAGGGCCGCATCCACACCTCCGCCGCCGGCGTGCTCGTCACCCCGGAGGCCGAGGAGGTCGAGGTCGAGATCAACATGAACGACCTCCGCATCGACGTGTACCGCTCCTCGGGCCCCGGCGGCCAGTCCGTCAACACCACCGACTCGGCCGTGCGCATCACGCACATCCCGACCGGTGTGGTCGCCTCCTGCCAGAACGAGAAGAGCCAGCTCCAGAACAAGGAGCAGGCCATGCGCATCCTGCGCTCGCGCCTGCTGGCCGCCGCCCAGGAAGCCGCCGAGCAGGAGGCCTCCGACCAGCGCCGCAGCCAGGTGCGCTCCGTGGACCGTTCCGAGAAGATCCGTACGTACAACTTCCCGGAAAACCGGATCTCGGACCACCGCACCGGCTTCAAGGCGTACAACTTGGACCAGGTGCTCGACGGCGACCTCGACTCGGTCATCCAGGCCTGCGTCGACGCCGACTCCGCCGCGAAGCTCGCGGCCGCGCAGTAACAGATCGATCCCGTTCCACCCCCCGTACGACAGCAGCCCGGAGGACCAGCGTGAACTTGCTGCTTGCCGAGGTGGCCCAGGCCACCCAGCGGCTGGCCGCCGCCGGCGTGCCCTCACCGCGTTTCGACGCGGAGGAGCTCGCGGCCTTCGTGCACGGCGTCAAACGGGGGGAACTGCACCACGTCAAGGACGCGGACTTCGACGCCCGCTACTGGGAGGCCGTCGCCCGCCGCGAGGCGCGCGAGCCGCTCCAGCACATCACCGGCCGTGCCTTCTTCCGGTACCTGGAGCTCCAGGTCGGGCCCGGGGTCTTCGTGCCCCGGCCCGAGACCGAGTCGGTCGTGGACTGGGCCATACACGCCGTCCGCGCGATGGACGTCGTCGAGCCGATGATCGTCGACCTGTGCACCGGATCCGGCGCCATCGCGCTGGCCATGGCACAGGAGGTGCCCCGCTCGCGCGTCCACGCCGTCGAGCTGTCCGAGGACGCGCTGCGGTGGACCCGCAAGAACGCCGAGGGCTCCCGGGTCACCGTTCACCAGGGCGACGCGCTCAGCGCGCTGCCGGAGCTGGACGGGCAGGTCGACCTCGTCATCTCCAACCCGCCGTACATCCCGCTCACCGAGTGGGAGTACGTTGCCCCCGAGGCCCGCGACCACGACCCGGAGATGGCGTTGTTCTCCGGCGAGGACGGCCTCGACACCATCCGCGGCATCGAGCGCACCGCCCACCGGCTGCTGCGGCCCGGCGGCATCGTCGTCGTCGAGCACGCCGACACCCAGGGCGGCCAGGTCCCGTGGATCTTCGCCGAGGAGCTGGGCTGGGCCGACGCGGCCGACCACCCCGACCTGAACAACCGCCCGCGCTTCGCGACCGCCCGCAAGGCCCTGCCGTGACGCCCGCGACCTATCCCGCCACCCCCCTGCTGCACGAGGAGTCCCGCTGATGGCCCGGCGATACGACTGCAACGACGCGACGGACCGCAAGACGGGCCTGCGTGAAGCCGCATCCGCCGTGCGCCGCGGCGAGCTCGTCGTGCTGCCCACCGACACCCTGTACGGGATCGGCGCGGACGCCTTCAGCCCCGAGGCCGTCCACGACCTCCTCGCCGCGAAGGGCCGGGGCCGAGGCATGCCCACCCCGGTGCTCATCGGCTCCCCGAACACCCTGCACGGCCTGGTCACGGACTTCTCCGAGCAGGCGTGGGAGCTCGTCGACGCCTTCTGGCCGGGCGCGCTGACGATCGTCGCCAAGCACCAGCCCTCGCTGGCGTGGGACCTGGGGGACACCCAGGGCACCGTCGCCGTGCGCATGCCGCTGCACCCCGTCGCGATCGAGCTGCTGACCGAGGTCGGCCCGATGGCCGTCTCCTCGGCGAACATTTCCGGCCAGCCGGCGCCGGAGGACTGCGACGCGGCCCGCGAGATGCTCGGGGACTCCGTCTCCGTGTACCTGGACGGCGGGCCGACGCCCGGCATCCAGCCGTCGTCGATCGTCGACGTCACCGGGAAGGTTCCCGTCCTGCTGCGGGCGGGCGCGCTCACCGCGGAGCAGCTGCGGGAGGTCGTACCCGACCTCGAGGTCGCCCCGTGAGCCCTGAGGGGCGTGGCATAGCGAGTAGCTCGTTCCGCATACTCCACGTCAGCACCGGCAACGTGTGCCGCTCACCGATCACCGAGCGGCTGACGCGGCACGCCCTGTCGCACCGGCTGGGCGGGCTCGTCACCGGCGACCTCATCGTGGAGAGCGCCGGTACGTGGGGTCACGAGGGCGCCCCCATGGAGGCCAACGCGGCCGCCGTGCTGGCGGACTTCGGGGCGGACGCGTCCGGGTTCACCGGGCGGGAGCTGCTGGACGAGCACGTCATACGCGCGGACCTGGTGCTGACCGCCACCCGCGACCACCGGGCGCAGGTCATCTCGATGGGGCACTCGGCCGGGCTGCGGACCTTCACGCTGAAGGAGTTCACCCGGCTGGTGCGGGCCATAGATCCGGCCACGCTGCCGCCGCTGGACGACGGCATGGCGGAGCGGGCGCGGGCGCTGGTGCGGGCGGCCGCGGCGCTGCGGGGGTGGCTGCTGGCTCCTTCGCCGGACGCCGATGAGGTGTACGACCCGTACGGGGCGCCGATCACCTTCTTCCGGTCGATCGGCGACGAGATCAACCAGGCGCTGGAACCGGTGGTCACGGCGCTTACGGGCGTTCCCGCTTCGCGCTGACCTGCGGCGCCGCTGCCGGGGCTCTGCCCCGGACCCCGCGCCTCGAACGCCGGCGAGGCTGAAATTGCCCTGCGGGCAATCCAGCCCGCCCGGCGCGAGGCGCGATGCGTGGCTTCGGCCTACAGTGGCTGGTACCCGGTACCCCCTGGAGTCGCGCCATGAGCGTCATCACCCAGCCCACGGACCTGTTGCGGCAGCAGGATCCGCAGATGGCAGACGTACTCGCCGGGGAGCGACAGCGCCAGGGCAGTACGTTGCAGCTGATCGCCGCCGAGAACTTCACCTCCGGCGCGGTGCTCGCCGCCCTCGGATCGCCGCTCGCCAACAAGTACGCCGAGGGGTACCCCGGCGCCCGCTACCACGGCGGCTGCGAGTACGTCGATGTGGCCGAGCGGGTCGCCGTCGAGCGGGCCACCGCGCTGTTCGGGGCCGAGCACGCCAACGTGCAGCCGCATTCGGGATCCTCCGCCGTGCTGGCTGCCTACGCCGCGCTGCTGCGGCCCGGGGACACGGTGCTGGCGATGGGGCTCGCGCACGGGGGCCACCTCACGCACGGCTCGCCCGCCAACTTCTCCGGCCGCTGGTTCGACTTCGTCGGGTACGGGGTCGACGCCGCGACCGGGCTGATCGACTACCGGCAGGTGCAGGAGCTGGCCCGCACGCACCGGCCCAAGGCGATCGTGTGCGGCTCGATCTCCTATCCCCGGCACCCCGAGTACTCCGCCTTCCGGGAGATCGCCGACGAGGTCGGGGCCTACCTGATCGCCGACGCGGCCCATCCGATCGGGCTGGTGGCCGGCGGGGCGGCGCCGAGCCCCGTCCCGTACGCCGACATCGTCTGCGCGACCACGCACAAGGTGTTGCGCGGCCCGCGGGGCGGGATGATCCTGTGCGGCTCCGAGTTCGCCGAGCGCGTCGACCGGGCGGTGTTCCCCTTCACGCAGGGCGGGGCCCAGATGCACACCATCGCCGCGAAGGCGGTCGCGTTCGGGGAGGCGGCGACCCCCGCCTTCGCCACGTACGCCCACCGGGTCGTCGCCAACGCGCGGACGCTCGCGGAGGCCCTGGAGGAGCGCGGGTTCGCGATCACCACCGGCGGCACGGACACGCACCTGATCACCGCCGATCCGGCGCCGCTGGGCCTGGACGGCCCGACCGCCCGGGGACTGCTGGCCGCCGCCGGGATCGTGCTCGACACCTGCGCCCTGCCGTACGGGGACCAGCGCGGGATCCGCCTGGGCACGGCTGCCGTCACGACCCAGGGGATGGGGGAGGAGCAGATGCCCGAGATCGCGGCGCTGTTCGCCCGGGCCCTGCGCGGGGACGCCGCGAAGACCCGTACGGAGGTCGCCGGTCTCACGCAAGAATTTCCCCCTTACGGGGAGTAATGGGCACAAGAAGGTCGTACCGCAACCGGGATACCGCCCCCTCGCGTCCTCGGTGGAGGGGACATCGCAGCTAATGTGTGGGGCTGAGATGGCCGGCGATACATCTGGGGCAGCCCGTGCGTGAATATCTGCTGACGCTTTGCGTCACGGTCGCGGTGACCTACCTGCTGACCGGGCCCGTGCGGAAGTTCGCGATCGCGGCCGGGGCCATGCCGGAGATCCGCGCCCGTGACGTGCACCGCGAGCCGACGCCGCGGCTCGGCGGCATCGCGATGTTCGGCGGACTGTGCGCGGGGCTGCTGGTCGCCGACCACCTGCGCAACCTCAACGGCGTCTTCGAGCTGTCGAACGAACCGCGCGCGCTGCTCTCCGGAGCGGCCCTGATCTGGCTGATCGGCGTACTCGACGACAAGTTCGAGATCGACGCCCTGATCAAGCTCGGCGCGCAGATGATCGCCGCCGGTGTGATGGTCATGCAGGGTCTGACGATGCTGTGGCTCCCGGTGCCCTTCATCGGCACGGTCGCGCTCACCCAGTGGCAGGGCAACCTGCTCACCGTGGCCCTCGTCGTGATCACCATCAACGCGGTGAACTTCGTGGACGGCCTCGACGGCCTGGCCGCCGGCATGGTCTGCATCGCCGCGGCCGCGTTCTTCCTCTACGGGTACCGCATCTGGTTCGGCTACGGCATCGAGGCGGCCGCCCCCGCGACCCTCTTCGCCGCGATCCTGATGGGCATGTGCCTCGGCTTCCTGCCGCACAACATGCATCCCGCGCGCATCTTCATGGGCGACTCGGGCTCGATGCTCATCGGCCTGGTCCTCGCCGCCGCCGCGATCTCAATGACCGGTCAGGTGGACCCGGACGCGATGGCGCTGTTCGCCGGCGGCGAGCGCAACGCGACGCACGCGATGCTCCCGGTCTTCATGCCCCTCGTGCTGCCGCTGACGATCATCGCCATCCCGGTGGCGGACCTGGTCCTGGCCATCGTCCGGCGTACGTGGAAGGGCCAGTCGCCCTTCGCGGCCGACCGCGGGCACCTGCACCACCGGCTGCTGGAACTCGGGCATTCGCACAGCCGCGCGGTGCTCATCATGTACTTCTGGTCAGGGCTGATCGCCTTCGGCGCGGTGGCCTATTCGGTGCATTCCACCTCGATGTGGATCGTGCTCGCCATCGCCGCGCTCAGCGCCGTGGGGCTGGTCCTGCTGCTCCTGCCGCGCTTCACCCCGCGCGCCCCGCGCTGGGCCGAGGGGCTGGTCCCGCCGCGCTACCGGCACTCGGCGCGGGCCGCCGAGGCCGCGGCGGAGGCGGCCGCGCGAGACGCCTCGGGCACCGAGCCGGAGCGCGCCAGGCCGATCGCGGCAGGGGTCTCCGGCGTCAACGGGGCGACCGCCGTGGGCCCCCGTTCGCGCTTCCCCGACCGGCGTAAGGCCGAATCGACCCGCTGACGACCGGGGGCGCATGTCCGACATGGAGCCCCTTTAGCAGACAAGTCGCACGCCTGTCGCGCACACACGCGCAGGGTCCCTCTCATGTGTGACAGTCAGCACACCCAGCAGGTAAAGCTCTCATCAAATAGTTTGTGATACCGTTCACTAAACCCGGCGACAGAGCCGAAGGACCGTAGTGCGACGGTCCATTGGCCCGAGGACCTTACTCGGACCGGGCTTACGCTCGTCCCGTACGAGTCCCGTGCCCCCACCACCACAAGCGGAGCAAACCGCCATGCGGTCAGATGACGTCCGACCCCTCCTGCAAACCGCCGTACCCACCGCTGTCGCCGGCGCTATCGCCGCCGTGATCAGCGGTCTCGTGGCCGGTGGCAAGGGGGCGGTCGGTGCACTCGTCGCGACGCTGGTCGTGATTCTGTTCATGGGCATCGGATTCATCGTTCTGCAGCGCACCGCGAAGTCGCTTCCGCACCTGTTCCAGGCCATGGGGCTCATGCTCTATGCGGCCCAGATCCTGTTGCTTTTCGTCTTCCTCGCCGTGTTCAAGAACACGACGCTGTTCAACCCCAGGGCATTCGCGATCACGCTCGTGGCCACCACCCTCGTGTGGATCGCCGCGCAGACCCGTGCTCACATGAAGGCCAAGATCCTTTACGTCGAACCGGACTCGGACAAGGGTGAAAAGCCCGAAAATCCGGGGTCGAAGTCGTGAAGGGTAGGGGCGGGATAAGTGCGCGTTCGGGATCCTGCTATCGTCCGGTGCCATATGCGGCACTGCGGGCGCCGGGCACACGAGCTGACGCCTGTTCCATCGCGAGGCTCGATGCCTGACTGCCGCCCCACCATCCGTAACACCAGTCCAGTGCCGAACCGCGGCTTCGCGCCGCGCCGACACAACGAGGTTGCCGTACCTATGCGCCACGCTGAAGGAGCCCGCGGTGAGTGCTGACCCGACGACGGTGCTCGCCTTCGAGACCGATTGCCACATCTTCGACGGTTGTGGCTTCCCGGCTCCCGGCCTGCACTCGTTCCTGTTCGAGCCGATCTTCGGCAATGCGGACAGCAACACCTACTTCAACAAGACGATGCTGCTGGCCCTGCTCGGCACGGTCGTCATCGTCGGCTTCTTCTGGCTGGCCTTCCGCAGTCCGAAGGTCGTCCCGGGCAAGCTCCAGATGGTTGCCGAGGCCGGCTACGACTTCGTGCGCCGCGGCATCGTGTACGAGACGCTGGGCAAGAAGGAGGGCGAGAAGTACGTCCCCTTCATGGTCTCGCTGTTCTTCTTCGTCTGGATCCTGAACCTCTGGTCGATCATCCCGGTGGCACAGTTCCCGGTGACGTCGATCATCGCGTACCCCGCCGGCCTCGCCGCGATCGTGTACGTGATCTGGATGAGCGTGACCTTCAAGCGGCACGGCTTCGTCGGCGGATTCAAGAACCTGACCGGCTACGACAAGTCGCTCGGCCCGGTGCTCCCGCTCGTCATGCTGATCGAGTTCTTCTCGAACGTCCTGGTCCGCCCGTTCACCCACGCGGTCCGACTGTTCGCGAACATGTTCGCCGGTCACACCCTGCTGCTGCTCTTCACGATCGCCAGCTGGTACCTGCTGAACGGCATCGGCATCGCCTACGCGGGTGTCTCGTTCGTGATGGTCATCGTGATGACCGCCTTCGAGCTCTTCATCCAGGCTGTCCAGGCGTACGTCTTCGTCCTCCTGGCGTGCAGCTTCCTGCAGGGCGCGCTCGCCGAGCACCACTGAGCCAGGCCCGCCCCCGCTCAAACCCCCGATTCGTCCGGTGGCCAACCCCCACCGGTCCGTGAAAGAGAAGGAAGAACTGGCATGTCCCAGACCCTTGCCGCCGTCACCGGCTCCCTCAGCTCCGTTGGTTACGGTCTCGCGGCCATCGGCCCCGGCGTCGGCGTCGGCATCATCTTCGGTAACGGCACCCAGGCTCTCGCCCGTCAGCCCGAGGCTGCCGGCCTGATCCGCGCCAACCAGATCCTCGGCTTCGCCTTCTGTGAGGCGCTCGCCCTGATCGGTCTGGTCATGCCGTTCGTCTACCCGACCTCCTGATCCTCGGTCTCGACGAACAGCCCACTAGACGAAAGGCACTGATGTGAACCTCCTGGTTCTCGCGGCTGAGGTGGAGAACCCCCTCATCCCGCCGATCCCCGAGCTCGTCATCGGTCTGATCGCCTTCGTCATCGTCTTCGGTTTCCTCGCGAAGAAGCTCCTCCCGAACATCAACAAGGTTCTGGACGAGCGCCACGCGGCGATCGAGGGCGGTATCGAGAAGGCGGAAGCCGCTCAGACCGAGGCCCAGAGCGTCCTGGAGCAGTACAAGGCCCAGCTCGCCGAAGCCCGGCACGAGGCCGCGCGCCTGCGCCAGGAAGCGCTGGAGCAGGGCACTGCGCTCAAGGAAGAACTGCGCGCAGAGGGCCAGCGGCAGCGTGAGGAGATCATCGCTGCCGGTCACGCCCAGATCGCGGCAGACCGCAAGGCCGCCGCTCAGGCGCTGCGTCAGGACGTTGGCAAGCTCGCCACCGACCTGGCCGGAAAGCTCGTCGGCGAGTCCCTTGAGGACCACGCCCGGCAGAGCCGTACGATCGACCGCTTCCTCAGCGAGCTTGAGGAGAAGGCCGAGGCGGCCCGATGAACGGAGCGAGCCGCGAGGCGCTGGCCTCCGCGCGCGAGCGTCTCGACGCGCTGACGGACAACACGTCCGTCGACGCGGCGAAGCTCGCCGGCGAGCTGGCAGCCGTCACCGCGCTGCTCGACCGTGAGGTCTCGCTGCGTCGGGTCATCACGGACCCGGCGCAGTCCGGTGAGGCCAAGGCCGAGCTCGTGGGCCGACTGCTGTCCGGCCAGGTGGGCGGGGAGACCCTCGACCTGGTGTCCGGCATGGCGCGGTCCCGCTGGTCGCAGTCCCGTGACCTGGTGGACTCGCTGGAGGAGCTGGCGGCCACCGCCGACCTCACGGCGGCCCAGCAGGGCGACGCGCTCGACAACGTCGAGGACGAGGTGTTCCGGTTCGGCCGGATCGTCTCCTCGAACACCGAGCTGCGCGCCGCGCTGACCGACCGGGCGGCCACCGCCTCCGCCAAGAGCGAGCTGCTGCGCAGCCTGCTCGGCGGCAAGGCGAACGCCGTCACCGAGCGCCTGGTGACGCGTCTCGTCACGCACCCGCGTGGACGTAGCCTGGAAGCGGGCCTCGAAGCCCTTTCCACGCTCGCCGCCGAGCGCCGCAACCGCATGGTCGCCACCGTGACCAGCGCGGTTCCGCTCAGCGACGTGCAGAAGCAGCGTCTCGGCGCGGTGCTGGCGAAGCTGTACGGCCGCCAGATGCACCTGAACCTCGACGTGGACCCCGCGGTCCTCGGCGGAATCCAGGTGCGCGTCGGTGACGAGGTCATCGACGGCACCATCGCGGAGCGCCTCACCGAGGCGTCCCGTCGCATGGCCGGCTGACCAGCCACCAACTAGAACAACGCATTCCTAGCGGCCCGGTTGGGCCGTGCAGAACTTGCAGAAGATTCCTGGGGGTCGCCCCCAGACCCCTAAGAAGCTTCAGGCCCAACAAGGAGAGCAGGGAACCCAGATGGCGGAGCTCACGATCCGGCCGGAGGAGATCCGGGACGCACTGGAGAACTTTGTCCAGTCGTACCAGCCGGACGCGGCCTCGCGCGAGGAGGTCGGAACGGTCAGCGTTGCCGGCGACGGCATCGCGAAGGTGGAGGGCCTGCCCTCCGCCATGGCGAACGAGCTGCTGAAGTTCGAGGACGGCACCCTCGGTCTCGCCCTCAACCTCGAGGAGCGCGAGATCGGTGCGGTCGTCCTCGGCGAGTTCAGCGGTATCGAGGAGGGCCAGCCGGTGCAGCGCACCGGTGAGGTGCTCTCCGTCGGCGTCGGCGAGGGCTACCTCGGCCGCGTCGTCGACCCGCTCGGCAACCCGATCGACGGTCTCGGCGAGATCGCGACCGAAGGCCGTCGCGCCCTCGAGCTGCAGGCCCCGGGCGTCATGGTCCGTAAGTCGGTGCACGAGCCCATGCAGACCGGCTACAAGGCCATCGACGCGATGGTGCCGGTCGGCCGCGGCCAGCGTCAGCTGATCATCGGTGACCGTCAGACCGGCAAGACCGCTCTGGCCGTCGACACGATCATCAACCAGCGCGACAACTGGCGCTCGGGCGACGTGAACAAGCAGGTCCGCTGCATCTACGTCGCCATCGGCCAGAAGGGCTCGACCATCGCGTCCGTTCGCGGCGCCCTGGAAGACGCCGGCGCGCTCGAGTACACGACGATCGTCGCCGCCCCGGCGTCCGACCCGGCCGGCTTCAAGTACCTGGCGCCGTACACCGGTTCTGCCATCGGCCAGCACTGGATGTACGCCGGCAAGCACGTCCTGATCATCTTCGACGACCTGTCGAAGCAGGCCGACGCCTACCGCGCCGTGTCGCTGCTGCTGCGCCGCCCGCCGGGCCGTGAGGCCTACCCGGGTGACGTCTTCTACCTGCACTCCCGTCTGCTGGAGCGCTGCGCGAAGCTCTCCGACGACATGGGTGCCGGTTCGATGACCGGTCTGCCGATCGTCGAGACCAAGGCGAACGACGTGTCGGCGTTCATCCCGACCAACGTCATCTCCATCACCGACGGCCAGTGCTTCCTGGAGTCCGACCTGTTCAACGCGGGCCAGCGCCCGGCGCTGAACGTCGGTATCTCGGTCTCCCGCGTCGGTGGCTCCGCCCAGCACAAGGCCATGAAGCAGGTTTCCGGCCGTCTGCGCCTGGACCTCGCCCAGTACCGTGAGCTGGAGGCGTTCGCCGCCTTCGGTTCCGACCTGGACGCCGCGTCGAAGTCTTCGCTGGAGCGCGGCAAGCGTCTGGTCGAGCTGCTCAAGCAGGGCCAGTACCAGCCGATGCCCGTCGAGGAGCAGGTCGTCTCCGTCTGGGCCGGCACCACCGGCAAGATGGACGACGTCCCGGTCAACGACATCCGTCGCTTCGAGTCGGAGCTGCTGGAGCACCTGCGCCGCGAGCGCAAGGACCTCCTCACCTCCATCGCCGAGGGCGGCAAGATGTCGGACGACACGCTGACGTCGATCGCTGACGCCATCGCCGGCTTCAAGCGCCAGTTCGAGACCTCGGACGGCAAGCTCCTGGGCGAGGACGCACCGGCCGTCAACGTCTCCAAGTGACGACGGAAGGGACCTGACTCATGGGAGCGCAGCTCCGGGTCTACAAGCGTCGCATCCGTGCCATCACGGCGACCAAGAAGATCACCAAGGCGATGGAGATGATCGCCGCCTCGCGCATCGTCAAGGCGCAGCGCAAGGTGGCGGCATCGATGCCGTACGCGACCGAGCTCACCCGTGCGGTGACCGCGGTGGCGACCGGTTCGAACACCAAGCACGCCCTGACGACCGAGGTCGAGACGCCGACCCGTGCCGCGATTCTGCTCATCACGAGCGACCGCGGTCTGGCCGGCGGCTACTCCTCCAACGCCATCAAGCAGGCGGAGCGGCTCACCGAGCGGCTGCGCGGCGAGGGCAAGGAGGTCGACACGTACATCGTCGGCCGTAAGGGTCTGGCCTACTTCGGCTTCCGTGAGCGCAAGGTCACGGATTCGTGGACCGGCTTCACCGACAGCCCGGCCTACGCCGACGCCAAGCGCGTCGCGGGGCCGCTGATCGAGGCCATCCAGACGGAGACGGCCGAGGGCGGCGTCGACGAGCTGCACGTCGTCTACACGGAATTCGTGTCGATGATGACGCAGAACGCGGTCGACAGCCGGATGCTGCCGCTCAGCCTCGACCAGGCTGCGGAGGAGAGCGGTACGAAGGGCGAGATCCTTCCGCTGTTCGACTTCGAGCCGTCGGCGGAGGACGTCCTCGACGCCCTTCTGCCGCGCTACGTCGAGAGCCGCATCTACAACGCACTGCTGCAGTCGGCCGCTTCCGAGCACGCCGCCCGCCGCCGCGCGATGAAGTCGGCGACCGACAACGCCGGAGACCTCATCAAGAGCCTCTCCCGGCTTGCCAACGCGGCCCGCCAGGCCGAAATCACCCAGGAAATCAGCGAGATCGTCGGTGGCGCGAGCGCCATGGCTGACGCGACCGCGGGGAGTGACAAGTAATGACGACCACTGTTGAGACGGCCGCCGCCACGGGCCGCGTCGCCCGGGTCATCGGCCCGGTCGTCGACGTGGAGTTCCCCGTCGACGCCATGCCCGAGATCTACAACGCCCTCAAGGTCCAGGTCACCGACCCGGCCGAGGACGGCAAGCTCAAGACCCTGACCCTCGAGGTCGCGCAGCACCTGGGTGACGGCCTCGTCCGTACCATCTCGATGCAGCCGACCGACGGTCTGGTCCGCCAGGCCGCGGTGACCGACACGGGCGAGGGCATCACCGTCCCCGTCGGCGACTTCACCAAGGGCAAGGTGTTCAACACGCTGGGTGAGGTGCTGAACTACCCCGAGGCGAACGCCGAGATCACCGAGCGCTGGCCCATCCACCGCAAGGCCCCGAACTTCGACGAGCTCGAGTCGAAGACCGAGATGTTCGAGACCGGCGTCAAGGTCATCGACCTTCTCACCCCGTACGTCAAGGGTGGAAAGATCGGTCTGTTCGGTGGTGCCGGTGTCGGCAAGACCGTTCTGATCCAGGAAATGATCTACCGCGTCGCCAACAACCACGACGGTGTGTCGGTGTTCGCGGGCGTCGGTGAGCGTACCCGTGAGGGCAACGACCTCATCGAGGAAATGGCCGACTCGGGCGTCATCGACAAGACCGCCCTTGTCTTCGGCCAGATGGACGAGCCGCCGGGCACGCGTCTTCGCGTCGCGCTTGCCGGTCTGACCATGGCGGAGTACTTCCGCGATGTGCAGAAGCAGGATGTGCTGTTCTTCATCGACAACATCTTCCGGTACACCCAGGCGGGTTCCGAGGTGTCGACCCTGCTCGGCCGTATGCC
The DNA here is from genome assembly GCF_040684275.1 of Streptomyces sp. NPDC091371. Classification (NCBI taxonomy): domain Bacteria; kingdom Bacillati; phylum Actinomycetota; class Actinomycetes; order Kitasatosporales; family Streptomycetaceae; genus Streptomyces; species Streptomyces sp. NPDC091371. Next base: position 228,498 of record NZ_JBFBFP010000002.1, read on the forward strand.
CTCCGCGGTGGGTTACCAGCCGAACCTGGCCGACGAGATGGGTCTCCTCCAGGAGCGCATCACCTCGACCCGTGGTCACTCGATCACCTCGATGCAGGCGATCTACGTCCCCGCGGACGACCTGACCGACCCGGCGCCGGCGACCACCTTCGCCCACCTCGACGCGACGACGGTTCTTTCCCGTCCGATCTCCGAGAAGGGCATCTACCCGGCCGTGGACCCGCTGGACTCGACGTCCCGCATCCTCGACCCGCGGTACATCGCGGCGGACCACTACGCCACGGCGATGCGCGTCAAGGGGATCCTGCAGAAGTACAAGGACCTCCAGGACATCATCGCGATCCTCGGTATCGACGAGCTGGGCGAGGAGGACAAGCTCGTTGTCCACCGTGCCCGTCGCGTCGAGCGCTTCCTGTCGCAGAACACCCACGTGGCGAAGCAGTTCACCGGCGTGGACGGTTCGGACGTTCCGCTCGACGAGTCGATCACCGCGTTCAACGCGATCTGCGACGGTGACTACGACCACTTCCCCGAGCAGGCGTTCTTCCTGTGCGGTGGCATCGAGGACCTGAAGGCCAACGCCAAGGAGCTGGGCGTCTCCTGATCCGGCGCGCTCCGCGAGGGGCGCATCCGGTTCGCAGGTTTCAACGGAGAGGGACGGGTGTGTCCCGTCCCTCTCCCCACGCCCATTAGAATTTGACCCAACACCCGGCTGACCCGCCGGGTGGTGACCCGAGGAGCCACCTTGGCTGCTGAGCTGCACGTCGAGCTGGTCGCGGCGGACCGCAATGTCTGGTCCGGCGAGGCCACCCTTGTTGTCGCCCGCACCACGTCCGGCGACATCGGCGTCATGCCCGGTCACCAGCCGCTTCTCGGTGTGCTGGAATCGGGCCCGGTGACCATCCGTACCAGCGAGGGCGGCACCGTCGTCGCCGCGGTGCACGGCGGATTCATCTCGTTCGCGGACAACAAGCTGTCCCTGCTGGCCGAGATCGCCGAGCTCGCGGACGAGATTGACGTCCAGCGCGCGGAGCGGGCACTGGAGCGCGCCAAGTCGGACGCCGATGCGGCATCCGAGCGGCGCGCCGAAGTCCGGCTGCGCGCCGTAAGTGCGGGGCACTGACCCCCGTACCACTGTGTGAAACCTCAGCCGCGGTCCGTTCCGGAATTTTCCGGAGCGGGTCGCGGCTGAGGCGATGCAGCTCTGTTTTTCGTCTGTATTCGATGAGCGAGGAGGTCGGTGAAGATGCTCCTCGCTCTGCTTGTGAGCGGCCTGGTCGTAGCCCTGGTGGTGATCGGGCTGTTTGTCTTCGGGCTGCGCCGCCGGCTCATCCAGCGCTCCGGCGGGACCTTCGACTGCAGCCTGCGCTGGGGCGTGGCCGAGGAACCCGACGTATCCGGCAAGGGCTGGGTGTACGGGGTCGCCCGCTACGGCGGTGACCGCATCGAGTGGTTCCGGGTGTTCAGCTACTCGCACCGCCCGCGCCGGGTGCTGGAGCGGGCCTCCATCGAGGTGATCGCGCGCCGCGCGCCCGAGGGCGAGGAAGAGCTGGCCCTGCTGTCCGACGCCGTCGTGCTCGGCTGTCTCCACAAAGGGACGCGCCTGGAGCTGGCGATGAGCGAGGACGCGCTGACCGGTTTCCTGGCGTGGCTGGAGGCTGCGCCGCCCGGGCAGAGGGTGAACGTGGCCTGACCAACCGGCCGAACCCCGGGTGCGCCTGGGGCGGGGTTCCGGGGGCCGCTGCTGTGATGTCCGTGAACGTGGGCCTTCCCTGGCCGACGGTGTCACGGAAGGAGCCATGGCGGGCGCGAAGCGGAATCTCCCGGTCGGCGGCAGAGGAGCCGCCACGGGGTGGTCGCGGCGGATGCTGGTGTTGCTCGCCGCCTTTGCCGTACCCATGGCGTTGCTGGTGCCGTCGGCGCAGTCGCAGTCGACGGACCTGTTCTTCAGCGAGTACGTGGAGGGCTCCGGCAACAACAAGGCGCTGGAGATCTTCAACAACACGGGCAGCGCGGTCAACCTGTCCGGCTACAGCGTCCAGATCTTCTTCAACGGATCCCCGGTGCCGGGCACGACGATCAACCTCACCGGGAGCATCCCCGCAGGCGACGTCTTCGTCCTGGCGGACGACAACGCGGCTGCGGCCGTGCTCGCCGTGGCCGACCAGACCAGCACGTCGGGCTTCTTCAACGGCAACGACGCCGTCGTGCTCTACAACGGCACCGCGGTCATCGACGCGATCGGGCAGGTCGGCGTCGATCCCGGGATCGAGTGGGGGAGCGGCCTCCAGAGCACCATGGACAACACGCTGCGGCGCAAGTCCGGGATCGAGGCGGGCGACACGAACCCGTCGGACGCCTTCGATCCGGCAGTCGAATGGAACGGCTTCCCCGTCGACACCTTCTCCGATCTCGGCATCGCCCCGCCGGTCCCGGTGGATCCGGAGGTGAGTGTCTCGGCGGGCGGCGACTGCGGCTCCGACGGCCGGACCTCCACCTTCAACCTCGCGCTATTCGACCCGGACACCGACGCGTCCGGCCTGACGCTCAGCGCGGCCTCGTCGAACGCCGCCCTGCTGCCCGTCGGCAACGTGTCCTTCTCGGGGACGGGGGCGAACCGGGTCGTCACCGCCGCCACCGTCGGGAGCCGTACGGGCACGGCGGTCCTGACCATCACCGTCAGCGACGGTCAGGGCACCGGCAGCGCCACCGTCACGGTGAAGGCGGGCGGTAGCGGCGCGGACACCCTGATCGGCACCACGGACGCGGATGTGCTTCTCGGCCGGTCCGGCGGTGACAACCTGGCCGGCCTCGAGGGCAACGACCTGCTCTGCGGCGGGCCCGGCAGCGACATCATCAGCGGCGGGTTCGCCGACGACACCATGATCGGCGGGCCCGGCGACGATCAGTTCACCGGCGGGCCGGGTGGCGACCAGTTCAGCGGCGGGCCGGGCCGTGACATCGCCACGGACTTCACGCCCGGCGACGGGGACACGGGCGACTCGATCGCTTAGGAGCCGGCACCGGAGAAGCCGGGGAGACGGGGGCGGACCCGTTTCCCCGGCTTCCGTCCTTGTCGGAGTTACTGGAGCCCGGTGTGGACCGCGTTCGCGAGCTCGCCGTTCGCGGTGTCGCCGCTGAACTCCCAGTAGAAGGCGCCGCGCAGGCCCTGCTGCTTGGCCCAGGTCATCTTCCCGGCGATGGTGGCGGGGGTGTCGTAGCTCCACCAGTTGCTGCCGCACTTGGCGTAGGCCGTGCCGGCGATCGTGCCGGTGGCCGGGCAGCCGTTCTTGAGGACCTTGTAGTCCTCGATGCCCTGCTCGTAGGTGCCGGCGGCGGGTCCGGTGGCGGTACCGCCCGGGGCGGCCTGGGTGACGCCGGTCCAGCCGCGGCCGTAGAAGCCGATGCCGAGGTTGAGCTTGGAGCCGGCGATGCCCTTGCCCTTGAGCTTGGTGATGGCGGCCTCGGAGTTGAAGCCCTCCTGCGGGATGCCCGTGTAGCCGGTGAGCGGGGAGTGCGGGGCGGTCGGGCCCTGGGCGGCCCAGGCGCCGAAGAAGTCGTAGGTCATCACGTTGTAGAAGTCGACGTACTGGGCGGCGCCCGCGTAGTCGGCCTTGTCGATCTTGCCGCCATTGGAGGCGTCGGCGGTGATGGCAGCGGTGACCAGGTTGTTCGCGCCGAACTTGGCCCGGACGGCCTGCATCAGGTTCTTGAAGGAGGCCGCGCCGGAGGTGTCGCAGCTCAGGCCGCAGGCGTTCGGGTACTCCCAGTCGAGGTCGATGCCGTCGAAGACGTCCGCCCAGCGCGGGTCCTCGACCAGGGAGTAGCAGGAGTCGGCGAAGGCGGCCGGGTTCGCGGCGGCCTGGCCGAAGCCGCCGGACCAGGTCCAGCCGCCGAAGGACCACAGCACCTTGAGGTTCGGGTACTGCTTCTTCAGCTTGCGCAGCTGGTTGAAGCTGCCGCGCAGCGGCTGGTCCCAGGTGTCGGCGACGCCGTCGACGCTCTGGTCGGCGGTGTAGGCCTTCTCGTAGTCGGCGTAGGAGTCGCCGACGGTGCAGCGGCCGTTCTGGACGTTGCCGAAGGCGAAGTTGATGTGCGTGATCTTGGCTGCCGTGCCGGAGGTGACCAGGTTCTTCACGTGGTAGTTGCGCCCGTAGGTGCCCCAGTCGGTGAAGTAGCCGAGCTTGACCTTGCCGCCCGGGTCCGGCGGGATGGTGCCGCCGGGGGTGGTCACGGACAGCTGGCCGGAGGAGGGGCCGGTCTGGTCGATGGTGTCCCGGGCGGTGACGCTGTAGGTGTAGGTGGTGCCCTTGGTCAGGCCGGAGTCGTTGTAGCCCGTCCCGGTGACCGTCGCGATCTTGCTGCCGTTGCGGTGGACGTCGTAGTTCTTGATGCCCTTGTCGTCGGTGGCCGCGGTCCAGGCGAGGCTGAGGGAGGTCTCCTGGACGTTGCTCGCGGTGGGGGTGCCGGGGGCTGAGGGCGGGTTGTCGCCGGGCTGGGTGGTGCCGTCGCAGGGGCCGCCGTTGATCTTGCAGCCGCTGGGCGCGCCGCTGCCGGAGCCGTTGAAGCCGAAGCTGATGCTGTTGCCCGGGGCGAGGGTGCCGTTCCAGCCGACGTTCCTGCCGGTCCAGTGGTCACCGGAGTTGGTGACGGTGGCGTCCCAGGCGGAGGTCACGCGGGTGCCCGAGGGGTAGTCCCACTCGACCGCCCAGCTGGTGAGGGTGGTGGTACCGGTGTTCTTGATCGTCCACTTGCCCTCGAAGCCGGTGCCCCAGTCGGAGACCTTGGTGTACGTCGCGGTCGCGGAGGTGGCGGCCTGGGCCGGGCCGGCGAGCGCGACGAGCCCGGTGACGGGCACGGCGAGCGCGGCGACGACGGCCGCGACTCTGGTGAAGAACCTGGTGCGCCTGGTGCGGGGTGGGGGTGCTGTGCTCAAGGGTGCTCCTCCGTAGGTCCGTCTCCGCCGTGGGGCCGACGTCGACATGGGGGTGGGACCTGCGCCGCCCGTGAGCACGCTTTGTCATGGCACGCTCACCACAGTGTTGCGGTGAGAGTAGAAAGGTCTGGACCAAGCGTCAAGAGGTCCAGACCGGTGCTCCTGGAGACGCGCTAGATCCCCAATTCCTGGGCCAGTACGGCCGCTTGGACCCGGCTGCGGAGCTCCAGCTTGCCCAGCAGGCGGCTGACGTGCGTCTTCGCCGTCGCCTCCGCCATGTCCAGGCGTACGGCGATCTCCGCGTTCGACAGCCCCGCGCCCAGGCACGACAGCACCTCGCGTTCGCGCCGGGTCAGCGTCTCCAGGGCCGGCGGTGCGGGAGGCCGCTCCGGGCGCGCCGGAGCCGCGAACTCCGCGATCAGCCGCCGCGTCACCGCGGGGGAGATCAGGCCCTCCCCGCGCGCCACGGTCCGTACCGCCGCGATCAGCTCCGACGCCTCCGCGTTCTTCAGCAGGAAGCCCGCGGCCCCCGCCCGCAGCGCCCCGAACACGTACGCGTCGAGGTCGAAGGTGGTCAGCACCAGTACGTCCGCCAGGCCCTCCGACACCACCAGGCGGGTCGCCGACACCCCGTCGAGCCTCGGCATCTGCACGTCCATGAGGACGAGATCCGGCCGCAGCTCCCGGGCGAGGCGCACCGCCTCCTCCCCGTCGGGCGCCTCGCCCACCACCTCGATGTCGCCCGCGCTGCGCAGGATGAGCACCAGCCCGGCCCGTACCGCGCTCTGGTCCTCCGCCACCACCACCCGGATGGTCATGCCTCCACCGCCTCCACTTCCGCGGGCAGCGACGCCCGCACCCGCCACAGCGAGCCGCTCCGGCCGGCCGTGAACTCCCCGCCCAGCAGCTCCGCCCGTTCCCGCATGCCGACCAGCCCCGCGCCGGAGCCGGGGGCGCGGGGGCCGGGCCGGTCCCCGTACGGGGAGTCCACGGCCACCGTCAGCGTCCCGCCGGTGCGGGCCACGCGGACCGCGACCGAACCGGGGGAGGCGTGCTTGAGGGCGTTGGTCAGCGACTCCTGGACGATCCTGTACGCCGCCAGCTCCACCGGGGCCGGCAGGGGCGGGCCGGGGGGCCGCTCGTCCACGAGTACGAAGTCCAGCCCGCTCGCCGACCCGTTCGTCCGGGCCTGCCCGAGCAGGGCCTCCAGTCCGTCCAGCGAGGGCACGGCCACCGCCTCCTGCTCCGCCCCAGCGTCGCGCAGCAGCCCGATCAGCCGGCGCATTTCGGCCAGCCCCTGCACGCTGTTCTCCCGGATCACCCCGAGCGCGTCCCGGCTGGTTTCGGGCGTGTCGATGGACAGCGCCGCGGTGGAGTGGATGGCGATGGCGGAGAGGTGGTTGGCCACCATGTCGTGCAGTTCCCGGGCCATCCGGGCCCGCTCCGCGGCCACGGCCTGGCTGCGGTCCATCTCGGCCAGCAGCGCCGTCTGCTCGGCGCGCAGCCGGGCGGCCACGGCGGCCTCGCGGTGGTTGCGCAGGGTGGCGCCGGTCAGGGCGGGGCCGAAGCTCACGATGCCGGTGATCACGCCGATGAGGAGGGCCTGCGGGGTGCGCAGCCACGCCACCGCGGCGATGGTGACGGCGACGGTGATCAGGCCGGTGCTGACCGGGAGCCGCCGGGCCATGGCGGGTTTGCCGTAGACGACGGCGGCGTACATCAGGTCGGTGAAGATCAGGACGGTGGCCAGATTTCCCAGTGTGAACTGGTCCGCGATGATCCCGGCGGTGCCGACGGCCAAGGTCACGCGGGGCGCGGTGCGGCGCAGCAGCTCCATCGCGCCCAGCACCACGAGCGGCACCAGCGCCGCCCAGTCGGGCAGGAGGTGGCGGCTGTTGTTGCTGTGGACGCCGAGCGACCACAGCGCGAGGCCAGCCAGCACGCTGACCACCGCGAGGAGGACGTCGTCGCGGTGCGGGCGGAGGCTCCGCGCGCTCACGGGCGCGGTCGCGGTCGGCGGGGCCGGCGTCGGCGCGGTCGGGTTCTTCGCGGTCACGGTCCCATCCAACAGGGCGGCGCGGCCCGGGGCCTCGGCGGAGGGGCCGAGTTTCCCCTACATCGAAGGATGCAGCCCGACGTCGTCCACGGCGACGACGTATCGGGCCCGGCCGGAAGGAAGGCTGGGAAGGCATCGACGAACCGCCCCGAACGGAGACTCCCGTGATCGTCACGCTGATCATCGCCTGCGAGGTCGGCTTCTGGGTCCTGCTGGCCGCCGGCCTGGCCCTGCGCTACCTCGCGAAGATGCCCCGGCTGGGGGCCGCCGTGCTCCTGTGCGAGCCGCTGCTGGAGCTGGTCCTGCTCGTGGTGACCACGCTGGACCTGAAGAACGGCGCGGAGCCGGACTGGAAGCACGGCCTCGCCGCCCTGTACATCGGCTACACCGTCGCCTACGGCCACTACACGGTGAAGTGGCTCGACGGGCACGCCGCGCACCGGCTGGCCGGGGGGCCGAAGCCGCCCGGCGCCGGATACGGGAAGGCCCGGGCCGTCCACGAGTGGAAGCTGTGGCTGCGTACCGTCGTCGCCGCTGCCGTGGCCCTCGGCCTGCTCCAGGCCGCGATCGCGTACGTCGGCGACGCGGGCGACGTCAGCTCGCTCAGGGCCTGGCAGTTCGCCGCCCTGCGGGCGGTCGGCATCCACGCCCTGGTCGCCGCCGCCTACACGATCTGGCCGAAAAAGGCCCCCGCGGCGGATGCGGCCTAGCGGTCGCCGCCCGGCACCCACAGGACGTCGCCGACCTCCTTGTTGGCCACCCGGGCCAGGATGAACAGCAGGTCCGAGAGGCGGTTCAGGTAGGTGGCCGTCAGCGGGTTCATCACCTCGCCGTGCACCTCCAGCGCCGCCCAGGTCGAGCGCTCGGCACGCCGGACCACCGTGCAGGCCTGGTGCAGCAGGGCCGCGCCGGGGGTGCCGCCGGGGAGGATGAAGCTGCGCAGCTTCTCCACCTGCTCCAGGAAGAGGTCGCAGTCCGCCTCCAGCTTGTCGACGTAGAACTGCTCCACGCGCAGCGGCGGGTACTCCGGGTTCTCGACCACCGGGGTGCACAGGTCCGCGCCGACGTCGAACAGGTCGTTCTGCACGCGGACCAGCACCTTCACGACCTCCGCCGAGAGGCCGCCGAGCGCGATCGCCGTCCCGATGGCCGCGTTGGCCTCGTTGGCGTCGGCGTACGCGGAGATCCGCAGGTCCGTCTTGGCCGTACGGCTCATGTCGCCGAGGGCGGTCGTGCCCTTGTCGCCGGTACGGGTGTAGATGCGCGTGAGGTTCACCATGCGGCCAGCGTAGTGCGGGCGCCCGGGGAAACTCCGGGCGGCAGCCCCCGTCCCCCGCGTACGGTCGCCCAGGGCCGCGCGGGCCCGGAAACCGGGGGAACCACGCTTTGGCCGACTTCCACGACATCTGGCGACGGGCCGAAGCGGTCCAGCTCATCGACGCCTTGGCGGGCTTCCTGGTCTCGCGGTACCCGGACAGCCCGGGCGTGCGCCGGGAGATCGACGGGATCGCCGACGCGGGCCGCGCGGCCGCGGCCGCCGGCCGTCCGGGCGAGGCCGCCCGCCAGTACTCCCTCCTGCACGAGCGGGCACAGGAGTGGGCGGGACACCCGCACCACGTGTGGGAGCCGCGCCCCGCGGAGGCGGACGCCCTGGTGCGGGACTACGTCAAGGACCTGCTGCGCGGGCGGCTCTCCCGTGACGAGCTCGACCGGCTCTCCCGCATCCGCGGCTCCGTGTCGGTCATCTCCCGGCAACTGCTCGCCCGCGCCGACGTGGACGCGCCGGCGCGGGAGGACGTCCGCTACCTGGTGGCCCGCGCCGAGACGGCTCTGGACCTCGGCCACGTTCCGGCCGCGCGGCGCGAGCTGGACCGGCTGCGGGGGATCGAGGAGCGCTACCGGGATCCGGAGCCCGGATGAACTGGGGGACGGCGCACGGGTCCTGGGCCGTACCGGTGTGATGTCCGTCATTTGAGACGTGACGCGTGTTACTTCGCGGTCACTCCGCGCCGCCCGGGCGCTAGTCTCCGCCGGAGTGGCTACGAGACCGGGCCTTGCCGGGCCGGGATCCGATCAAAAACTTGGGGTGTGCAGTGGCTGGGAAGCTCGCCGTCATCGGTGCCGGGCTGATGGGTTCCGGAATCGCTCAGGTCTCCGCTCAGGCGGGTTGGGACGTCGTGCTGCGGGACGTCACCGACGCGGCGCTGACCCGGGGCACGGACGGGATCAAGGCCTCGTACGACAAGTTCGTCTCCAAGGGCAAGCTCACGGCCGAGGACGCCGAGGCGGCGCTCGCGCGGATCACGACGACCACCGACCTCGACGCCGTCGCCGACGTGGACATCGTCGTCGAGGCCGCCTTCGAGAAGATCGAGATCAAGCACGAGATCTTCCGCGCCCTCGACAAGATCGTGCGCGAGGACGCCATCCTCGCCTCCAACACCTCCGCCATCCCGATCACCAAGATCGCGGCCGTGACGGAGCGTCCGGAGCGGGTCGTCGGCGCGCACTTCTTCTCGCCCGTCCCGATGATGCAGCTCTGCGAGCTCGTCCGCGGCTACAAGACGAGCGACGAAACCCTCGCCGCCACCCGGGCGTTCGCCGAGTCCGTCGGCAAGACCTGCATCGTCGTCAACCGCGACGTCGCCGGCTTCGTGACGACCCGTCTGATCTCCGCCCTCGTCGTCGAGGCCGCGAAGCTCTACGAATCGGGCGTGGCCTCCGCCGAGGACATCGACATCGCGTGCAAGCTGGGCTTCGGGCACGCGATGGGCCCGCTGGCCACCGCCGACCTCACCGGCGTCGACATCCTGCTCCACGCCACCAGCAACATCTACACCGAGTCCCAGGACGAGAAGTTCGCCCCGCCGGAGCTGATGCGCCGGATGGTGGACGCCGGCGACATCGGCCGCAAGAGCGGACAGGGCTTCTACAAGCACTGAGCACCACCGTTCGAATGCCATCACCCTTCGGGGTGAATTAGGTATCGGTTCGCTCACGGTCGGCAACTTCCCTGCCCGCGAGGCAGTCAGTTGCAGTGAGAGTTGCCGACCACGGACCAGTCGGACCCGGGACCATACGTACGCGGTACTGCCAGGAGCACACATGCACATCAGGGGCGACCACACCGAACTCGCTGTCGGGGGCCGCCTCGACGTGCGCAGCGCGGCGGACGCCCGTACGGCCCTCCACACCGCCCTCGACGACGGACACGGCGACCTCGTGCTCGACCTCACCGGGCTCGACTCGTGGGACGCCACCGGACTCGGCGTGATCATGGGAGCCCACCGGCGGGCCGGCCGGACCGGACGGCGCCTCGTCCTGCGCGGGGTGCCGCCGCAGATGCAGCGGCTGCTGGTGGCGACCCGGCTGCACCGGATCCTCGCGATCGAGGGCGGGCTGGAAGCCGAGTCCCTGCCCCGGGTTTGACCTGCACATTTCCTGCGGAAACGTAACGGTCCGGTGGTGAAGGCCACCCTGCGGTTCCCCGCACGACCGGCCACCGTCTAGGGTTCGGGCGGAAACCGGACCAGTAGCGAGAGCGGCGTGTGCGAAGGCCGGGCGGTAAGACGGCGACGGCGCGCAGCGCGATCGGGGGACTTGGTCATGGACCTTACGCAGGGGCAGGCCGATCCGGAGGAGCGCCCCGGGAAGTCCGGGGCGTCCGCACGGACGTCGGCGTCCGCGCCCGCCGGGCGGCTGGTCACCCTGACCGCCGGCGAGTACACCCTCGCCGTCAACCCGGTCGACGGCAGCGAGATCGAACCGCCCCGCCCCGGCACCGAGACGACCCGCCCCGCCAAGCGCGACGCGGCCGCCCGCGCCGCCCGGGACGCCGCCGCGCGGCCGCCCGTACTGCCAGGACCGCCCATATCCGCGCGGCCCCTCTTCGAGCGCGAGGAGGAGCGGGAGCGGCTCGTCCGGCTGCTCGGCCGCGGCCGCTCCGTACGGCTGACCGGGCCCGCCGGCTCCGGCCGCACCGCCCTGCTCGACGAGGTCGCCGCCCGCTGCGCGAACCTCGCGCCCGACGGCGTCGTACGGCTCTCCGGCCACGGGCACCAGCAGCCCGGCGAACTGCTCCAGGCGCTGTACGCGGCCGTGTACGAGGCCCCGCGCGAGCGGCCCGACCGGATCACGCTCCTCGCCCGCGTCCGGGACATCGGCGCCATCGTCCTCCTCGACGACCTGGAGATGGGCGGGAGCGCCCTCGACGAGCTGCTGCGCGCCACCCCCGAGTGCGCCTACCTGCTGGCCGCGACCCCCGACACCCGGGCCCCTTCCGAAGACTCGCACCTCGAAGAGGTCTTCCTCGGCGGCCTCGGCAAGGCCGACTGCCTGGCCCTCCTGGAGGCGGGCGTCGGACGGCCCCTGACCGACCAGGAGACCGCCTGGGCGGCCGACCTGCGGTTCGCCTCCGAGGGGCTGCCGCTGCGCTTCGTCCAGGCCACCGCGCTGCTGAGGCAGCGCGACGAGCTCAACCACACCGACGAGGACGACGACGGGGAAGAGCCCGGCGTCTTCGAGGAACGCCCGCGTGACGCCGCGCAGGTACCCCTGCCGACCCTCGCCGAGGGCGCGGCCCCGGCCGAGCTGCTGGCCTCCCGGGTCAGCGAGTCGGCGCGCGCGGCCCTGCGGATCGCGTGCGCGCTCGGCGGGGAGATGCCGCACCACACGCACCTGCCGGCGCTGGTGGGGGACACCCACGCGGACTCGGCGGTGGCGGAACTGCTCGCCTGCGGGCTGCTGACCCCCGTCGGCGTCCGCTACCGGCTCGCCGCGGGCGTCGCACGCCAGCTGGAGGAGGCCGGCTACGGCGACACCGCCGCCGAGGAGGCCCGGACGGCCGCCCGGCACTACGCCTGGTGGACCGGGCACGCCTCGGTGACCCCGGAGCGGGTCGCGGCGGAGGCGGAGGCGGTGCTCGCCGCGCTGGCCGGCGCGGACGTGGTGGCGGCGGTGCTGCTCGCGCGCACGGCGGCCCCGGCGTTCGCGGCCTCGCTGCACTGGGAGGCCTGGGAGCGGGTGCTGCGCGCGGGCGCGGAGGCCGCGCGCAAGGCGGGGGAGGTCGCCGAGCAGGCGTACTTCCACCACGAACTCGGCGTGCTCGCACTGTGCGAGGGGCGCCTCGACCGCGCCCGGGCCGAGCTGGAGACCTCGATCGGCCTGCGGGGCGCGCTGGCGGACAAGCGGGGCACCGTCGCGGGGCGGCGGGCGCTGGCGCTGGTCGTCGACCGCGAGGCGGCGGGCGCGACGTCCTCGCCGCCGCTGCGCCTGGAGCCGCCGGCCGCCGCTGCCCTGCCGGCGGGCTCGGCGGGCTTGGCGGGTAAGGCTGCCCCTGCGGGCCCTGCGGGCCCGGCCGGCCCGGGCGGTCCGGCAGCCCTGGCGCCCGGCGGCGCGGGTGGCTCCGGAGCCGCGGTCGCCCTGCGCGGGCCGGGTGCGGCCGGTGGAGCCGGTGCGGCCGGTCCCGCCGGCAGGGCCGGATCCGGCGACGGGGTCGCCCTGCGCGGGCCCGGTGTGGGCGGCCCCGGTGTCGCCCCTGCGGCCGGTGCGGCCGGCTCCGGTGGCGCGGCGGGCGCGGGCGGCGCGGTCGCGCTGCGCGGATCCAGTGCGGCCGGCCCCGCCGGTGCGGCGGACGCGAAGGCGCCCGGCGGCCCCGGCGGCGCGGGAGAGGTGACGTCGCCCCTGCCGGTGCCGGTTTCGCCCGAGGCAGTGACCCGGGTGACCCCCGTGGTGCCGGTGACCCGGCGCGCGGAGACCCCCACGACCCTGTCGGCGGTGTTCGAGGACGCGTTCCCGATGACGCCGAAGACCGCCGACCCCGAACCGGATCCCGCCGCGCCGCCTGCCGCGGAGCGCGGCCGGCGCCGTACGGTGCTGCTGGCCGCGGCCGGTGCCCTCACGGTGGTGGCGCTGGGCACCGTGGTGAGCCTGGGCATGACGTCCGAGGAGAGCACGCCGCCGGCCAAGGGCCCCGCGGTGTCCACGACCCCGCCGCGCACGGCCCCGTCGTCGGCGCCGGGCACGACCGGCCCCGCCGTGGAGCCGCCCGTGGCGCCCCCGACGTCGGAGTCACCGGCCCCGGGGGGCACGACCCCCCAGACCCCGGGCAAGACCGCGTCGCGCAAGCCGTCGGCGACCCCGCCGAAGTCCCCGCCGCCGTCCTCGTCCACGCGGCCGCCGACGTCCCCGGACCCTTCGACGACGCAGCCGAGCGAGTCCCCGACCCAGCCTCCCACTCCCTCGCCCTCGGCGTCGGACACGGTCGCGCCGCCCGTCACCCCGTAAGCCGAAGCAGCCGCCAGTGCTGCCGAGCACCGCCGCCATCGCGCACGCCTGGCGGCCCGCGATCGACCCCGGATGAGCCACGCCGTGTGCGTGACCACGCCGGAAAGCCCGGACGCCGCCCCGGCCGCGACCCGCAGCTCACCCTCTGGTGAATTGCGGAACAAGTCTTAGAACAGGCGGAGCTTGTCGTCCTCGATGCCGCGCAGGGCGTCGTAGTCCAGGACCACGCAGTCCATGCCGCGGTCCGTCGCCAGGACCTTCGCCTGCGGCTTGATCTCCTGTGCCGCGAAGACACCCCGCACCGGGGCAAGGTGCGGGTCGCGGTTCAGCAGCTCCAGGTAGCGGGTCAGCTGCTCGACGCCGTCGATCTCGCCGCGCCGCTTGATCTCCACGGCCACGGTCGCGCCGGAGGCGTCCCGGCACAGGATGTCCACCGGGCCGATCGCCGTCATGTACTCGCGCCGGATCAGGGTGTAGCCCTCGCCCAGCGTTTCGATGCGGTCCGCGAGGAGCTCCTGGAGGTGGGCCTCCACGCCGTCCTTGATGAGGCCGGGGTCGATGCCGAGCTCGTGGGAGGAGTCGTGGAGGACTTCCTCCATGGTGATGATGAGCTTCTCGCCCGCCTTGTTGACGACGGTCCAGACACCGGCCTCGTCCCCGCTCCCTTCCTTGAGGGTGCACGGCGGCGACATCCAGTTGAGCGGTTTGTACGCCCGGTCGTCCGCGTGGATCGAGACACTGCCGTCAGCCTTCACGAGGATCAGACGGGGTGCCGAGGGCAGATGGGCGGTGAGCCGGCCCGCGTAGTCGACGGAGCAGCGGGCAATGACGAGACGCATGGTCCGCAACGCTACTCGACCGACGGGGCTCCACGCGATTCGCCCCTGAAAGCCCCCTTCGCCGATGGCGCGTTGTATGCGCATTCTCCTGGTGCGCCACCCATGGGGCGCCTACCGTGGTGAGCGGGAGGTTGCGAAGCGTGCACGCTGCGTTGCGGCCTCCTTCCCTGCCCGTAAGACCTCGGCAACCCAATCGCCGGGGTCGCGAGAGGAGAACCCATGTCGCTCGACGTCTCACCGGCCCTACTCGAACAGGCCGAGCGAGGCGAGGTCGACGAAGCCGCTTTCGTCGACTGCGTCCGGACCTCCCTGCCCTACGCATGGGAGATGATCAGCTCGTTGGTGGCCCAGCTGAAAGTGGACGGCGGAGAGTTCGCCGACAACCAGACGCCGCCGCCGGACGAGCAGGCGCGTGGGCAGCTGCTGCGCGCCCTCGCGAGTGACGCGATACGAGGTGCGCTGCAGCGGCACTTCGGAGTGCGCCTGGCATTCCAGAACTGCCACCGGGTAGCGGTGTTCCCGCTTGATTCCTCGGTGGACGACCGGCTGGCCAAGTTCACTTCGATCCGCGGTCAGCTGCTCAACCAGTCGCCGGAACTGCGCGACTGCTAACTCGTACCGCCAGTACTGCCAGTACTGCCAGTACTGCCAGCACGACGAGCACCACCAGCACCACCCGCACCAGCAGTACCTCCGGCGGATCTCAGCCGAGACGGGGCAGGACCTCGGCGCCGAGGCGTCGTACGTTCTCCTCCGTCGCGGCGAGATCCCCGGAGCCCTCCGTCAGGAGGGCGAAGCGCGTGATGCCGGTCCGGGCGGACGTGGCCGCCAGCCGGTCCGCCGCCAGGTCCGGGGTCCCCACCGGGTGCAAGTTGCAGAGGAGCTCCGTGTACGCGACGGGATCCCGCATCGAGCGGATCCGGCCGTCCACCGTCACGTGCGCGTCCAGGCCCTGTTTCAGCCAGCCCGGCATCGCCTTCAGCAGCGTCTCGCAGGCGTCGGCCGTGCTGTCCGCCAGCTGGCACACCCCGGCGGACACATGGCCCGCGCCGGCCACGAAGGACCGCGAGTGGCCCGCCGCCAGCGCCGTGCGGCGCCACAGGGCGACCATCTCCGCCTTGTCCTCGTCCCCGCAGTGCATGCCGAGGAGCATCGGCAGTCCCCGCTGCGCGGCGAGCCGGACCGACGACGGGGAGGTGCAGGCCACGATGACCTCCGGGCCCGTCCCGTCCCCGTCCAGGGCTTCCGAGGGGCGCGGTACGACGGCCACCTCGCGGAACCGGTGCCGCTCGCCCGCAGCCGCCACGCGGGGCTCGGTCAGCCAGCGCCGCAGCAGGTCCAGGGCTTCCGGGAAGCCGCTCTCGTACGCGTCCAGGCCGCCCCCGAAGACCTCCAGGTCCACCCACGGCCCGCCGCGGCCGACGCCGAGGGTGAACCGGCCGCCGGAGGTCAGGTGCAGCAGGGCCGCCTGCTCGCCGAGGGCCACCGGGTGCGCGTTCGGCAGCACGGTCACCGCCGTGCCCACCCGCAGCCGCCGGGTCCGGCCCAGCAGCAGCGCCGCCAGGGTCACCGCCGAGGGGCAGACCCCGTACGGGACGAAGTGGTGCTCGGCGAGCCAGACGGCGTCGAGCCCGGCCTCCTCGGCCACCTCGGCGGTCCGCACCGCCCGGTGCAGTGCCTCGCCCTGTCCCTGGCCCGGGAACTGGGCAGCCAGTACAAACGCTCCTACGCGCATCGCCTTTAGCCTCCTCGCGGCTGACGCGGCCTCCCCCAGGCGGACCGGTTCTTCCTATGGCAACAACGTCTGACACGTGCCAAAGGCACGGGCTGACAGGAAAGTTATTGGGATTGTCGGGCCATTCCCCGGGCGGAGCCGTCCCCTCCACGACCACCCTGCGGGTAGCGGGGCTCGCTGCGCGTAGTCTGGGAGAAAGTCACTGCCGTCCGCCCATCCGTGAGGTATACGTGTCACCGCGCCACAACCGCCCCCGAGGCGGCGAGACTCCGGACGAACGCCCGTCCACCGGCCTCGACCGCTACGGGCTGGAGCGCACCGAGGAGTACCAGGGCGAGGAGTGGAAGGTGCGGCACGTCGCGGGCGCGAGCGCGGCGGGCAAGCGCTACCGCTGCCCCGGCTGCGACCAGGAGATCCCCTCCGGCACCCCGCACCTGGTGGCCTGGCCGGAGTACGGCGGCGTGGACGACCGGCGCCACTGGCACAAGGCCTGCTGGAACGCGAAGGACCGCCGCACCTCGAAGGTGCAGCGGTCCCGCAACGCGCCCCGGTACTAGGCCCGGAACTAGACGTCCCGGCGGCCGACCGCCACGTAGGAGGCGGCCACCGACCCGCCCGTGATCAGCAGGATGAGCGCCAGCTGGGAGAAGGCGGTGGGCAGAGCGCCCATGTCGGCGCCGGCCGGCATGCCGAACAGCTGCATCAGCGCCACCGGCGCGTTGTGCCGGAGGATCGTTTCCCCGAGCGGCTGGAGCGCTTCCCACATGCTGAGCATGCCGCCGATCACCGGCGGCAGCGTGACCACGCCCAGCATCACGGCGATCGCCCCGGCCGAATGCCGCAGCAGCGCGCCGACGGCCAGTGCCAGCACGCCCAGCAGGGTCACGTAGAAGCAGCCCGCCAGCGCGCCGAGCCACTCGACGCCCGCGTGCGGTCCGGCGGCGGAGCCGCTGTGGAGGAGCGCCGCGGCGATGCCGACCACGAAGACGGAGCAGACGGTCGTGACGAGGGCCGTGACGGCGAAGACGAGGTACTTCGCGGTGAGCACCCGGTGCCGGTCGGGGGCGGCGGTGAAGGTGGTCCGGGCGAGGCCGGTGGCGTGCTCCGAGGTGATCGTCAGCACGCCGAGGACCATCACCGCGAGCTGCCCGACCAGCAGGCCGAAGAGGGCCGGCGTGGTGAAGGAGATGTTCAGGTAGTCCTGGTCCACGGTCTGCGCGACGAAGAGCATTCCGACGCCGACGACGGTCAGCACGAGCGCCCCGAGCGTGAACAGCGTGGAGCGCACCGAGACCATCTTGGTCCACTCCGAGGCCAGGGCGTGCCCCAGGTGCGGCCGCGGTGTCGGCAGCGGCGAGCTGTAGGTGGCCGGCGCGGTCATCGTGCGTCCTCGGGGTCGTTCTTGGCGGCGCCGGCGAGCTCGCCGGGGTCGCTCGGCATCAGGAAGGGCTGCCCGCCCGCTCCGGGCGGGGGCGGCGCGAAGAACCCGGCCCGCGGGACCTCGGGGGCGGCCGTCTCCTCCTCCCAGGCGGGGACGGTGAGCGGCTCCGGCTCCCACAGCTCCTCGCGGGGGTCTTCGGTGGAGGTGTACTCGACGGAGGACTGGGTCATCCGCATGTACGCCTCCTCCAGCGAGGCCCGGTGCGGTGACAGCTCCCACAGCCGGACGCCGGCCTCGTGCGCGAGGTCGGAGATCCGCGGGAGCTCCAGCCCGGTCACGCGCAGGGCCCCGTCGGGCTCCTGGAGGACCCGGCCGCCCGCCCCGCGCAGGGCCGCACCCAGTGCGTCCCGGCCATCGGGACGGGTGTCGGCCGCGCGGACCCGAGCGAATCCGGCCGAGTTGTGCGTGATGAATTCCTGGGTGCCCATGTCGGCCAGCAGCCGGCCCCGGCCGATCACGATCAGGTGGTCGGCGGTCAGCGCCATCTCGCTCATCAGGTGCGAGGAGACGAAGACGGTACGGCCCTCGGAGGCGAGCCGCTTCATGAGGTTGCGCACCCACAGGATGCCCTCGGGGTCGAGGCCGTTGACCGGCTCGTCGAACAGCAGCACCCGGGGGTCGCCGAGCAGGGCGGTGGCGATGCCGAGCCGCTGGCCCATGCCGAGCGAGAAGCCCTTCGTACGCACGTGGGAGACGTCCTGCAGGCCGACCACCGCCAGTACCTCGTCCACCCGCTTCTCGGGGATCCCGGAGAGCTGCGCGATGGAGAGCAGGTGCCTGCGGGCCCGGCGGCCGCCGTGCACGGCCTTGGCGTCGAGCAGGGCCCCGACGTGCCGCTGGGCGTTCGGCAGCTCCCGGAAGGGGTGGCCGTTGATCGTGACCCGGCCGGACGTGGGCCGGTCCAGGCCGAGGATCATGCGCATGGTGGTGGACTTCCCGGAGCCGTTGGGCCCCAGGAAGCCGGTGACGTGACCCGGCTTGACCTGGAAGGACAGCTGGTCGACGGCGGTCTTCGCGCCGAAGCGCTTGGTCAGGCCGACTGCCTCGATCATTTTTACTGCCCCTTACCAGGCCGGGACGACTCTCGCCCGCGTAAGGCTTAAGAGGATATCGAGCTTCCTGTGGTTCCGTCCCGGGCCGATCCCCGAGCCCGACCCTGAGGCCGACCCGGGGATGACCCGTAGTCCTTCAGACGGAGGCGGCGCTCACGCGTCCCTCTTCTTGAGGACGAGGTAGCCCCCGAGTACGGCGGCCAGCGTCCACAGGGCCATGATCCCGAAACCGCCCCAGGCGCTGTAGGGGGCCTCGGTGCTGCCCATCGCACCCGGGACGACCTGCATGATCTTGCCGCCGGCCTGGTCCGGGAAGTACTGCGCGACCTTCCGGGTGGCCTCGACCGCCCCGAGGATGTTCGAGACGAGGAAGAAGAACGGCATCAGGATGCCGAGCGACAGGATCGAGCTGCGCAGGATCGTGGCCACGCCCATGGAGAACAGGGCGATCATCGCCATGTAGAGGCCGGCGCCGATCACCGCGCGCAGGACGTTCGGCTCGTCGATGCCGATGCTGCGGTCGCCCAGGATCGCCTGCCCGAGGAAGAACGACAGGAAGCTGGTGACCAGGCCCACCACGAGCGCGAGCCCGGTGGCCACGACGAGCTTGCCGACGAGGAACTCCGCGCGCCGCGGCACGGCGGCCAGCGAGGTGCGGATCATGCCCGAGCTGTACTCGGTGCCGACGACCAGGACGCCGAAGACGATCATGGCGAGCTGGCCGAGGGTCATCCCGGCGAAGCTGGCCAGGGTCGGGTCGAAGGTGGCCTGCTCCTCCGGCCTCATGCCCTCGAAGGAATTGCTGATCACCGCGCACAGCGCGGCGCTGATCCCGACGGTGACCACCATGGCGGAGATCAGGGACCAGCTGGTGGAGGCGACCGTGCGGATCTTGGTCCACTCGGACTGCAGAACGGCGGAGAAGGAGGACACGGTCACTCGCCGCCCTTGCGCGTCGCCTCGAAGCCCGCGCCCCACGCGGGGACGTCGGCCGGCCGGGCCGGGTTGCCGATCCCCGCGGGTACGGGAGCGCCCGGCGCGTGGGCGTGGTACTCGACGGAATCCGCCGTCATGCGCATGAACGCTTCCTCCAGTGAAGCCCGTTGCGGGCTGAGTTCGTGCAGCACGATCTGGTGCTGGGCGGCCAGCTCGCCGAGCCGCTCCGATTCCACGCCGTCGATCTCCAGCGCGCCGGTGGCCGGGACGCTGATCGCGTCGATCCCGGCCTCGTGCAGGACGTCCTTCAACCGCTCCTGCTGGGGCGAGCGCAGTCGCACGTAACTGCGCGAGTTCTGCTGGATGAAATCGGCCATCGACAGGTCTGCCAGCAGTTTTCCCTGCCCGATGACGACCAAATGGTCAGCGGTCAGGGCCATTTCGCTCATCAGGTGGGAGGAGACGAAGATCGTCCGCCCCTCCGCCGCCAGCCCCTTCATCAGATTGCGGATCCAGAGAATTCCCTCCGGGTCCAGACCATTGACGGGTTCGTCGAACATCAGGATTTCCGGGTCGCCCAGCAGAGCGGAGGCGATACCCAGGCGCTGGCCCATGCCCAGCGAAAATCCTTTGGACTTCTTCTTCGCCACGGCGGTCAGGCCGACCAGGTCCAGCACCTCGGAGACCCGGCTCTTCGGGATCCGGTTCGACTGGGCCAGGCAGAGAAGGTTGTTGTAGGCGCTGCGACCGCCGTTCATGGCTTTCGCGTCCAGCAGCGCCCCGATGTACTTCAGCGGCTCCGGCAGGTCCCGGTAGTGCTTCCCGTCGATCCGGACCGTACCGCTGGTCGGGTTGTCGAGGTCGAGCATCATGCGCATGGTCGTGGACTTCCCCGCCCCGTTGGGGCCGAGGAAGCCGGTCACCACCCCCGGTCTGACCTGGAAGCTGAGGTTGTCCACGGCGGTCTTGGCGCCGAATCGTTTGGTGAGGCCCTCAAGCTCGATCATGGGCCAACGCTAGAACGCAGAAGGGCCGTACGCCACCTACGAAAGGTGACGTACGGCCCTGCTTTGGTCGCGAAACGGGCGAACAGTACCGCCCGGTAACCGAAACCCTGAGGTCAGCGGCTCTGCTGCGCCGGGACGCCGCGGGTGACCGGCTCGTCGTCCACGATCGGGTTGGCCGCCGCGACGGCCGCGCCGGTCAGCGTCGCCAGCATCTCGCGGACGTTGGTCAGCTGGGCGTTGATGGAGTCGCGGCGGTTGGTGAGCGCCGCCAGCTCGCGCTCGGACTCGCTGCGGATACGGTCCGCCTTGGCGTTGGCGTCGGCCACGATGTCCTCGGCCTGGCGCTGCGCGGTCTCCACCGTCTGGCGGGCCCGGCGCTCCGCGTCCGTACGCAGCTTCTCCGCCTCCAGGCGCAGCTGCTCGGCCCGGTGCTCGATCTCGGCGAGACGCTTCTCCGCCTTCGCCTGACGCGAAGCCAGGTCGCGCTCGGACTGCTCGCGGCGCTTCGCCAGGTTGGTCTCGAAGTCCGCGGCGGCCTGGGCGGCCTTGGCGCGGGTCTCCTCGAACAGGGCGTCGGCTTCCTCGCGCTTGGAGGCCGCGTCCTTCTGGGCCTCGGCGCGCAGGGTGGAGGCGTCACCCTTGGCCTTCTCGACGATGCGGACGCCCTCGTCCTCCGCCTTCGACTTGCGGTCGGCGGCGAACGACTCGGCGTCGTTGCGCACCTGCTGGGCCGCAGACTCGGCGAGCTCGCGGTGCTGCTCGGCCGCGCGACGGGCCTCCTCGCGCAGGTCCTTCGCCTCCTCCTCGGCCAGGCGCAGGATCTTCTCGACCCGGGCGCCGAGACCCGCGTACGACGGCTCGGCGTCGTTCACCTGGGCCTGGGCGTTCTGCGTTTCGAGGTGCAGCTCCTCGATCCGCTTTTCCAGAGAGTTGATACGTCCAAGGGCGCTGTCGCGGTCGGAGACCAGCTTGGTAATGCGGTCGTCCACCTGACCGCGGTCGTAACCGCGCCGCACGAGCTCGAAGCCGAAGGGGGAGGAAGGGTCGCTCATGGGGTTCCTGTCGAATGAGACCGATGAGGTGCTACGTGAGGTGTTAGGGGAATCCTAGGCGCCCGGGCGGCGTGTCTTCGAGTCAATCCGCGATTGATCTGGACAATGACACCCCTTTTGAGTGGCAAGGCGACAGAATGCTTGTCACTCGTTCGCCTGAACCTCCATCAGGAGCACACATCCTCGTGCGCCGACTAGCCCTCCGACGTCTTCCCACCCGAACGAGTGGAACCTGCCGTCGCGCCCGCCTTCACGCCCCCCGCGCCCTGGCCGCCGACCGCGGGCTTCGCGCCGCCCGAGGGCGCCTCGAATGATTCCAACGCCTCAAGAACGTCCTGGACACGGGAGATCTCCGCCTGAATGTCCTCGCGCCTGCGCACCAGGACCTCCAGCTCACGACGGCCCTCCTCGACGAGCCGCTCGGCCTCCGCCTTGGCCTCCGCGAGGGCGTTCTCCGCCTCCCGGGCCAGCTCCGCCTTCTTCTGCTCGGCCTCCTTGAGCAGCGCCTCGGCCTTGCGCACCGCTGCGATGCGCACCTTGCTCGCCTCGCTGCTCGCGTCCGACACCAGCGCCTTGGCCTTCGCCTCGGCCTCGACGCTCTGCTCGGTCGCCGCGCGCACCAGCTTGTCCACGCGCTCGCCGGCCGACTTCATCTGCTCGGCCGACTCCCGGCGGGCCCGCTCGTGCAGCTCCTCGACCTCCGCCTCGACGCGGCCCCGCAGCTCCTCCGCCCGCTCCCTTATGGCGGCGGCGTCGCTGCGCGCGCCGACCAGCAGCTCGTCCGCGTCCGTACGGGCCTTCTCCACCATGGAGTTGCCCTCGACGGTCGCCTCCGAAGTGATCCGCGCGGCCTCCTTGCGGGCCGCGTCGACCATCGCGTCGGCCTGCTCCTCGGCCCCCGTGGTGGCGGCCAGGGCCTGCTTGCCCGCCTCGGCGGTGAGCTTGTCGGCCTCCGCCGCGGCCTCCGTGATGAGCCGGTCGACCTGCTCCGCGGCCTCGCTGCGGCGCTTGTTGGCCGCCTCGCGCGCCTCGTCCAGCAGCCGCTCGGACTCCGTACGGGCCTCGCCGCGGATGCGCTCCGCCTCGGTCGCCGCCTCCGCCTTGACCCGCTCGGCCTCCGACCGGGTGCGGGTGGCGTGCTCCTGGGCCGAGGACAGCGCCTCCGACGCCTCGGCGCGCAGCCGCTCGGCCTCGTTCGAAGCCTCGCCGACCGTCCGCTCGTTCGCCTTGCGGGTCTCCGCGGTGAGCCGGTCCGCTTCCGCGGCGGTCTCGGCGGTGAGCTTGTCGGCCTCCGCCGCGGCCTCGGTGATGAGCCGGTCCGCCTGCTCGGCGGCCTCGCTGCGCAGCCGGTTGCCCTCGGCGCGGGCCTCGTCGAGGGTCCTCGCGGACTCCTGCTCGGCGCTCGCCAGGGTCTCGTTCGCGGCGACCGTGACGCGCTCCGCCTCCGCGGTGGCCTCGCCGATGATCCGGCCGCCCTCCGCCCGCGCGTCCTCCAGGACCTTCGCGGCCTCGCCGACCGTGGCCTCGTTGGCCTTGCGGGTCTCGTCGACCAGCCGGTCGCCCTCGGTGCGGGCGTCGACCAGGACGCGGGCCGCGTCCCGCTCGGCCGCGACCAGCGTCTCGGCCGCCTGGGCCCGCAGCTGCTCCGCCTTCGTGCGCAGCGCCTCCGCGGCCGCCTCGGCCTCGCCGACGGTGGCGGCGTTCGCGGCCGTGGTCTCCTCGGTGAGCCGCTCGGCTTCCGCGGCGGCTTCGGTGATGAGCCGGTCCGCCTGCTCGGCGGCCTCCGTGCGCAGCCGGTTGCCCTCGGCGCGGGCCTCGTCCAGGGTGCCGGCCGCCTCGGCGCGGGTGGCTTCCGCCGCCTGCGCCGCCTCCCCGGTGATGCGCTCCGCCTCCGCCGTCGCCTCGGCCGTGATCCGGGCGCCCTCGGCGCGCGAGGCCTCCAGGGACTCGGCCGCCTCGCCGCGGATCCGGTTCGCGTCGTCGCGGGCGTCCGCCCGGGTACGGGCCGCGTCCCGCTCGGACGCGGCCAGCGCGTCCGTGGCCTCGGTACGCACCCGCTGCGCGTACTCGGCGGTGTCGCTGCGCAGCTGCTCGGCCTCGGCGATCGCGTCGCCGACCGTGCGCTCGGCCAGCGCCTTCGCCGCGTCCGTCTCCGTACGGGCCTCGCTGCGGATCCGGTTGGCGTCCTCGGTGGCCCGCTCCCGCTCCTCGTAGGCGTCCGCGCGGACCCGGGCGGCCTCTTCCCCGGCCTCCGTCTTCGTACGCTCCGCCGCGTGCTCGGCGGCGCTGCGCAGCCCGGCGACCTCCTCCTCGGCCTGCTCGTGCAGACCGGCGACGGAGTCCCGCACCTGCTGGGCGGTGGCCTCGGCGGCCGACACGACCTCCGACGCGCGCCGCTCGGCCTCCTCGGTCAGCCAGACCGCCTCGGCCTGCGCCTCCTCGGAGCGCTTGCGGGCCTGCGCCAGCAGTTCCTCGCTCTGCTCGCGGGCCTGGGCCCGCTCGCTGTCCGCGTCGGTCCGCGCCGACGCCAGGGTCTCCTCGGACTCCCGGCGGCGCCGGGCGGCCTCCTCAGCCGCGGCGGCCAGGGCCTCCGCGGCCTCCTCGGCGACCCGCTCGGCCGCCGCCTTCGCCTCGGCGCGCAGCCGGTCCGCGGTCTCCTGCGCCTCGGTGCGCACCCGCTCGGCCTCGGCCTCGGCCTCGCCGCGCAGCCGTACGGCCACCTGCTCGGCCTCGGCGCGCACCCGGCCGGCGTCGTCCGCGGCGTCGGTGCGCAGCTGGTCGGCCTCGGCCTCGGACTGCGTCTGGAGGGCGCGGATCCGCTCCGCCGACTCGGCGCGCAGCCGGTCGTTCTCCTCGGTGGTCTCCCGGCGGATGTTCTCCGCCGCCGCGCGGGCGTCGCGCAGCGTCTGCTCGGCCGTGGTCAGCCGGGCCTCGGCGTCCGTGTGCAGCCGTACGAGCTCCTCGTCGGCCTCCGCCCGCTTCGCGGCAAGTGCCTGCTCGGTCTCCTCGCGCCGTGCGAGGGCCGCCGCTTCCGCCTCGGCGCGTACGGCCTCGGCCTGCTCCTCGGCCTCGGCGCGCAGCCGCTCCGCCTCGGCGCGGGTCCGCTCCAGGGTCTCCTCGGCCTGCTTGCGCAGGGTCCCGGCCCGCTCGACGGCCTCGGCGCGCACCCGCTCGCTCTCGGCGGTCGCCCCGCCGCGCAGCTCGTCCGCGTCCGCCTTGGCCTTGCCCAGCAGTTCCTCGGCGGTCCGGGCCGCCTCCTCGATCTGCTGGACCGCCTCGCGGCGGGCCTCGCCGCGGATCCGCTCGCCCTCGGCGACGGCCTCCGCGCGCAGCTGCTCGGCCTCGCCGCGCAGCCGGCGGGCCTCTTCCTGGAGCTCGACCGTGCGGGCCCGGTACTCCTCGGTGTCGTCCTTCGCGGCGCCCTTGAGCTCATCGGCCGTCGTCGCCGCCTGCAGGCGCAGCCGGTCGGCCTCCGCCTCGGCCTCGCGGCGGATCCGCTCGGCCTCCTCGGACGCGGCCCGGGTGGTGGCCCGGGCGTCCTCCGAGGCCTTGTTCAGTACGTCCTCGGCCGTGCGGGCCGCCTTCGCCAGCTGCGCCGCCATGTCCTCGGCGGCGGCCGTACGGGCCTTCTCGCCGGCCTCGGTGCGCAGCCGCTCGGCCTCGGCGCGGGCGTCGGCCAGGGCCTGCTCGGCCTCCGCCTTGAGGGTCTCGGCCTCCTTGGTGGCCTCGCCGACCAGCCGGGCGACCTGCTCCTTGGCGGTACGGGTGCGCTGCTCGTTGACGGACTCCGCCGACGAGAGCTGGCGGGCCGCGCTCTCCTTGGCCTCGGCGAGCAGCTTCTCGGCCTCGGCACGGGCCTCGCGCAGCGCCGCCTCGGCCTCCTGCGCCCGGGTCTCGGCCGCCCGGCCGAGGTCCAGGGTCTGCTGCCGGGTCTGCTCGGCCTCGGCGGAGGTGGTGGAACGCAGCCGCTCCGCGTGCTCGGTGGCCTCCTGGGCCTGCG
Organism: Streptomyces sp. NPDC091371; assembly: GCF_040684275.1. Classification (NCBI taxonomy): domain Bacteria; kingdom Bacillati; phylum Actinomycetota; class Actinomycetes; order Kitasatosporales; family Streptomycetaceae; genus Streptomyces; species Streptomyces sp. NPDC091371. The sequence continues at coordinate 253,837 of NZ_JBFBFP010000002.1, forward strand.
TGGAGGCGGCGGTCAGCAGCCGCTCGGCCTCCTTGCGGGCACGCAGCAGCGTGGCCTCGGTCTCGGCGCGCGCGGCTTCCGAGTCGGCGGCCATCCGGCGCCGGGTCTCCTCGGCGACGCGGGCGGCCTCGGCGCGGGCCGCGTTCAGGGACTGCTCGGCCTCGGCGCGGGACTCCTCCATGAGCCGGCGCGCCTGGGACTCCGTACGGGCCCGGAGCTGCTCGGCCCAGGCCACGTTCTCGTTGACGTGCGCCTCGACGGTCTGGCGGCGCTCGTTGAGCTCCTGGTCCAGGCGCTGGCGGCGGTTGACGGCCTCGGCGTGCAGCTCGGCCTGGAGCCGGGCCTGGTGCTCGGCGTGCTCCTGCAGGATGCGCTGGGTCTGCGCCCGGGCGTCGCGCAGCTCGCGCTCGGCGTCGGAGCGCATCTGGTCGGCCTGGATCTGGGCGTTGCGGAGCAGCTGCTCGGCCTGATAGCCCATGTCCGCGCCGTCGTAGGCGGGCCGGGACGCGAGCGCGCGCCGCACCTCGTGCAGCTTGGCGCGCAGCACCTCGACCTGGTAACCCAGGTCCTCAGCGTGCTGGACGGCCTTCCCGCGCTCCTTCTTCAGCCGCTCCATCTCGGCCTCGAAGCGCGAGAGATGGTCGGCCTCGGCCTGATGGCTCTCCTGGCTTTCGTAGCCCCGCACAGCGCGGTCCCATCCGTCCCCTGGTCGCAAGCTCACTCCCAAATGAGCATCGCTCGCCCGCTGAACGACGCCCCCGGGGAATGGTGTCAGATACCGGGGCAGAGCTCACAGGCCCCGACCCCGTCTCCGCACCGAACCCCGGCCGAGCCATGGCCACTCTACCGGCCGGGGAATGGCGGCATCAGTGCGCTCTCGCGGGGATCCCCGAAGCTGACCTCGTGGCAATTCCCTCTTCGGGTCCACGGCGCGACGATTTGCGGTGTTCGAATACATGTGTCGGGATCGCAGCGTCCCGTCGCCGACGTGAAGCTCGTGGTACAGGTCAGGCTGTTGCCGACGGCGGCGCAGGAGCCGGCGCTCGCAGCGACCTTGCGCGCCTGCAACGAAGCGGCCCCGTGGGTGAGCGAGGTGGCCGTCGAGCGGGCCGCGTACCGGAATTTCGACCTGCGCAAGCACGCCTACGTCGAGATCAAGACCCGGTGGGGACTGGGGGCGCAGGCCGCCCAGCATGTGATCAAGAAGACCTGCGGCGCCTATGCGACGCTGAGGGCGAATCTACGGGCCGGTCATCTCGGCCCGCCCGGGTCGAAGCGCTACCGCCAGGCCTCGGAGAAGCCGATCGCGTTCCGGGGGGCGGCGGCTCAGCCGTATGACGACAGAATGCTGTCTTGGCAGGTGGATGCACAGACGATCTCGATCTGGACCACCCGCGGACGGATGAAGGAACCAAGTCCGCCAAGCGTCGCGCCCAGCGCAGACGCCGTAAGGAGGCCCGGCGTACCCGGGACGTCAACCACAAGATCGCCAAACGCATCGCGGCCGAGGCTGCACGCACCGGGCGCGGGATCGGTCTGGAGAACCTGACCGGCATCCGTGAACGGGTACGGCTCAGGAAGCCCCAACGGGCCGCGTTGCACAGCTGGGCTTTCGCTCAGCTTGGAGAGTTCATCGCCTACAAGGCCCGCCGGGCGGGGGTGCCCGTCGTGTACGTCGACCCGGCGTACACCTCCCGCACCTGCGCCGAATGCGGCCACATCGAAAAGGCGAACCGGGCCTCCCAGGCCCGGTTGCCGTAACGCAAGCCCATTACTGATGGGCGGTTGACTGGTCGGGGTTGGAGGTGACGAGCTCGGTCAGGACGCCGTGGCAGTCCTTGGGGTGCAGGAAGGTGATCGAGGAGCCCATGGAGCCGGTGCGGGGCTGGTCGTAGAGGACGCGGACGCCCTTGCCGCGGATGGCCTCCGAGTCGCCCTGGACGTCCTCGGTGCCGAAGGCGATGTGGTGGACGCCCTCGCCGTTCTTGGCCAGCCACTTGCCCACCGCGGAGTCCTCGCGGGTGGGCTCCAGGAGCTGGAGGTAGGAGGCGCCGCCGTCGGAGGTCTCGTTGATCTTCAGCATGGCCTCGCGGACACCCTGCTCCTCGTTGACCTCGGAGTGGAACACCTCGAAGCCGTACGTGGCACGGTAGAACTCGACGGTCTTGTCCAGGTCGAAGCAGGCGATCCCGATGTGGTCGATTCTTGTCAGCATGGGACCAGTGCACCGCCGAGGAGGGTGGTGACGCAACGTGCCAGCGATCACACCGAATGCCCGGTGACGGCGCGGGTACCGCTCAGTACATTCGGGTAAACCCTCGTTCACTCCTCATCTTCAAGGGGCTGTGCCTCATGTCCGGAACGAACAACACCACGTCAGTGATCGTCGCCGGGGCCCGCACGCCCATGGGGCGGCTGCTCGGCTCGCTGAAGTCCTTCTCGGGTGCCGACCTCGGCGGCTTCGCCATCAAGTCCGCGCTGGAGCGGGCCGGGATCTCCGGCGACCAGGTCCAGTACGTGATCATGGGCCAGGTGCTCCAGGCCGGCGCCGGCCAGATCCCCGCCCGCCAGGCCGCGGTCAAGGCCGGCATCCCGATGAACGTCCCGGCGCTCACCATCAACAAGGTGTGTCTGTCGGGCCTCGACGCGATCGCGCTCGCCGACCAGCTGATCCGCGCGGGCGAGTTCGACATCGTGGTCGCCGGCGGCCAGGAGTCCATGACGAACGCCCCGCACCTGCTGCCCAAGTCGCGCGAGGGCTTCAAGTACGGCGCCATCGAGATGCTCGACGCGATGGCCTACGACGGCCTCACCGACGCCTTCGAGAACATCGCGATGGGCGAGTCCACCGAGAAGCACAACACCCGCCTGGGCATCGAGCGCGCCCCGCAGGACGAGTTCGCCGTGGCCTCCCACCAGCGGGCCGCCGCCGCGCAGAAGAACGGCGTCTTCGATGCCGAGATCACCCCGGTCCAGATCCCGCAGCGCAAGGGCGACCCGGTCGTCTTCTCGCACGACGAGGGCATCCGCCCCGAGACCACCGTCGAGTCCCTCGGCAAGCTGCGCCCGGCCTTCGCGAAGGACGGCACCATCACCGCCGGCACCTCCTCGCAGATCAGCGACGGCGCGGCCGCCGTCGTCGTGATGAGCAAGGCCAAGGCCGAGGAGCTGGGCCTGGAGTGGCTCGCCGAGATCGGCGCCCACGGCAACGTGGCCGGTCCCGACAACTCCCTGCAGTCGCAGCCGTCCAACGCGATCCTGCACGCCCTGAAGAAGGAGGGCCTGGAGGTCGGCGACCTGGACCTCATCGAGATCAACGAGGCCTTCGCGGCCGTCGCCGTGCAGTCAATGAAGGACCTCGGCGTCGACCCGGAAATGGTGAACGTCAACGGCGGCGCCATCGCGCTGGGTCACCCGATCGGCATGTCCGGCGCCCGCGTGGTGCTGCACCTCGCGCTGGAGCTGGGGCGCCGCGGCGGCGGGGTCGGCGCGGCCGCGCTGTGCGGTGGCGGCGGTCAGGGCGACGCGCTGATCGTGCGCGTGCCGCAGGCCTGACGGCCGGTACCAGGCCCGTACCCGTAGCCCTACCAGAACCCCGAGGAGCGCAGCACGTATGACGGCGGTGGACGTCCCCCAGCTCGTGGCCCAGGCCCGTGAGGGCAGGCCGAGAGCGGTGGCCCGGCTGATCTCGCTGGTCGAGGGGGCGTCCCCGCAGCTGCGGGAGGTGATGGCCGCCCTGGCCCCGCTGACGGGCGGGGCGTACGTGGTGGGGCTGACGGGGTCGCCGGGCGTCGGCAAGTCGACGTCGACCTCGGCGCTGGTGTCCGCGTACCGCAAGGCCGGGAAGCGGGTCGGCGTGCTCGCCGTCGACCCGTCCTCGCCCTTCTCGGGCGGGGCGCTGCTCGGCGACCGGGTGCGGATGTCGGACCACGCCTCGGACCCGGGCGTGTACATCAGGTCCATGGCCACCCGGGGGCACCTGGGCGGCCTGGCCTGGGCCGCGCCGCAGGCGATCCGGGTGCTGGACGCGGCCGGCTGCGAGGTGATCCTGGTCGAGACGGTCGGGGTCGGGCAGTCGGAGGTGGAGATCGCCTCGCAGGCCGACACCTCGGTGGTGCTGCTGGCCCCCGGGATGGGCGACGGGATCCAGGCCGCGAAGGCGGGGATCCTGGAGATCGGCGACGTGTACGTGGTGAACAAGGCCGACCGGGACGGGGCGGACGCCACGGCGCGGGAGCTGAACCACATGCTGGGGCTGGGGGAGGCGCGGGGCCGCGAGGACTGGCGGCCGCCGATCGTGAAGACCGTCGCCGCGCGGGGAGAGGGCGTCGACGAGCTCGTCGAGGCGCTGGAGAAGCACCGGGCGTGGATGGACGAGCGGGGGGTGCTGGGGCAGCGGCGCGCTGCTCGTGCCGCCCGTGAGGTGGAGACGATCGCCGTGACGGCGCTGCGGGCGAGGATGGCCGATCTGCACGGCGACGCGCACTTGGACGCGCTGGCCGGGCGGGTCGCCGCGGGCGAGCTGGACCCGTACGCCGCCGCCGACGCCTTGCTGGCGACGCTGACGGAGGGCTGAGGCGCGGGGCACCCTCAGCCTCGCCGGCGAGGCTGGATTTGCCCGGCGGGGCTGGGTGTGCCCCCGCGGGGCTGGGTGTGGCCCCGCGGGGGCGTAGGCGTCAGGCCTTGCCGCGGGTGTCGCGGAGGTGGTCGGCCACCGGGGTGAGGGAGGCGCGCAGGGCTGCCAGGTCCTCCGGGGCCAGCATGTCGATGAAGTGCCGGCGGACCGATGCCACGTGGTGCGGGGCGACCTTGCGCATGGTCTCCAGGCCCTCGTCCGTGAGCACCGCGTACAGGCCGCGGCGGTCGGACTCGCAGTTCACGCGGACGACCAGGCCGGCCGCCTCCATGCGCGTGATCTGGTGGGAGAGACGGCTCTTGGACTGCAGGGTGGCGGTCGCGAGGTCGCTCATCCGCATCCGGTGGTCGTCCGACTCCGAGAGGTTCACGAGGATCTCGTAGTCGTTGTTCGTGAGTCCGAAGGGCTGGAGGTCCTTTTCCAGCTGGTGCATCAGCAGTCTGCTGACGTCCAGGTGGGTGCGCCAGGCGCACTGCTCGGCGTCCGTCAGCCAGCGTGTGGCGGTCTCGGTCTCCATGGTCTCCATGAGTGAACTCTACCTAAGAAGTTGAATTACGTACAAAAATCGGATGGGATGCCCGCCGCGGTCACAGGCCGAAGCGGCGCTGCAGATCCCCCAGCTGCCCCGGCATCCGCGGCACGCCGATCTGCCCCAGCGGACCCTGGCCGGCCCCCGGAACGCCCTGCGCCTGGCCCCCGGCCGCGCCGGCGCCGACCGCGCCGACCGCCTGCTCCGCCATCAGCATCTCCGAGGACTGCAGGAGCACGGTGCCCGCCCCGACGAACTCGAACTGGTGCTCCTCGCCCGAGGTGCCCCCGATGCCGGTGAGGGAGCGCAGGCCGCCCATGACCCCCGACATGTAGCCGTGGTCGTAGTGGTGGCACGGCGACGGGCAGTCCGCCCAGCCCACCAGTGCCTGCGGGTCCACGCGCAGCGGCGGCTCCATGAACACCACCGGGCCGTTGGACGCGGCCACGAACTTGCCCGTCCCGATCAGCGTCAGGAAGCCCGGGACGATCGACTGCTTGAGGGCGAGGGAGGGCTGGTAGGCCAGCAGGTTGCCGGACCGGATCGTCAGGTTCCCGTTGTCCAGGTCGTACGAGTTCACGTCGAAGGCCCGGTCGGCCAGCAGCATCTTGCCCTGGCCCTCGGCCACCACCCAGTCGCTGGCGTGCAGCGGCGAGTGGAAGCTGGTGCGCAGCAGGCGGTCGAAGCGGCCGTTGCCGATGCCGTTGAACTCGATGCTCCCGTAGTACGAGATCATCTTGCCCTTCTGCAGGAACCACTGGCTCCCCTTGAGCTCCACGCAGAAGGTGTACGGGTTCACGTTGTCGTCGGAGGGCAGGGTGTACGGGTCGAAGACCGTCGGGCCGCCGGGGCCTCCCGGCGGGGGGCCGAAACCGCCCTGGCCGGGTACCGGGGCCGGGCCGTATCCGGATGCGGGTCCGTAGCTCACAGTTTTTCCTCCGAGGCCTGTACGTACACCGCGCCCTGGCCGGACAGCTCCAGCTGGAACGCCTCTCCCGAACCGCGCCCCACCATGTCCCGCCAGCCGAGCGCGGTGGAGAGCTTGTTGCGGACGTCCCCGTGGTGGGCCACGTACGCCTGCGGGTCCACGTGGACCGGCCGGTTCGGGTGGATGGGCAGTTCGATGACCCCGCCGTGGGCCATCACGGCCACCGAGCCGTGGCCCTTGAGGGTGGTGGTGAACAGGCCCTGGCCGGTGACCTGGCCGCGGACCATGCCCATGACCCCGCCCTGCGAGCCCATGAACATCGTGCCCTGCTGGAGGGTGCCGTCGAAGGCGAGCAGCCGGTCGGCCTCGACGTAGAGGGTCTCGCCGGTCAGGTTGATCACCTGGATGTGGTGGCCGCCGTGGCCGAACATCACGGTGCCGCTGCCCTCGACCGACATCAGCGGGGTCTGCTCGTTCGCCACGCGGCGCCCGATCATGCCCATCACGCCGCCCTGACCGCCGGTGATGCTCGGGGTGAAGGAGACGTCGCCGCGGTACGCGAGCATCGCGCCGCGCTGGCTGTACATCTTCTGGCCCGGGACCACCTGGGCCTCGACCATCTTCGAGTTGATCTCGCGGAACGGCATCAGATGTCGCCGCCGATCGTGTTGCGCTCGCTGGGCTGTACGTACACCAGGCCCTCGCCCTCGAAGCGGATCTGGAACGACTCGCCGGAGCCCTCGCCGATCAGCGTGCGGAAGTTCACACCCGACTGGAAGGACTGCGAGAGGTTGCCGGTGTGCGCGATGTACGCCCCCGGGTCCACGGAGAGGGGGTACTGGGCGCTCACGCGCAGCACCACCGCCGGGCCGTCGGACATGATCGCCGCCTGCCCCGAACCCTCGACGGTCGTGGTGAACAGGCCGTTGCCCGTCGTCGCGCCGCGCAGGCCGGTGAAGGTCGTGCCGGTGCGCAGGCCGGCGTCGGTGCACAGCAGGTTGCTGGACTCCACGTAGAGCTTCTCGCCGCGCAGATTGACCAGATTGATCTCACTCGCGCGGTCCGCGAAGAAGCAGGTGCCGTGCCCCTGCACCTCCATCACGGTCATCTGTTCGCCGGTCAGCCGGCGCGTCACCATGCCGCGCAGGCCTTCGCCGCCGCCGGTCATCTTCTTGAAGGCCATCTGACCGTCGTACGCGACCATGGAGCCGTTCTTCGCTTTCACGGCATCCCCGGTCAGGTCGACGGCGAGCACCTTGCTGCCTTGGAGTCGGAACTGAGCCACGGGATGACGTTATCGGCAGGGGGCGGAGCCGAACAGGGCCCGGTGGCCGATATACGCCACACCCGCGCGGTGCAACCGCGCGCGAGCTCGCGCCGTCCTGGGGCCGGGGGCCGAGTCAAGATCCCGCAAAGCGGCTGAGACACTGGGACGGACCCTGGCCTCCACCCCGAAGGTTCCCCGTGGACATCAAGACCGCCTCCGCCCTGCACCGGCTGCGCCTCATCTCCGTCCCGGAGGCGCTGTCGTTCCCGGCCCTGCTGATCTTCGGCTCGCTGCTGAGCCGGATCTCGGACATCGACTACCTGATGATGCCGCTCGGCGTCCTCCACGGGATCCTGTTCGTGATCTACGCGGTCTTCCTGCTGGACGTCTGGAACAAGGCGAAGTGGCCGGTCAAGAAGGTCGCCCTGTTCTTCGTGCTCGCGCTGCTGCCCTTCGGCGGCCTGTACGGCGACAAGCTCCTCAAGCGGGACGAGGCCGACAGCGTGCTGGCCGCCCGCGCGCGTGAGGCGGCCGGCGCATGATCGTCGCGTTCTCCGTGACCCCGCTCGGGGTCGGCGAAGAGGTCGGCGAGTACGTGGCCGACGCGGTGCGGGTGGTCCGCGAGTCGGGCCTGCCGAACCGCACCGACGCCATGTTCACCACCGTCGAGGGCGAGTGGGACGAGGTCATGGACGTGGTCCGGCGCGCGGTGGCCGCCGTGGAGGAGCGGGCACCGCGGGTCTCGTTCATCCTGAAGGCCGACATCCGCCCCGGGGTCTCGGACGGGATCACGTCGAAGGTGGAGACGGTCGAACGGCACCTCGCCGAGGGCTAGGCCCTGCCGTGTCGCGTGCGCGGGCCGCGTAGTGGGGCCCGGGCTGCGCCCGGGCTGCCTGGGGCTCCGCCCCGGGCCCCGCGCCTCAAACGCCGGCGGGGCTGAAGGGGTTACTCCCTCGCGCGGCGGGCCAGCCCCAGGGCGTAGTCCGGCCACCAGGTGCCGGCCGCCGGGCCGCCGCGGCAGGTCCCGTCGGACTCGCCCGGCCGCTTCACCCACAGGTACGCGTCCACGAGCGGGTCGCCCGTGCGGTCGGTCGGCGCCGGGCCGAGGGAGCGGCCCGGCGGATTGCACCGGGCCTGCACGCGGTCGCCGGACAGCGGGCCGTCGCCGTTGCGGCTGGTGTCGATGACGAAGTGCTTTCCCCCGGCGGCCTTGGAGATCTTGGCGCCGTAGGCGCGGGCGGCCGCCTCGGGCTGGAAGCCGGAGACGTTGAGGGCGAAGCCGTCGGCGCGCTCCAGGCCCGCCTTGTAGAGGGGCTGCACGAGGTCCATCGGGTCGCGGATCCAGGCCGGATCGCCCGCGTCCAGATAGACCTTGGTGTTCCGGTTCCGCTTGAGCCGGTCGACGGCCTCGGAGAGCAGCCGGTAGCGCTCGGCGTGGTGCTCCGCGCGCGTGCAACCGTCGACGACGTGCGCGACGGCGCCCGGCTCCAGGACGACGACGGCCTTCTGGCCGGCGATGCCGTCGGCGAAGGCACCGATCCAACCGCGGTACGCGCGGGCGTCCTTGGCCCCGCCTGCGGCCGAGTCCCGGCCGCAGCCGCGGTACGGGATGTTGTGGGCGGTCAGCACCATCGTCCGCCCGGCGGCCCTGGACCCCGCCGCGGCCCGGCGGATCCCGGGGCCGGGGTCGTCACCCGCCGCCCACAGAGCCATCGGCCGGTCCGCGATCCTGCGCAGTACCTGGGCGTCGCTGTGGCGGCCCGCCGCCTCCCAGGCGGCGACCTGCCGGGCGGCCGCGCTCTGCGGGTCGACCCAGAAGGGGGATTCGGAGCTCTCGGCGGCTCCGGCGGCCCCGGCGGTGGCGGCCGGGGTGCCCGGCTCGGCCGACGGCCCGTCGGAGCAGGCCGGGGCGGCCGCGAGGAGCAGGAGGAGGCCGAGGACGGTCGGGAGGCGGCGTCGTGGAGCTGCGGGGGGCATCCGGCTTCCTCGGGACGAAGGGTCGGGGAGGGGCGGGGGAGCGGGATCATCGTGACATAACGGTCAGTGGTCGTCCCCGTACGACACCGAGGTCAGGGCGATGGCCAACGGGGTGCGCTCGTACAGCACCTGGTGGCCGTGGCGGGCGGAGGTGAGCAGCCCGGCCGCGTGCAGGACGGTCAGGTGCGCCGAGACGGAGGACGGGGCCAGGCCGAGCCGGCGGGCCAGGGCGGTGGTCGAGGCCGGTTCGTCCAGCGCGCAGAGCACCTCGGCCCGGGCCCGGCCGAGCAGCCGGGCCAGCGCCTGCGGGGTGGGTCCGGCGGTGGCGGTCCACAGCGCGCCGATGCCCCGCGCCGGGTACACGAGCGTGGGCTGCCAGGGCGGGTCGTAGCCGCCGACCACGTCGGGCCAGCCGAACGCGCTCGGCATCAGCAGCAGGCCCTGGCCGCCGAGCGCGCGGTCGTGGTGGCCGGGCCGGTCGATCGTCAGCGTGTCGGTGTCCTCGTGCCACCGCAGGTCCGGATGCAGGCCGTCGAACAGGGCCTGGAGCCCGCCGGCCGCCAGGCGCCGGGAGTGGAACAGGATGTCGGCCTCCAGCAGGGCGCGCAGCCGGGGCCAGTCCGGGGCGACCAGCGTCTCCCAGGCCCGCTCCATCAGATCGGCCAGCTCCCGCACCGCCCGGGCGGGATCCGCGAGCAGGCGCTGCCCGATGTCGCTGTCCAGCGCCCCCGGAGTGCAGGCGAGGGAGCGTCGCAGGTCGTCGCGGACCAGGCCGGGATCGGCGGCCCGCACCCGGGCCAGCTCCTCCTCGAAGGTCACGGAGGGCCCCAGCGGCGAGGGGCTGAGGAAGTCGGGGTTGTGCCCGGCCCGCGGCATGAGCAGCCACAGCGGCCGCAGGTCCAGCCCCTCGGCCGCCGCGCGGACGCGGCGCAGCCAGGGCAGGTGGTACGCCTGGCGGTGCGGGCGCAGGAGGGTCCGGACCGCCTCTTGCGTCTCCCACCGGGGGGACACGGCGAACCGACACCGCAACAGGTCCCCGGGCCCGAACCGATAGTGGAACGCCACCCCTCACCCTCCTCCCGAGCCTGCGCCCGGGCCGCCTCCCGGGCTTGCGCCCCGGGCCTTCTCCCGGGCCTGCGCCCGCGCCTGCCGGGCTCCGCCGGGGGCAAACCCAGCCCCTCCGGCGTTTGAGCGGGGGGCACCTCCCAGCGGTAGCTGGGGGAGGGTCCGGGCGGAGCCCGGTGCCCGGCGGAGCCGGGTTTCCTGGGGCTCCGCCCCAGACCCCGCGCCTCAAACGCCGGCGAGGCTGGATCTGCCCCGGCGAGGCCGGATCTGCGGAGCTGGGTTGCCCCCCGGCGAGGCCGGCATTGCCCCAGGCGGAGCCGGAGGTAGCACCGGCCGGCGAGGCGGGGGGCGCGGGACATTCGGGTCAGGGCGAATCTCTACCCGGCCACCGTAGCCCCCGCCAAGCTGCGGGGCATGGCAACCGTCACCCCGGCCGCCCCGCGCGGCTACCGCTCCGTGTTCCGGATACGGGAGTTCCGGGCCGTCTTCGCCGCGCACCTGATGTCCGTGCTCGGCATCGTCGTCGCCGAGATCGCCCTCACCGTCCTCGTCTTCCGGGCCACAGGCTCGCCCCTGATGAGCGCGCTCACCTTCGCCCTCGGCTTCCTCCCGTACGCCCTCGGCGGCACCCTGCTCGCCCCGGTCGCCGACCGGCACCCCGCCCGGCGGGTGCTCGTCGGGTGCGACCTGCTCTGTGCGGCCGCCGCCGCGGCGATGGCCGTACCCGGCACGCCCGTCGCGGTGCTCCTCGTACTGCGCTGCGCCATGGCCTTCGTCGCGCCGCTGTTCCAGGGCACGCGCAACGCCTCCCTCGCCGACGTCCTCGGCTCCGGCGAGGTCTTCGTACTCGGCCGCTCGCTCCTGCGGATGGTCGCCCAGAGCGCCCTGCTCCTCGGCTTCGGGCTCGGCGGCGTCCTGCTCACCGTCCTCGCACCGCGCGGCGCCATCGCGCTCACCGCCGCCGGATTCCTCGCCTCCGCCCTGCTGCTGCGGTACGGAACGGCACTGCGGCCGGCCCGCGCGAGCGCCCGCACCTCCCCGCTCGCCGGAGCCCGCGCCGTGTTCGCGAACCGCCGGCTGCGGGCGCTCACCCTCCTCTTCTGGGTGCCGCCGATCTTCGTCGTCGTACCCGAGGCGCTGCTCGCCCCCTACGCGGCCGGCCTCGGCGCCGGCACCGCCGTCCTCGGCCTGCTGATGTGCGCCATGCCCGTCGGCACCATCGCGGGGGAACTCTGGGCCGGCTCCGCGCTCACCGCCCGAACGCGTTCCCGGATCGTGGCCCCGCTCGCCGCCGCCGGCCTGCTGCCGCTGCTCCTCTACGGGGTCCGGCCGGGCGTGGCCGTCACCCTCCTCGCCCTGCTGCTCGTCGGCCTCGCCCACGCCCACACCCTCGGGCTCGACCAGTGGTACGTCGAAGCCGTCCCCGAAGAACTGCGCGGCCGCGCGATGACCCTGCTCAGCACCGGCCTGATGACCCTTCAGGGCGTCGGCATGGCGCTGGCCGGCCTCGCCGCCGAGTTCCTGCCCGTGCACGAGGTCGTCACCGCGGCCGGACTCCTCGGCACGGTGGCCGTCCTGCTGCTCCTGGCCGAACTGCGCCGCTGCGCCCGGCAGCCGGAAGGGCCGAGGAGTGAGACGGGGGTGGTCACCAAATGACCGCCCGGTAGGGTCGGGTGCGTGCCCAAGCCGCTCAGCCTTCCCTTCGACCCCATCGCCCGCGCCGACGAACTCTGGCAGCAGCGCTGGGGGCCGGTGCCCTCGATGGCCGCCATCACCTCGATCATGCGGGCGCACCAGATCCTCCTCGGCGAGGTCGACGCGGTGGTCAAGCCGTACGGACTGACCTTCGCCCGCTACGAGGCGCTGGTGCTGCTCACCTTCTCCAAGGCCGGCGAACTGCCGATGTCGAAGATCGGCGAGCGGCTCATGGTCCACCCGACGTCGGTGACGAACACCGTGGACCGGCTGGTGCGCTCCGGACTGGTCGACAAGCGGCCCAACCCCAACGACGGGCGCGGCACGCTCGCCTCGATCACCGACAAGGGCCGCGAGGTCGTCGAGGCCGCCACCCGGGACCTGATGGAGATCGACTTCGGCCTCGGCGTGTACGACTCGGAGGAGTGCGCGGAGATCTTCGCCCTCCTGCGCCCCCTGCGCGTGGCCGCCGCGGACTTCGAGGAGAAGTAGCCCCCGTCAAGATCGAGCAAAACGGACGGTTACGCTCGACGGCATGAAACGAAGCGTGCTGACCCGCTACCGCGTCATGGCCTATGTGACCGCGGTCATGCTCCTGATCCTCTGTGCCTGCATGGTGGCGAAGTACGGCTTCGACACCGGCGCCGACCTGACCTTCGCGGTCTCGCAGGCCCACGGTCTCCTCTTCATGATCTACCTGGTCTTCGCCTTCGACCTGGGCTCCAAGGCCAAGTGGCCCTTCGGCAAGCTCCTGTGGGTGCTCGCGTCGGGCACCATCCCGCTGGCCGCGTTCTTCGTCGAGCGCAAGGTCCGCGCCGAGGTCGAGCCGCTGGTGGTCGGCGCTCCCGCCGCCGCGAACGCGTAGCGCACAAACCCCGGGGAGAGACTCTCCGGGGTTGCCCATCGACATTTACTAGGACGTCCTAGTAAATTCGTGGGTATGGACGCTGACGCCATCGAGGAGGGCCGCCGCCGCTGGCAGGCCCGTTACGACAAGGCCCGCAAGCGCGAGGCCGATTTCACGACGCTCTCCGGAGATGACGTCGACCCCGTCTACGGGCCCCGGCCCGGGGACTCGTACGAGGGATTCGAGCGCATCGGGTGGCCGGGGGAGTACCCCTACACCCGGGGCCTGCACGCCACCGGCTACCGCGGCCGGACCTGGACGATCCGGCAGTTCGCCGGCTTCGGCAACGCCGAGCAGACCAACGAGCGCTACAAGATGATCCTGGCCGCCGGCGGCGGCGGGCTCTCCGTGGCCTTCGACATGCCGACCCTCATGGGGCGCGACTCCGACGACCCGCGCTCGCTGGGCGAGGTCGGGCACTGCGGGGTCGCCATCGACTCCGCCGCCGACATGGAGGTCCTGTTCAAGGACATCCCGCTCGGCGACGTGACGACCTCCATGACGATCTCCGGCCCCGCCGTGCCCGCCTTCTGCATGTACCTGGTCGCCGCCGAGCGGCAGGGCGTGGACCCGGCCGTGCTCAACGGCACGCTCCAGACCGACATCTTCAAGGAGTACATCGCCCAGAAGGAGTGGCTCTTCGAACCGGAGCCGCACCTGCGCCTCATCGGCGACCTGATGGAGTACTGCACCAAGGGCATCCCCGCCTACAAGCCGCTCTCCGTCTCCGGCTACCACATCCGCGAGGCCGGGGCCACGGCCGCGCAGGAGCTCGCGTACACCCTGGCGGACGGCTTCGGCTATGTGGAGCTCGGGCTCTCGCGCGGCATGGACGTGGACGACTTCGCGCCCGGCCTCTCCTTCTTCTTCGACGCGCACCTCGACTTCTTCGAGGAGATCGCCAAGTTCCGCGCCGCCCGCCGGATCTGGGCGCGCTGGATGAAGGAGGTGTACGGGGCCAAGAGCGACAAGTCGATGTGGCTGCGCTTCCACACCCAGACCGCCGGTGTCTCGCTCACCGCGCAGCAGCCGTACAACAACGTCGTGCGCACCGCAGTGGAGGCCCTCGCGGCCGTGCTCGGCGGCACGAACTCCCTGCACACCAACGCCCTCGACGAGACCCTCGCGCTGCCGAGCGAGCAGGCGGCGGAGATCGCCCTGCGCACCCAGCAGGTGCTGATGGAGGAGACCGGCGTCGCCAACGTCGCCGACCCGCTCGGCGGCTCCTGGTTCGTCGAGCAGCTCACCGACCGCATCGAGGCCGACGCCGAGAAGATCTTCGACCAGATCAAGGAGCGCGGCCTGCGCGCCCACCCCGACGGCCGGCACCCCATCGGGCCGATCACCTCGGGCATCCTGCGGGGCATCGAGGACGGCTGGTTCACCGGGGAGATCGCCGAGTCGGCCTTCCAGTACCAGCGGTCGCTGGAGAAGGGCGACAAGCGGGTCGTCGGCGTCAACGTCCACCACGGCTCGGTCACCGGGGACCTGGAGATCCTCCGGGTCAGCCACGAGGTGGAGTGGGAGCAGGTCCGGGCGCTCGGCGCGCGCAAGGAGCGCCGGGACGACGCGAAGGTGGGGGCCGCGCTGGAGGCCATGCTGGCCGCCGCCCGCGACGGGTCGAACATGATCCCCGCCATGCTGGACGCGGTGCGTGCCGAGGCCACGATGGGCGAGATCTGCAACGTGCTCCGCGAGGAGTGGGGCACGTACACGGAGCCGCCGGGCTTCTAGCGGCCGCCGCGCCGTTGCCGGGGGCTCCGCCCCCGGACCCCCGCGCCTCAAACGCCGGCGAGGCTGGATTCTCCAGCCCCGCCGGCGTTCGGGCCGCGCAGGCCGTGCATCAGGAGGGTCGTGAACATGCCGACCCACAGTTCGTCCACCGGTTCCGAGCTGACCAGCGCACGGTGCACGACCGTGCCCGCGATCACGTCGAAGATCAGGTCCGTGGTGTGGCCGGCGACCTCGCCCTCCTCGTGCGGGAGTTCGCCGCGGGCCTGGGCCCGTTCGCGGCCCAGTACGACGAGACGTTTCTGCCGGTCCACGATGGCCGACCGGATCCGGTCACGCAGGGCGTCGTCCCGGGTGGACTCGGCGACGACCGCCATCAGGGCCGTCCGGGCCTCCGGGCGCCGCAGCAGGCCCGCGAACTGGAGCACCACGTATTCGATGTCGGCTTCCAGGGAGCCCCGGTCCGGCAGTTCGAGGGAGTCGAAGAGCTCGGCCACCGCGTCCACGACCAGCTCGTTCTTGCCCGCCCAGCGCCGGTAGAGGGTGGTCTTGGCGACGCCGGCCCGGGCCGAGACGTCGCCCATCGTCAGCTTCGACCAGCCCAGATCGACCAGCGCGTCCCGCGTGGCGGCAAGGATCGCCGCGTCCGCTGCGGCGCTGCGGGGGCGGCCGGTTCGGCCGGGGCTGGGGTTGCGCATGGCCGAGACCATACCCGCCAGTAGCGGAATGATCGGGTCCCGAAGGGCTGTGGTTCAGATCACGGGGCGCCGAGAGGCAGCGAGGAGTTACGCTACGGCTCGTAGCGTAAGAGCGACAACCACGCGAAGGGCTACAGGCGCCAGGTGGGGACCCGGCGCCGACCTGCAACAGGCCAATTCACGCGATCTTTTTCGTCGGTGCGCGCATACGGGGGAGGATGTACGCATGCAGCCCAGAAACATGTCCATGAGCGGCGTCGTCGACCTCGCCGCGGTGAAGGCGGCCGGCGAGGCCAAGGCCAAGGCCGAGCAGGCCCGCGCCGAAGCGGCCCGCCAGGCGGGCCAGGGCGGCGGGAGCGGCCCGGCCGCCGGCGCCGTGCCGCCGTCCGCGCTCGTCATCGACGTCGACGAGGCCGGGTTCGAACGCGATGTGCTCCAGCTCTCCGCAGAGGTTCCGGTCGTCCTGGACTTCTGGGCCGAGTGGTGCGAGCCGTGCAAGCAGCTCAGCCCCCTCCTGGAGCGGCTGATCGTCCAGGCGAACGGCCGCCTCGTGCTGGCCAAGGTCGACGTCGACGCCAACCAGATGCTGATGCAGCAGTTCGGCATCCAGGGCATCCCGGCCGTCTTCGCCGTGGTCGCCGGCCAGGTGCTGCCGCTGTTCCAGGGCGTGGCCCCCGAGCAGCAGATCCGCGAGACCCTCGCCCAGCTGGTCCAGGTCGCCGAGGAGCGCTTCGGGATCATCGGCATCGAGGTGGACCCGAACGCCGAGCAGGCCGCTCCGGTCGCCGAGGCCGAGGTCCCGGCCGGTCCGTACGACGCGCTGCTGGAGGCGGCCGTCGTCGCGCTGGACGCCGGGGATCTGGGCGGCGCGGTGCAGGCGTACAAGAACGTACTGGCGGACGACCCGGGCAACAGCGAGGCCAAGCTGGGCCTGGCCCAGGCCGAGCTCCTCGCCCGCGTGCAGGACATGAACCCGCAGGCGGTGCGCACCGCGGCCGCCGAGAACCCGCGCGACCCGGCGGCGCAGATCGCCGCGGCCGACCTCGACCTGGTCGGCGGTCACGTGGAGGACGCCTTCGGGCGCCTCGTGGACACCGTGCGGGTGACGTTCGGTGAGGACCGCGACGCCGTACGGCTGCGGCTGCTGGAGCTGTTCGAGGTCATCGGCGCGGACGACCCGCGGGTCACGGCGGCGCGCACGGCGCTGGCCCGGGTGCTGTTCTAGGGCGGGCCCGGCGCGGGCTCCGGACCGGCTCGAGAAGCCGACGATTTGTTGACAGAGAGATAAACAGCGGCCGCACTTTGCCAAAACTTGGCAATTGCGGCCGCTGTTACTCGTAGTAAGTCGAACCCTGTGAACTGTCCGGAGTGTTCGCTCTTCCGCCGTTCTGTCGTGGCCTCCGGTGACACCCTGTGTCGCCACCCGGCGGCAGTGGGTCGCACTCGGGTTATCAGGCCGTTACCCGCCAGTAACGAACCCCCTTGTGCCCCGGCCGGGAATGGACCACGATCGGCGACGCTCGGTCCTTCCCGCAGAGCCGCTCGCTCGGAGCCGCGGTGAAGGGTCCCCACCGAGTCGGCCGGTGGCAGTGGCACCGGCCGTTGGACAGGGGGGTCTCTGCCACACGGCGGGGCCTGTCCTCCAGGTTGCGCGAACGCGTGGCCCAGTGGTTGTCGCTCGGGGGTGATCGCCGGTGTTTGGGACGTGGCACTGCCGCGGCCCGGCCGCCTGCGCTCCTTCCCGAGGACGTAGCACTTCTCCCATCCCAGGACGGGCACGGCCCGGACCGGAGATGTACGTCCGAGAAGGAGGAACGAAATGAGTTCTCAGGTTCGTGGCGGGACCAGATGGAAGCGCTTCGCGCTCGTCATGGTGCCGAGCATCGCGGCCACGGCCGCGGTCGGTGTCGGTCTGGCGCAGGGTGCCCTCGCGGCGTCCTTCAGCGTCTCCGGCCAGGACTTCAAGGTCTCGGCCGACAAGCTCGACGGTGACAACCTGATCCAGTACGGCGGCATTGCCGAGGGGCACGACCTCAAGGGCAACGTGCAGCACCACCCGGTCACCATCTCCGGGTTCAGCCACGCCGAGATCACCAACATGTGCCAGTCGCTGGTGACCCCGACTCCGCTGGGCAACATCACGCTGCAGCTGCGCACCGGCCACAAGGGCAAGCCGGCCGTCGCCGACAACATCTACCTGGATGTTGCCGAGCTCGACACCGACGCCGAGTTCAAGAACCTGGACATCGGTGTCGCGGTCGGCGACGCGAGCCACAAGACCAAGCCGCAGGCCGGCACGGTCGCCAGCCCGTACGCGTTCTCGCAGCGCGCCGACAAGGCGATCCTGACGAACGTGCGCCAGAAGGCGTGGGCGACCACGGCGGGCACGTTCAAGCTTCCCGACCTGAAGCTGCGCCTGCTCGGCGGCGACCAGCCGTGCTACCAGGACGAGAAGTAATCGTTCCCGGTTGAGCGACCGGAGGGGCGGACGGCGGCGGCAGCCGTCGCCGGCCGCTCCGTCCGGGCTCCACAGATTCTCCGTACCACCGTTTCCAGGGAGCTGTTGTCCATGAACCCCCAGGCCCCGGTTTACGTTCGCGCCGAAGACGACGCCTGGCTCACCGTGGCGTACTACTACTTCCACGCCTGGACCGGCAGTCGTCCGTTCTGGGCGGGGCTGTTCACGCTCGTCAGCGGCTTCCCGATCGCGTACTTCCCGTACGCCGACCTCCGCCTGGGCAACATCAGCCTCGCGATGGCCACCACGGGTGGCGCCGGCGCGCTGATCATCGGCATCCTGCTGATCACGCTGGGCCTGGCCCTGTGGTTCCAGCAGGCCATCCGCGTCTTCGCCGGAGTGGCCGCGATCCTGCTGGCCCTGGTGTCGATCCCGGTGTCCAACCTGGGCGGCTTCGGCCTGGGCTTCATCCCCGCCATGATCGGCGGCGCCCTCGCGCTGTCGTGGTCCCCGGGCCGCCCGGCGGAAGAGGAGCCGGTGGACCCGCGGGCCGCAGGCCGGGTCGACATGGCCAAGGCGGAGCCGATGGAGGCCCCCCAGGGCTTCCCGGGACAGCGCGAGATGGAAACGCCGGCACACGCGAGCGAGACGACTGCCCACGCCGATGGCGGGAGGAACAGTGCGGGGTGACGAGACGCAGCGGGGCGTGGCCCCAGGCGCAGAGTCCCGTGAGATTAGGGGTCCGCGGCACGCGGCCCCCAGGAAGTCGCTGCTGAACAAGCTCCAGATACCCGTCGGCAAGACGATGGCGCTGGCGGCGATGCCGACGGCTGTGTTCGTCGGGATGGGGATGGCGCCCAAGCTGGCCGTGGCCGACGACAAGGACATCCCCTTCGCGCCCGGTCCGTGCGTGACACGGTCCGACGAGCCCGCGGAGTCCGAGTCGAAGTCGCCGTCGCCCTCGAAGTCGCCTTCGCCGACCCCGTCGGCCACGACGAGCCCTTCGCCGTCCCCTTCCTCGTCGGCGAAGCCGAAGCCGAGCGGGACGGAGACCCCGGCCCCGACGGCGAGCAAGTCCACGGCCGACAAGCAGGCCGCCCCCGCGGCCGCGGCGCCCACGCCGACCAAGAGCACCAACCCGCTGGACCCGCTGGGCGTCGGAGACGCGCTCAAGGGCCTCGTCGACGGGATCACCAAGCCGCTGACGGGTCCGGCGCCCGCGCCCACGCAGTCCACGACCCCGGCGAAGCCCGAGACCAAGCCCCCGACGACGGGCACGGACCCGGCAGCGGACGCCATCCGCGGCGCGGCGAAGACGGCGGGCGTCACGGTCGAGGAGCTGTCCGACGAGGTCAAGGACACCGCCAAGAACCCGAAGGACGAGACGGGCGGAGCGGCCGGCGAGGACGAGACCAAGGACGAGGCGGAGAAGGACGCGGACGGGAAGGAACCCTTCCCGTGCCCGACCTACGACGCCCAGGCCCTGGCCGACGCCGAGCTGGAGCAGGACATCCCGCTCCTGCCGGACGAGCCCTGGTACCTCGACAGCTCGCTGCTGACCCTCTACGGCCTGGACTACCACGGCATCGTCGAGGTGAAGACGGCCGGCGGCAAGACCAAGAAGGTCCTGAAGTTCACCGCGGACTCGCTGGACATCAAGGACCTGTACCAGACGGTCGGCAAGGACGGGAACGTCGCCCACCTGAAGTCGCGTCCGGGCTCCACGTCCAAGATCCGCGGCGGCACGGTGACGATGTACACCGAGAGCCTCAAGGGCAACCTCTTCGGTCTGATCCCGATCGAGTTCACCCCGAACAGCCCGCCGCCGCTGAACGTCCCGTTCGCGTTCTTCACGAACGTCAAGGTCGTCCAGGCCGGCCAGTTCGGCGGCACCCTGACGGTTCCCGGCCTGAAGAACTACATCGGCCCGCCGGAGTAGCAGGACATGAGAAAGCGCCGAGGGCGGCACCCCGATCCGATCGGGGTGCCGCCCTCGGCCTCTGTGCGGCAGAGTCGTGCGGTGCGGAGCTGCGACCTCAGTCGCGGGCGCCGCTGCCCAGGTGGTGGACCCGGACCATGTTGGTGGTGCCGGGGACGCCGGGGGGCGAGCCGGCGGTGATGACCATGGTGTCGCCCTCGTTGTAGCGGTTGAGCTTGAGCAGCTCGCCGTCCACCAGGTCGACCATCGCGTCGGTGTTGTTCACGTGCGGAACGATGTAGGACTCGACGCCCCAGCTCAGGGTGAGCTGGTTGCGGGTGTGCGGGTCGGTGGTGAAGGCCAGGATCGGCTGCGTGGCGCGGTAGCGCGACAGCCGGCGGGCCGTGTCACCGGACTGGGTGAAGGCGATCAGGGCCCGGCCGCCGAGGAAGTCCGCGATCTCGCAGGCCGCGCGGGCGACGGCGCCGCCCTGGGTGCGGGGCTTCTTGCCCGGGACCAGCGGCTGCAGGCCCTTGGCGAGGAGCTCCTCCTCGGCCGCCGCGACGATCTTCGACATCGTCTTGACGGTCTCGATCGGGTAGGCGCCCACCGAGGACTCGGCGGACAGCATGACCGCGTCCGCGCCGTCGAGGATCGCGTTCGCGACGTCGGAGGCCTCCGCGCGGGTCGGGCGGGAGTTGGTGATCATCGACTCCATCATCTGGGTCGCGACGATCACCGGCTTGGCGTTGCGGCGGCACATCTCGATGAGCCGCTTCTGGACCATCGGGACCTTCTCGAGCGGGTACTCGACGGCCAGGTCGCCACGGGCCACCATGACCGCGTCGAAGGCGTCGACCACGGCCGCCATGTTCTCGACGGCCTGCGGCTTCTCCACCTTGGCGATGACGGGGACCCGGCGGCCCTCCTCGTCCATGACCTTGTGGACGTCCTTGACGTCGTTGGCGTCGCGGACGAAGGACAGGGCGACCATGTCGCAGCCCATCCGCAGGGCGAAGCGGAGGTCGTCGACGTCCTTCTCCGACAGCGCGGGGACGTTGACGGCGGCACCCGGCAGGTTGATGCCCTTGTGGTCCGAGATGACACCGCCCTCGATGACGATGGTCTTGACCCGGGGGCCGTCGACCTCGGTCACGCGGAGCTCGACGTTGCCGTCGTTGATCAGGACCTGGTCACCCTTGGCGACGTCGCCGGGCAGGCCCTTGTAGGTGGTGCCGCAGATGGACTTGTCGCCCGGGACGTCCTCGGTGGTGATGGTGAACTCGTCACCGCGCACCAGCTCGACGGGACCCTCGGCGAAGGTCTCCAGACGGATCTTCGGGCCCTGGAGGTCGGCGAGGACGCCGACGGCGCGCCCGGTGTCCTCGGAGACCTTCCGGACGCGGTCGTACCGCTCCTGGTGTTCTGCCTGGGATCCGTGGCTGAAGTTGAATCGGGCCACGTTCATGCCTGCCTCGATGAGTGCTTTCAGCTGCTCATACGAGTCGACGGCGGGGCCCAGCGTGCAGACGATTTTGGAACGGCGCATGGAGCGGATCCTATCGGTTTGTTTCGTAGCGGAATATTCCGTCTGGCGGAAAGTCCAAGTGACTAGCCGGTAACCAGCGCGTACGCCTGGGTGGCGATCTCCAGTTCCTCATCGGTCGGGACCACGGCCACGGCCACCCGGGCATAGTCCGCCGAGACCAGCCGCGGCTCGGGGGAGCGCACCGCGTTGGCCTCCAGGTCCAGCGCCAGGCCCAGC
Source organism: Streptomyces sp. NPDC091371 (assembly GCF_040684275.1). Taxonomy (NCBI): domain Bacteria; kingdom Bacillati; phylum Actinomycetota; class Actinomycetes; order Kitasatosporales; family Streptomycetaceae; genus Streptomyces; species Streptomyces sp. NPDC091371. The sequence continues at coordinate 275,411 of NZ_JBFBFP010000002.1, forward strand.
TCGGCCAGACCCTCCACGGCGGCCTCCCGGATCCAGGAGGAGTTCTCCCCGACCCCGGCGGTGAACGTGACCGCGTCCACCCGGCCCAACACCGCCGAGTAGGCGCCGATGTACTTCTTCAGCCGGTGGATGTACGAGGCCAGCGCGAGCTGCGCCGAGGCGTCGCCCTCCTCCGCCCGCCGCTGCACCTCGCGCATGTCGTTGTCGCCGCACAGGCCCAGCAGACCGCTCTTCTTGTTCAGGAGCGAATCGATCTCATCCACCGAGAGGCCCCCCACCCGGGCGAGGTGGAAGACGACCGCCGGATCGAGATCGCCCGAACGGGTTCCCATCACCAGGCCCTCCAGCGGGGTCAGCCCCATGGAGGTCTCCACGCACACCCCGCCCCGCACGGCCGAGGCGGAGGCGCCGTTGCCCAGGTGGAGCACGATCACGTTCACGTCCGAGGGCGCCTTGCCGAGCAGCGCGGCCGTCGCCCGCGAGACGTAGGCGTGCGAGGTCCCGTGGAAGCCGTACCGCCGGATGGAGTACTTGTCGGCCGTCGCCGCATCGATCGCGTACCGGGCCACGTACTCCGGCATCGTCGAGTGGAAGGCCGTGTCGAAGACGGCCACCTGCGGGATGTCGGCGCGCAGCGAGCGCGCCACCTCGATGCCCGTCACGTTCGCCGGATTGTGCAGCGGGGCGAGCGGGATCAGGCTGCGGATCTCCGCCAGCACCTCGTCGTCGATCACCGTCGGCTGGGTGAACCGCGTCCCGCCGTGCACCACCCGGTGTCCCACCGCGGCCAGTTCGGGGGAGTCCAGGCCCAGCCCGTCGGCGGCCAGCTCGGCCGCGACCGCCTTCAGGGCCGCCTCGTGGTCGGCGATCGGGCCGAGCCGCTCCCTCTTGCCGGCCGCCGCACCGGGACCGGTCAGCGGCTCGTGCACGAGGCGGGAGGTCTCCTCCCCGATCCGCTCCACCAGGCCGACCGCCAGGCGGGCGGAGTCCGCCATGTCGAGCAGCTGGTACTTCACCGACGAGGAGCCGGAGTTGAGGACGAGTACGCGCGATGCGGTCACGGTGAGGGGTCTTTCCTTCGAGTGCGGTGGGGGACTACCGGGCCTGCGGCAGCGGCTGGGACTGCGCCTGGATCGCGGTGATCGCCACGGTGGTGACGATGTCCTGGACCAGGGCCCCGCGCGAGAGGTCGTTGACCGGCTTGCGCAGGCCCTGCAGGACCGGCCCGACCGCGACGGCGCCCGCCGAGCGCTGCACGGCCTTGTACGTGTTGTTGCCCGTGTTGAGGTCGGGGAAGATCAGCACCGTCGCGCGGCCGGCCACCTCGGACTCGGGCAGCTTGGTCGCGGCGACCGAGGGCTCCACGGCCGCGTCGTACTGGATCGGACCCTCGATGAGCAGGTCGGGGCGCTGCTCGCGGACGATCTCGGTGGCCTTGCGGACCTTGTCCACGTCCGCGCCCGAACCGGAGGTGCCCGTGGAGTACGAGAGCATCGCGATCCGCGGCTCGACGCCGAAGGCGGCGGCGGTGGCGGCCGACTGGACGGCGATGTCGGCCAGTTGCTCGGCGTTCGGGTCCGGGTTGACCGCGCAGTCCCCGTAGACGAGGACCTTGTCGGCCAGGCACATGAAGAAGACCGAGGAGACGATCGACGCCTCCGGCTTGGCCCTCCCGTCGCCCGCCACCACCCTGCCTGACGCGCTTCGCGCGGCTGCGTTCGTCTTGATGATCTCGAAGGCCGGGCGGATGGTCGCGGCGGTGGAGTGCACGGAGCCGGAGACCATGCCGTCGGCCAGGCCCTGCTGCACCATCAGGGTGCCGAAGTAATTGACGTCGGTGACCACGTCGTTGGCCAGCTCGACGGTCATGCCCTTGTGGGCGCGGGCCGTGGCGTAGTACTCGGAGAACCGTTCCCGCAGCGGGGAGGTCGCCGGGTCGATCAGCTGCGCGCCCGAGATGTCGATGCCCAGGTCGGCGGCCTTCTTCAGGATGGCCTGCTCCTCGCCCAGCAGGGTCAGGTCGCAGACCCCCCGGCGCAGCACCACGTCCGCGGCGCGCAGCACGCGCTCCTCGGTGCCCTCCGGCAGGACGACCCGGCGCCGCTCGGACCGGGCCCGCTCCAGCAGCTCGTGCTCGAACATCATCGGGGTGACGCGCTCCGAGCGGGCCACCGACAGCAGGCCGCGCAGCTCGGCGGTGTCCACGTGGCGCTCGAACAGGCCGAGCGCGGTCTCCAGCTTGCGCGGGGTCGCGGAGTTCAACCGGCTCTGGAGCGAGAAGAGTTCGGCGGCGGTGGGGAAGCTGTTGCCGGCCACCGAGACGACCGGGGTGCCCGGCGCGAGCTTCGAGGCCAGCGTCAGGATGTCCTTCGTCGGGCGCTCGTTCAGCGTCAGCAGCACGCCCGCGATCGGCGGGGTGCCCGAGGTGTGCGCGGCCAGCGCGCCCACGACCAGGTCCGAGCGGTCCCCGGGGGTGACGACCAGGCAGCCCGGGGTCAGGGCGTTCAGGAAGTTCGGCAGCATGGCGCCGCCGAAGACGAAGTCCAGCGCGTCGCGGGCCAGCCCGGCCTCGTCGCCGAGGAGGACCTCGCCGCCGAGCGCCCGGGTGATCTGGGCGACCGTCGGGGCGGACAGCGACTTGTCGTCCGGCAGCACGTAGCAGGGCACGGGGAGCCGGGCGGCCAGGCGCTCGGCTATCAGGTCGCGGTCCTCGGGGGCCACCCGGTTCACGACCATCGCGACGACGTGGCAGCCCAGGCCCTCGTAGGCGCGGAAGGCGTTGCGGGCCTCGGCGCGCACGGCCTCGGCGGGGTGCTTGGTGCCGCCCACCACGGGAACGACCACCGCGCCCAGCTCGTTGGCCAGCCGGGCGTTGAGCGCGAGCTCGTCGGGGAGGTTGGTCTCCGCGTAGTCCGTGCCGAGCACGAGCATGACCTCGTAGTCGCGGGCCACCCTGTGGTAGCGGTCGACCAGCCGGGAGACCAGCTCGTCGGTGCCCTTCTCCGCCAGGATCGCCGAGGCCTCCTGGTACTCCATGCCGTAGGCCGTCGCCGCGTCCTGGTCTATCCGGTAGCGGGCCTTGAGGAGGTCGAAGAGCCGGTCGGGTCCGTCGTGGAGCAGCGGACGGTACACGCCCACCCGCCCCGTCTGCCGGGTCAGGAGCTCCATGATCCCCAGCTCGACGACCTGCCGGCCGTCACCCCGCTCGATGCCGGTCACGTACACGCTGCGCGTCACGCGTGCTCTCCGTCCCATGATGTCGCTGATTGACCCGGTTGGTGCGGGCTTGCCCTCTTGACGATACCGCTGCGGGCGGATAGGACGCCCTCCGGAATTCGGGCCTGTCCGGGGGGTCGAAAGGCCCTCGGAGCGGAGCAGCACAAAGCGCGGCCCACCCCCGGCCCGTGGAACAATCGGACAGGCTTCACCAATACGCCCTTCATATGTACGGCCGGCCGGACGCGCGCAACCCGCACGAGCGGCCGGGTACGACCAGGAGCAGGAGACACAGCACGATGCGTATCGGAGTTCTCACCGCAGGCGGCGACTGCCCGGGCCTCAACGCTGTCATCCGGTCGGTCGTACACCGGGCCCTGGTCGGCCACGGGGACGAGGTCATCGGCTTCGAGGACGGCTTCAAGGGCCTGCTCGACGGCAACTGGCGCCCCCTCGACATCAATGCCGTGAGCGGCATCCTCGCCCGCGGCGGCACCATCCTCGGCTCCGCCCGCATGGAGCGCGCCCGCCTCCACGAAGCGGCCGAGAACGCGCAGGAACTGGCGAAGCGGTACGGCATCGACGCCCTCATCCCGATCGGCGGCGAGGGCACCCTGACGGCTGCCCGGATGCTGTCGGACGCCGGAATGCCGGTGGTCGGCGTGCCGAAGACCATCGACAACGACATCTCCTCCACCGACCGCACCTTCGGCTTCGACACCGCCGTCATGGTCGCCACGGAGGCCATCGACCGCCTGAAGACCACCGCCGAATCGCACCAGCGCGTGATGGTCGTCGAGGTCATGGGCCGGCACGCCGGCTGGATCGCCCTGGAGTCCGGCATGGCCGGCGGCGCCCACGGGATCTGCCTGCCGGAACGCCCCTTCGAGGTGGACGCCCTGGTGAAGATGGTGGAGGAACGGTTCTCCCGCGGCAAGAAGTTCGCCGTCATCTGCGTCGCCGAGGGCGCGCACCCCGCCGAGGGGTCCATGCCGTACGAGAAGGGCGCCATCGACCAGTACGGCCACGAGCGCTTCGCCGGCATCGGCAACCGCCTCGCGATCGAGCTGGAGCACCGGCTCGGCAAGGAGGCCCGCCCGGTCATCCTCGGCCACGTCCAGCGCGGCGGCACCCCCACCGCCTACGACCGCGTCCTCGCGACCCGTTTCGGCTGGCACGCCGTCGAGGCCGTCCACCGCGGTGAATTCGGCAACATGACGGCCCTGCGCGGCACCGACATCGTGATGGCCCCGCTTGCCTCCGCCGTCACCGAACTCAAGACGGTCCCCGAGGACCGCATGTACGAAGCGGAGTCGGTCTTCTAACCCGGCGCGGCGGGACCTTGGCCCCGACTTGCGCAGCCGAACGGCCCCGGTTCCGTCCCTCTCCAGGACGGTCCGGGGCCGTTCGCATAGTGCCGTGTGTGTCCTAAGCCGCACCGCCTGCGAGGTACCAGAACCGGTCCACGATCTCCGCGAGGAACTCACGCCCCGCATCCCCGTTCGCCGCCTCGCCCCCGCCGCCGCCCCAGCTGAGCGTCGCGACCATCTTCGACTGGTAGTCCACGTGCAGCTGCTCCAGCACCCGCTCCAGGTGGGCCTTGGGGATCGGCAGCAGTTTGCCCAGCGGCTTCACGTACGCCTGCCAGCGCGTGGTCACCGCACTGCGCAGGACGTCGGCCAGCTCCTCGTTCTTGCCGGTCGCCGTCAGGAACTGGGCCAGGGTCAGCCCCAGCACCGTCGCCAGCGCCGCGGACTGCCGCTCGTTGCCCTTCCAGCGCCCGGTGTCCTCCATCTTCTGGTAGGCGCCCGGCTCCACGCCGATCCGCCGGGCCAGCTCCTCGGGGGCCAGGCCCCGGGCGATGCGGTGTTCCCGCAGGGTGACCGGCTCGGCGAGCAGCTCACCGGGAGAGCACCACAGGACGCCGGCGAGCGCGGTGAGCTCGGCGGACGTCGGCGATATCTCGCCACGCTCCCAGGCCATCACGGTCTCGGGCGCGACGACGAGTCCGTACTGGGCGTGAAGGCCGTAGGCGACGTGACCGGGTGCCATGCCCAGGGCCGCGCGCAGGCGGCGCGCGGCGGGGGCATTGAAAGGTGGGCTGGAGTGCACACGGCAAACCGTAGGAGTGGCCAAGGGGCGGCGCCTACAGACCAAACAAACAAGCCCATAACTCGTAGGAAAGTCCTACGGAGTTAAGGGCTTTTGCCGGGTTGCGAGGCGACTGTCCGGTAATCGGTGCACTCGAAGATCCACTTGCCCCTACGGTTCCAGTCGAAGTCCGGCGGCGCAAGAGTCTTCACACCGGCTTCACGAAGAAACCGGAAGATGTGCCTACGGGTCCGATTCCTCCCCGCAGGTGAACGGCCCCTCCCCGCCGCACGTGATCCCCTGCAGGGCCCTCGCATACGGGGGTGGCGAGGGCCCTGCAGCACCTTCTTGCCTTGACGTCGGCGTCAAGGCATAGCGTCGGGGCATGCGAATCGGCGAACTGGCGGAGCGGGCCGGGACCAGCACGCGGACCCTGCGCTACTACGAGGAGCGCGGGCTGCTCACCGCGCGGCGGAGCGGCAACGGCTACCGCTCCTACGACGAGGACGACCTGCGCCTGCTGCGCCAGATCCGGATGCTCCAGGACTTCGGCTTCGACCTGGAGGAGACCCGGCCGTTCGTGGACTGCCTGCGGGCCGGGCACCCCGCCGGGGACTCCTGCCCGGCCTCGCTGGCCGTCTACCGGCGCAAGCTCGCCGAGATGGACGCGCTGATCGGGCAGCTGGCGGACGTGCGGGAGCAGGTCGCGCGGCAGCTGGCCGAGGCCGAGGCGGCCGCCGGTGAGGCCGCCGCTCCGCGCTGCGAGATGACGGGCTGAAGCGCTGGAGCGCCGCCGCGCCGAAGCCGTCACGGGATGACCGCCGCACCGACTCGAGAGGGGAAAACGACATGATCCACGCCCAGGGGGTACCCGAGGTGACCGACACCGACTTCGCGGCCGAGGTACTGGAGGAGCGGGGGCGGCCCGTCCTCGTCGAGTTCACTGCGGACTGGTGCCCGCCGTGCCGCCAGCTCGCGCCCGTGCTCTCCGCCGTCGCCGCCGAGGAGGCCGACCGGCTGAAGGTCGTGCAGATCGACGTGGACCGCAACCCCGCATCCGTCGCGCGGTACGGGGTGCTGTCCATGCCGACCATGCTCGTCTTCCGCGACGGCGAGCCCGTCCAGCAGATGGTCGGCCTGCGCGCCAAGCGCAAGCTGCTCCAGGAGCTGGAAGAGGAGATGGCGAAGGCCGTTACGGCCTGAGCCAGAGGGTCGCCAGCGGCGGGAGCGTCAGGCGCAGGCTGGCCGGGCGCCCCTGCGCCGGCACCGGCTCGGGCCGCAGCGGGCGCGCGTGGTGCACGCCGCTGCCGCCGTAGAGCTCCTGGTCGGTGTTGAGTACCTCCCGCCACAGCGGCACCTCCTCCGGGACGCCGATCCGGTACCCGTGCCGGACCACCGGGGAGAAGTTCGACACCGCCAGGAGCTGCGAGCCGTCCTGCGCGTACCGCAGGAACGCGAAGACGTTGTCCTCGGCGGCGTCGGCCTCCACCCACGCGAAGCCCTCCGGCACGGTGTCCCGCTCCCACAGCGCGGGCGCCGCCGCGTACGTGCGGTTCAGGTCGCGCACGAGGCTCCGTACGCCCCGGTGGTCGCCGGCCGCCGCGTACGAGTCGTCCAGCAGCCACCAGTCCGGCCCGTACATCTCAGACCACTCCGAGCCCTGTGCGAACTCCTGTCCCATGAACAGCAGTTGCTTGCCCGGGTGGGCCCACATGAAGCCCAGGTACGCCCGGTGCGCGGCCCGCTTCTGCCACCAGTCGTCCCCGGGCATCTTGGACACCAGCGAGCCCTTGCCGTGCACCACCTCGTCGTGCGAGATCGGCAGCACGTAGTTCTCGCTGAAGGCGTAGATCATCCCGAAGGTCATGTCGTGGTGGTGGTACTTGCGGTGCACCGGCTCCTTCGACATGTAGCGCAGCGTGTCGTGCATCCAGCCCATGTTCCACTTCAGGCCGAAGCCCAGCCCGCCCGAGTCCGTCGGCCGGGTGACTCCGTCCCAGGCCGTGGACTCCTCCGCGATCGTCACCACCCCCGGGCAGCGCCGGTACACCGTCGCGTTCATCTCCTGGAGCAGCGCCACCGCGTCCAGGTTCTCCCGGCCGCCGTGCTCGTTGGGCGCCCACTCGCCCTCGCCGCGCGAGTAGTCGAGGTAGAGCATCGAGGCCACCGCGTCCACGCGCAGCCCGTCCACGTGGAACTCCTCGCACCAGTACACCGCGTTGGCGACGAGGAAGTTGCGGACCTCCTTGCGGCCGTAGTCGAACTCCAGTGTCCCCCAGTCCGGGTGCGCGGCCCGGCGCGGGTCGTGGTGCTCGTACAGCGGCCTGCCGTCGAACTCGGCGAGCGCCCAGTCGTCCCGCGGGAAGTGCGCGGGAACCCAGTCGACGATCACGCCGATGCCCGCCCGGTGCAGCGCGTCCACGAGCAGGCGGAAGTCGTCCGGGGATCCCATCCGCGAGGTCGGCGCGTAGAAGCCGGTGACCTGGTAGCCCCACGAGCCGCCGAACGGATGCTCCGCGACCGGCATGAACTCGACGTGGGTGAAGCCCAGTTCCTTCACGTACGCCGGGAGCTGCTCGGCCAGCTGCCGGTACGAGAGCCCCGGCCGCCAGGACGCCAGGTGCACCTCGTACACCGAGAAGGGCGCCTGGTGCGCGGGCCGGGCCCCGCGCGTCGCCATCCACTCCGCGTCCTGCCACACGTACCGGGAGGCCGTGACCACCGAGGCGTTCGCCGGGGGCACCTCCGCCGACCGGGCCATCGGGTCGGCGCGCAGGGTGTGGCTGCCGTCGGGGCGCGTGATGTCGTACTTGTACAGCGCGCCGGCGCCCACACCCGGCAGGAACAGCTCCCACACCCCGGACGCGCCCAGCGAGCGCATCGGGTAGGCGACGGAGTCCCAGTACGAGAAGTCCCCGGTGACCCTGACCCCCTGGGCGTTCGGCGCCCACACGGTGAACCGGGTCCCGGCCACGCCCTGGTGCTCCATCGGTTCGGCGCCGAGCGCCTTCCACAGCTGCTCGTGTCGGCCCTCGCCGATCAGGTGCAGGTCCAGTTCGCCGAGGGCGGGCAGGAACCGGTAGGGGTCGTGCACCTCGATCTCGTCGCTGTCGTAGGCGACCAGCAGCCGGTAGTCCGGCACCCCGGTCAGCGGCAGCAGCCCGGAGAACAGGCCGTCGCCCTCGTCGTAGAGCTCGGCGCGCAGCCCCTTGGCGACGATGGTCACCGTCTTGGCGTAGGGGCGCAGCACGCGGAAGGCCACCCCGCCCCGCTGGGTGCGGGCGCCGAGCACGGCGTGCGGATCGTGGTGGCGGCCCTCCAGGAGCCGGGCCCGCTCCTCCCCGCCGAGCGCCGCCGCGGGCCGGACCCCGTGGCCGGGTGCCCTCCGGGCCCGTGGCGCCTGCGGTTTGCGCGGGCCGGCGGCGGGTGCCGTGCGGCCGGCGGCCGGAGCGGCCTGGACCGGGGACGGCGGGGTGGTGGAAGGGGACTGACGAGCGGCGCTCACGTGTGCGGCCTCCTAGGCGGCTGCGGGCGGGGGTGTGGGGAGAAGGGGGAGGAAAGGCCGTCGGGCCGGGTGCCGGGCCCGGTGCCGGGACCGGTGCCCGGGGCAGGGCGTGGTCCGGAGCCGGAGCCGGCTCCGGACCTGGCTCCGGACCCCGGGCCGGACCTGGGCCCCGGGCCGGATTCGGGTCCTGGGCCGGACCTGGACCCCGGGCCGAATTCGGGTCCTGGGCCGGACCTGGGCCCCGGGCCGAATTCGGGTCCTGCGCCGGACCCTGGCCCCGGGCCGGAGCCCGGTGCGGGGCGCGGCGGCAGCCCGGGCCGCCGGGGCGGCGCGGCTTCCGGCCGGCTGCCGAGCGGGCCGGGCCGGGGCCGCCACACCGCGCCGTCCGCGCCGGAGGCGAGCCGCCGGATCGCGGCCATCGGGACGTGCAGCCAGTCGGGGCGGTGCCGGAACTCGTAGCGGGCCTCGTACACCGCCTTGTCGGTCTCGTACGCGCGCAGCAGTACGGGATCCTCGCGCGGGTCGCGGCCGGTGGTGCGGGCGTAGCCCTCGCAGAAGGCGGCCCGGCAGTCGTCGGCCCAGGCCGGGGCGAAGGGCCGGTGCGAGCGGGCCGCGTAGTCGAAGGAGCGCAGTATCCCCGCGATGTCGCGGACGGCCGGTTCGGGGCGCCGGCGGTCGGCCAGCGGCCGGGCCGGCTCGCCCTCGAAGTCGATCAGCGCCCAGCTCCCGTCGAGGGTGCGCAGGGTCTGGCCCAGGTGCAGGTCCCCGTGGATCCGCTGGGCCGGCACCCCCGCCCCGCGCGAGGCGGCCAGGGCGTCGAAAGCCCCCCGCAGCCCCGCCTCGTACGGCCGCAGCGCCGGTACCTCCCGGGCGGTGGCCGCCAGCCGGGCCGTCATCCCGGCGGCCAGCCGGGCCGTCTGCTCCGGGCCGAGCGCGAGGGTGGGCAGGGCCGAGGCGAGCGCGCTGTGCACCTCGGCGGTGGCCCGGCCCAGCGCGTGCGCCTCGGGGGTGAAGTCGGCCCCGGCGCCGAGCCGGCGCAGCGCGAGCTGCCAGCCGTCGTCGGAGCCGCGCAGGTACGGCTGGAGGACGCCCAGGGTCAGCGCCTCGCTGCCGGGCAGCTCCGCCTCGTACCAGGCGACGGGCGCCGGGACGCGGGCGCAGCCGGCGGCGGCCAGCGCGCGGGGCAGCTCCAGGTCGGGGTTGACCCCGGGGCCGACCCGGCGGAACACCTTCAGGATGTACGCGTCCCCGTAGATCAGCGAGGAGTTGGTCTGCTCGCCGGACAGCGGCCGGGGCGCGAGCCCGGCCGGGACCGTCGCGTCCGGGTCGTGGTCGAAGCGGAGCGGCCCGAGGGCGCCGGGCGAGCGCAACCGTTCCAGCAGCATCGCCGCGAGCCGCGGGTCGCCCAGCGCCTCGTACACCGCCCGGCCCCGGTACGGGCCGTCCTCGGCGTGCCCGATCAGGGCGGGCGCGAGGGCCGGGGGGAGCGGGGCGGGGCGGATGCCCAGCAGGAGTTGGTAGCAGTCCCCGTCGACGTCGAGGAGCAGGTGCAGCAGCCCGGGGGTGGAGCCCGGCGGCAGCAGTTCGGCCGCGGAGACGGCTCGCAGCCTGCCGATGGCGCGGCCCTTGCCCGCGAACCAGCGCTGCGCGGGCAGCCAGGCCCGCAGCATCGGTTCCAGCGGGCCGATCCCGGCGGCCCGGTCGGCGGTGAGCCGGTTCCGGGCGGATGCAGCCTCTGACATGGCGTCGCGTCCTTTCCCCGGGCCGTCACAGAATGCGCAGAGTGTCCCGGATGTGCGGCAGTTGCTTCTCCGGTATGTGGGGGTGTCGGGTCAGGATGATCCGTACAGGGGCGGGCGATTGACCCGTTCGAGCTGCCCGCCCCGTACCCGGCGGCCCGCTACTCGGCGCGCTCGCCGCGTTGTTCCGTGCGCAGCCGGAACCAGTAGAAGCCGTGCCCCGCCAGCGTCAGCAGGTACGGCCACTCGCCGATCGGCGGGAAGCGCACGTCACCGGTGAGCTCCACCGGGACCCGCCCGTTGAACGACCGCAGGTCCAGCTCGGTGGGCTGCGCGAAACGGGAGAAGTTGTGCACGCACAGCACCAGGTCGTCCCCGAACTCGCGCAGGAACGCGAGCACCGCCGGGTTGGACGAGGGCAGTTCGGTGTAGGAGCCGAGGCCGAAGGCCGGGTTCGCCTTGCGGATCTCGATCAGCCGGCGGGTCCAGTGCAGCAGCGAGGAGGGCGACGCCATGGCCGCCTCGACGTTGGTGACCTGGTACCCGTAGACCGGGTCCATGATGACCGGCAGGTTCAGCCTGCCCGGATCGCAGGAGGAGAAACCGGCGTTGCGGTCCGGGGTCCACTGCATCGGCGTGCGGACGCCGTCGCGGTCGCCCAGCCAGATGTTGTCGCCCATGCCGATCTCGTCGCCGTAGTAGAGCACCGGCGAGCCGGGCAGCGACAGCAGCAGGGCGGTGAACAGCTCCATCTGGTTGCGGTCGTTGTCCAGCAGCGGGGCGAGCCGGCGCCGGATGCCGATGTTGGCCCGCATGCGCGGGTCCTTGGCGTACTCGGCGTACATGTAGTCGCGCTCTTCGTCCGTGACCATTTCGAGGGTGAGCTCGTCGTGGTTGCGCAGGAAGATGCCCCACTGGCAGCGGTCCGGGATCGCCGGGGTCTTGGCCAGGATTTCCGAGACGGGGTAGCGCGACTCTCTTCGTACGGCCATGAAGATGCGCGGCATGACGGGGAAGTGGAAGGCCATGTGGCATTCGTCCCCGCCCTTCGCGAAGTCGCCGAAGTAGTCGACGACGTCCTCGGGCCACTGGTTGGCCTCGGCGAGCAGCACGGTGTCCGGGTAGTGCGCGTCGATCTCCGCCCGGACCCGCTTGAGGAGCTGGTGGGTGCGCGGGAGGTTCTCGCAGTTGGTGCCCTCCTCGGCGTACAGGTAGGGCACGGCGTCGAGGCGGAAGCCGTCGATGCCGAGGTCCAGCCAGAAGCGCAGGGCCGAGACGATCTCCTCCACCACGGCCGGGTTCTCGTAGTTGAGGTCCGGCTGGTGGGAGAAGAAGCGGTGCCAGTAGTACTGCTTGCGCACCGGGTCGTACGTCCAGTTCGACGTCTCGGTGTCGACGAAGATGATGCGGGCGTCCTGGTACTGCTTGTCGTTGTCGGCCCACATGTAGTAGTCGCCGTAGGGGCCGTCGGGGTCCTTGCGGGACTGCTGGAACCACTCGTGCTGGTCGCTGGTGTGGTTCATGACGAAGTCGATGATCACCCGCATGCCGCGCTGGTGCGCGGCGTCCACGAACTCCACGAAGTCGGCGAGGTCGCCGAACTCGGGGAGCACGGAGGTGTAGTCGGCGACGTCGTAGCCCCCGTCGCGCAGGGGCGAGGCGAAGAACGGCGGCAGCCACAGGCAGTCGACGCCGAGCCACTGGAGGTAGTCCAGCTTGGCTGTCAGCCCCTTGAGGTCCCCGACGCCGTCGCCGTTGCTGTCGTGGAAGGAGCGGACGAGGACTTCGTAGAAGACGGCCCGCTTGAACCAGTCGGGATCGCGGTCCTTGGCGGGGGTGTCCTCGAAGGTGTCGGGGACGGGGTCGTTGATCATCATGTGGTGGGTGACCCTCCGGTGGGCGGGGACGGTCGCAGAGCGGCCAGTACGTGCGCGGGCGTGCGGCCCGGCTCTAGGCGCACGTAGTTCGCCCTGCCCCAGTGATAGGTCTCGCCGGTGAGCTCGTCGCGCACCGCGAGGGACCCGTGCCAGTCGAGGCCGAGTACCGGCATGTCCAACGAGACCGTCGCCTCCTGGGTGTGGTGCGGATCGAGGTTGACGACCACCAGTACGGAATTGGCGCCGGCGTGCTTCGAATAGGCGATCACCTGTTCGTTGTCGGTCGGGTGGAAGTGGATGTCGCGCAGCTGCTGGAGCGCGGGGTTGCGGCGGCGCAGCCGGTTCAGGGAGGTGATCAGCGGGGCGATGGTGCGGCCCTCGCGGTCCGCGGCGGCCCAGTCGCGCGGCCGCAGCTCGTACTTCTCGGAGTTCAGGTACTCCTCGCTGCCCTCCCGCACCGGCTCGTTCTCGCAGAGCTCGTAGCCGGCGTAGACGCCCCACGCGGGGGAGAGGGTGGCGGCGAGCACCGCGCGCACCTCGAAGGCGGGGCGGCCGCCCTTCTGGAGGTACTCGTGGAGGATGTCGGGGGTATTGACGAAGAAGTTCGGCCGCATGACCGAGGCCGAGGGGGTGTCGGCGAGCTCCGTCAGGTACTCGGTGAGCTCCGCCTTGGTGTTGCGCCAGGTGAAGTACGTGTACGACTGCTGGAAGCCGACGGAGGCGAGCGCGCGCATCATCGCGGGCCGGGTGAAGGCCTCCGCCAGGAAGATGACGTCCGGGTCGGACTTGTTGATGTCCGCGATCACCTTCTGCCAGAACACCACCGGCTTGGTGTGCGGATTGTCGACGCGGAAGATGCGCACGCCGTGGTCCATCCAGTACCGCAGGATGCGTACGGTCTCCTCGACGATCCCGGCCATGTCGGTGTCGAAGTGGATCGGGTAGATGTCCTGGTACTTCTTCGGCGGGTTCTCGGCGTACGCGATCGTCCCGTCGGCCCGGTGGCGGAACCACTCCGGGTGCTTCTCCACCCACGGGTGGTCGGGGGAGCACTGGAGGGCGAAGTCCAGCGCGATCTCCAGCTTCAGCTCGCGGGCGCGCGCGACGAAGGCGTCGAAGTCCTCGATGGTGCCGAGGTCCGGGTGGACGGCGTCGTGCCCGCCCTCGGGGGAGCCGATGGCCCAGGGCACGCCCGGGTCCCAACGCCCGGCGGAGAGGGTGTTGTTCGGGCCCTTGCGGTAGGTGGAGCCGATGGGGTGGACGGGCGGCAGGTAGACCACGTCGAAGCCCATCGCGGCGATCGCGGGGAGCCGCTCGGCGGCCGTCCGGAAGGTCCCGCTGACCGGCGCCTCACCGGGCTCGACCACCGCCCCCTCCGACCGGGGGAACATCTCGTACCAGGAGCCGAAGAGCGCCCGCTTGCGCTCGATCAGCAGCGGCAGCGGCTTGGAGGCGGTGACCAGCTCGCGCAGCGGCTTCTTCGCGAGGGCGGCCTCCACGGCCGGGTCGAGGGCGGCCGCGTACCGGACGCCCACCTCGCGGTCGTCGTCGCGCATGATCTCGGCGGCGGCGAGCACGGCGTCGCGGCCGTCGCGCTTGGGGATCTTGGCGGCGGCCCGGGTGTAGAGCTCGGCGCCTTCGAGGAGGGTCAGCCCGGTGTCGATCCCGGCGGGGATCTTGACGGCGGCGTGCGCCCGCCAGGTGCCCAGCGGGTCGCTCCACGCCTCGACGGTGTACGTCCACCTCCCCTCGACCTCGGCGGAGACGCGGGCCCCCCACCGGTCGGTGCCGGGGGCGAGCTCGCGCAGCGGCACGGGCGGCCGCAGCCGCCCGCTCGGATCGCGGAGCACGACGTGGGCGGAGAGGGCGTCGTGCCCCTCGCGGAACACGGTGGCGGAGATCTCGAAGACCTCGTCCACGACCGCCTTGGCGGGTCTGGCGCCGCAGTCGACGGCGGGGCGGACGTCCAGCACGGGAATGCGACCGATCATGATGGGCTCACCTGGGGGCAGTTCGCAGGGCTCGGTGACAACAGGCCGGCCGGTACCACGGCCGGTAGTGCACGCTCTGTTCGCTCTGTTTCTAGCCGCTCAAGGGACGGCTGGGCTGCGGGCATGGCCGCTCCTGTCCGCGTTCACTCGGGTGGCGGGGAGAGGGGGTGGGCGGGTGCGCCGTGCGTGTACGGCGCGTGCACCGTGCGTGCATCGCGTGTACCCGGGGAGCCCTTCCCACTCTCGCCCCGCCCAATCCGGGTGCTCGGTTAACTACTCGTACGTACTGGCACGGTCGCGGCCAAGGGCCGGGTCGACATCCGCCGATGCTCCGTCAAGTCGGTGTCGCGGAAGCCTTCGTGGCAGGCCGGCGGGAGAGAATGGCCTGTCATCCCGAGTGGCGGGAGTGGCCGATGTGGTGTGCGGGGGTCTTGGAAGATGTGGTCGAAAATGTCCTCGGCCGTGGTGCCGGCGGCGGACAGGTTCGAATGGTTCGCGGACGTCGTCGCCAACGAGCTGGCGCCCACCGAGCTCCACGGGCCCATGGCCGCCGGAGGTTTCCGGGCGGAGGCCGGCGCGATCGATCTGGACCCCGTCGTGCTGTCCACTTTCGAGTGCACCCCGTGCCGGTCGCGGCGTACACCCGCACAGGTCAGACAGAACGACCCGGAGCGGTATCAGTTCTCGCTCGTCACCGGATCCCCCATGTGGATCGAGCAGAACCGCAACGCATCCGAACTGAACCCCGGTGACATGGTGCTCCTCGACACCGCACACCCCAACGGCGCCGGGGCCCGGAGCGAGGACCGCTCGATCCGGAACATCGTCATCCAGATGCCCAGGAGCGAGCTGCCCCTCCCCTCCGACAAGATGGACCGGCTGCTCGCCCAGCGGATCTCCGGCGAGTCGGGCATGGGCGCGATCCTGGCCGGATTCATGACCACGCTGGAAACCCACGCGGCCGAATGCGGGCCCGGCGAGCGGAGCCGGCTGGGCCGGGTCGCCCTCGACCTGATCAGTGCTTGCCTCGCCGAGCGCAGCGACACCTACGACGACCTGCCGTCGGAGTCGCGCGGCCGGGTCCTGATGGAGCGCATCAACTCCTTCATCGACCACAACCTCGGCGACCCTGGCCTGACCCCGCAGCTCATCGCCGACCGCCACCACATCTCGGTGCGGCGGCTGCACCAGATGTTCGAGGACCAGGAGGACAGCGTCGCCGCCACCATCCGGCTGCGCCGCCTGGAGCGCTGCCACGCCGACCTGACCCGCCCCGAACTCCTCTCCCGCCCCATCGGCGCCATCGCCGCCCGCTGGGGCTTCGGCAGCGCGGCCGTCTTCAGCCGCGCCTTCCGCGAGGCGTACGGACTCAGCCCGAGCGAGCAGCGGGCGACCGCATTCCGACTTCGGCTGTAGTAGCCGAGGCAATCACGTAGCGTGTCGCAGGTCGGCCAATCCATGACGGGGGGTGATGGTGATGCAGGCTGCCCAGACTCGGAAGTTCCGGGGGAAGAACAAAGCCCCGAAGTGGACCAAGCCCGATGACGGGATGGTGTCGGTGATGGTGTTGCCGCTGGCCGTCACCGATCCCGCCGACCTCGCCCGGCTGAACAAGCTGTTCGGCGTGATGTGGAGCATCAAACGGGCCGTCCAGCGAGATGCCCGCGAGAGGGTCGATGCGTACTGGGCGGCGAAGCGCGAACGCGACCGCGTTGGGGCGAAGACGGTCCGGCAGCGTCTCGGCTTGTCCCGTGAGGCACTGGAGCGGTGCGCGTACAAGCACCTGGAAGCCTCCGGGCACCTCAAGCACCACGCCTCAAAAGCCCTGGCGATGCACATGGCCGACGAGGTATGGAACGGGGTGCAGCGGCATCTGTTCCCCGACGCGACCGGCCACCTCTTCGGACGGCCGAAGACCGGCCGCTGGCGCGACTTCACCCGGATCCCCGGCCGCGCTCGCTCCCACACCATCGCGAACAAGTGGGAGACTTTCCGCCTCGTCGGTACTCTCCACGGCCATGCCATGGCCTACACCGAGGGCGGCCGGCACCCGCTGATGCAGCCCCGCCGGATGCCCAAGCCCGAGCTTTCCACCGGCACCGTGCCCACCGGCAAGGCCACCGCATCCGGAGAGCCGTTGATGCGGAAGGCTACGTGGTGGGACCACGCCGGCCCCCTCGCCGTCGTCTTCGCGGGCGGACCCGACAGTGCGGCCGGTGACCTCGTGCTGCCGGTCCGGGTGCCGCAGAAGCCCGGCCAGTACGCCCGCGTCGAACACTTCCTCACCAACCCCGCCCGCTGGCACAAGGTCGATCTCGTCCGCCGCCGCAAGGCATCCGCGTCGGGCGGCTGGGTGTACGAGGCGCACCTGATGATCCTCGGCCCCGGCTACACGGCCCCAGCCGTCTGCGCCATGCGCGAACAGGCGGCCGCCCTGGACCGGATCGGTGGAGTCGACGGCAACGTCTCCAACCTCTCCATCGTCTCCTTCCCCGCCAGCATGGACACCGCCACTGGTTCCCCGGCGTCCACCGAGATCACCCTCACCGACGCCGATCGCGCCTTGCTGGAGAAACAGGCAAAGAAGCAGCGCGGACGGGCGCGGGCGCTGGAACGCTCCCGCAGGGCGACGAACACCGCGCAGTACGGGCTCTCGAAGAACCAGACTCGACGCGCCGAACGGCGGACCGCCAAAGGCCTGCCCGAAAAGGCAGTCACCGTGCCGGGCGGTGCCCGCGCTGCCCGGTCGGACGGGGTGCCGAAGCAGGCGTTCCGTAGCGACCGGCTGTCCGTCAACTACTACCAGGTGCGCGCCCGCCAGGCCGAGCATGCCGCGTCTGCGGCAGAGCACCGGCGTCACCGCGCCCGCGACGTGGCCCGGCAGATCATCGCCGCCCACGGCCCGATGCTTGTGGTGGAGGACTGTGACATCCGAACCTGGTACCGGCTGTGGGGCAAACGCCTGTCCCAGACCACCCCCGGTCTGCTCATCGCCGCCCTCGACCGCGAATGCCGGGCAGCGCGAGGACGGCTCATCCGCGCCTCAACCTGGTCCACGGCCCTGTCCCAGCAGTGCCTGTGCGGGGAGCGTGTCAACAAGGGGTTGCGGGACCGGGAACACAAGTGCACCGCCTGCGGCCTGACCGGTAAGCGGGATCTCGTGTCTGCCGCGCTGGGCGCGTTCGTCGGCCTCACCGACGTGGACGACCCCAGGACCGCGTACCTGGACACAACGATGTCCCGGCACGCACAGATCACGTACGGAGAAGGGCTGGAAGAAGCCCTGCGTGAGTCAACCACACCGTGCCAGAACACCCCTCGGGGCGCTGGTCGCGTGGCAGTCCCGCCCCAGCGCGGGACCTCTGCTCACCGAACCGCCGGACAGCGGCCCCGAGCAACCCCGGATGAGACACGCCCTGTGCGTGACCACGCCGGAAAGCCCGGACACCGCCCCGGCCGCAATCCTCAGCTCGCCCTCTGGTGATTTGTGGAACAAGTCTTAGCCTTCCGGGAGTGATGCGTGGGCACACAGCGTGGTGAGCCCGCTCCGATCCGCAATCCCCTGCGAAGGTGGAACGTGTGAAGGCTATCCGTCGATTCACCGTGCGCCCCGTCCTCCCGGAGACCCTGCTGCCGCTCAACGACCTCGCGCGCAATCTGCGCTGGTCCTGGCACGCCGAGACCCGCGAACTCTTCCAATCCGTCGACCCCGAGGGCTGGCAGGCCGCCGGCGGTGATCCCGTCCGGCTGCTCGGGTCCGTTTCCGCCGCCCGGCTCGCCGAACTGGCGGGCGACCGGCGGTTCCTGCGGCGGCTCGCCGTCGTTGCCGCCGACCTCGATGACTACGTGAACGGCGGGAGGTGGTACCAGAGCCGGGAGAACGGCGCGGAGCTGCCCGCCGGGATCGCCTACTTCTCGCCCGAGTTCGGGATCACCGCCGCCCTGCCCCAGTACTCCGGCGGCCTCGGCATCCTCGCGGGCGACCACCTCAAGGCCGCCAGCGACCTCGGCGTCCCGCTCATCGGGGTGGGACTGCTCTACCGGCACGGCTACTTCCGGCAGTCGCTGTCGCGGGACGGCTGGCAGCAGGAGCAGTATCCCGTGCTCGACCCGAACGAACTCCCGGTCGGACTGCTGCGGGAGGGGGACGGGGCACCGGCCCGCGTGTCGCTGACGCTGCCCGGCGGGCGGGCCCTGCACGCGCACATCTGGCAGGCCCGCGTCGGGCGGGTACCCCTGCTGCTCCTGGACTCCGACGTCGAGGACAACGACGCCGCCGCCCGCGAGGTGACCGACCGGCTCTACGGGGGCGGCAGCGACCACCGGCTGCTCCAGGAGATGCTGCTGGGCATCGGCGGGGTGCGCGCGGTGCGCGCGTACTGCGCGATCACGGGGCATCCCGACCCCGAGGTGTTCCACACCAACGAAGGGCACGCCGGGTTCCTGGGGCTGGAGCGCATAAGGGAACTGGAGCGGGTGCAGGGCCTCGGCTTCGACGCCGCCGTCGAGGCGGTCCGCGCCGGGACCGTGTTCACCACGCACACCCCCGTCCCGGCCGGGATCGACCGGTTCGACCGGTCCCTGGTCGCCCGGCACTTCGGGGAGGGCGGGGAGCTGGCGGGCGTACCGGTCGAGCGGATCCTGGAGCTCGGCGCCGAGAGCTATCCCGGCGGCGATCCCGGGGTGTTCAACATGGCCGTGATGGGGCTGCGGCTGGCGCAGCGGGCCAACGGGGTGTCCACCCTGCACGGCGCGGTCAGCCGGGAGATGTTCGCGGGGCTCTGGCCCGGCTTCGACCCGGCCGACGTGCCCATCACGTCGGTGACGAACGGAGTGCACGCCCCGACCTGGGTGGCGCCGGAGGTCGTGCGGCTCGGGGCCCGCCAGATCGGGGCCGGCCGCACCGAGGACGCCCTGTCGGTGGGCGGCTCCCAGCGCTGGGACGCCGTCGCCGACATCTCCGACCAGGACGTGTGGGACCTGCGCCGGGTGCTCCGCGAGCAGCTCGTGCAGGAGGTGCGCGACCGGCTGCGCGCCTCCTGGCGCCAGCGCGGGGCCGCCGACGCCGAACTGGGCTGGGTGGACTCCGTACTCGACCCGGACGTGCTGACCATCGGCTTCGCCCGGCGCGTGCCCTCCTACAAGCGGCTCACGCTGATGCTGCGCGACCCGGAGCGGCTGCGCAGGCTGCTGCTGGACCCGGACCGGCCGGTGCAGATCGTGGTCGCGGGCAAGGCCCACCCGGCGGACGACGGCGGGAAGCGGCTCGTGCAGGAGCTGGTGCGGTTCGCGGACGACCCGCGGGTGCGGCACCGGATCGTCTTCCTGCCCGACTACGGCATGGCCATGGCGCAGAAGCTCTACCCGGGCTGCGACGTCTGGCTGAACAATCCGCTGCGGCCGCTGGAGGCCTGCGGGACCAGCGGGATGAAGGCCGCGCTGAACGGCTGCCTCAACCTGTCGGTGCTGGACGGCTGGTGGGACGAGTGGTTCGAGCCCGACTTCGGCTGGGCCATCCCCACCGCCGACGGGCTGGGCGCGGACGAGGACCGGCGCGACCAGCTGGAGGCGGGCGCCCTCTACGAGCTGATCGAGGGCCGGGTCGCGCCCCGCTTCTACGACCGGGTCGGGCGCACCGGGCTCCCCGTGCGGTGGATCGAGATGGTCCGGCGCACCCTGGTCTCGCTGGGGCCGAAGGTGCTGGCGGGGCGGATGGTGCGCGAGTACGTGGAACGGCTCTACACCCCGGCCGCGCGCGCCCACCGGGCCCTGACCCCCGAGGCGGCGCGCGACCTGGCCTGGTGGAAGGGGCGGGTCCGGGCCGCCTGGCCGCGGGTGGGCGTCGAGCACGTGGAGGCGCTGGCCGCGGCTCCCGTGAACGGCACCGCCGAGCTGGGGGCCACCCTCACCCTGCGGGTGCAGGTGTCGCTGGACGCCCTCGCCCCCGAGGACGTGGAGGTGCAGGCCTTCGCGGGCCGGGTGGACCCGCAGGACGTGATCCGCGACGGGCGGAGCTTCCCGCTCAAGCCGGCCGCCGGGCCCGACCTGGAGGGGCGCTGGGTGTACGAGGGCCCGCTCGCCCTCGACCGCACGGGTCCCTTCGGCTACACGGTACGGATCCTGCCGGCGCACCCGCTGCTGGCGACCCCGGCCGAACTGGGCCTGGTCGCCGCCCCGGTGGACTCGGACGCGGGGGGCGGCGTACTGCTGCGGTAGCCGCGGCGGGCCCGTGTCAGGGGGCGGGCGGCGGGTCCACCAGCCGCCCGTCCTCCACGAGCATCCCGGCCCGCTTGACGCTGCGCTCGGGCCCGCGAGGGGGCGGGCCGGCCGGGGGTCGGGCCCGGACGGGGCCGGGCGCGGTCACGGAGGATTCCCGGCCTCATGGGTGAACCACGGGCGCGACCGGGCTGCTGAATCGATTCGGCAGGCCTTCGCGCTCCTACGCTGCCCGCGGAGGCCGGGCGGAACCGGCGTCCGCGGACCCGAGGAACGGACTTTCCCCATGCGTCTTCGTACTACCGCCGCCGCCGTGCTCGTCGGCGCTGCCGCGCTCGTCCTGCCCACCGCCGGGCCGTCACTGGCCGACGGTTTCGACGGCCGGGACCTGGGCACGCTGCACTACCGGTTCCTGGACGAGGCCGGCGTGGAGCGCAGCGGGCAGATCCGGCCCCAGGAGAACGACACCTGCTACGTGCTGACGCACACCTCCCGGGACGAGCCCGCCATCGAGGTGTGGAACGACACCGAGTCGCTGGCCGTGCTCTTCGGCAACCGCGGCTGCAACGGCGAGGCGGAGACGGTGCTGGAGCCGGGCGAGCGGGCGCGGAACGTGGAGGTCGTCTCCGTCTTCTTCAAGCCGGACGGGCGGGGCGGCGACGGCCGGCACGACTGGAACGGAGGGAACGGAGGGAACGGAGGGAACGGAGGGAACGGAGGGAACGGAGGCGGTGGCTGGAACGGTGGTGGAGGTGGCGGCAACGGTGACTGGGACGGCGGTGGCGGCGGCAACGGCGGCTGGAACGGTGGCGGGGGCGGCAACGGCGGCTGGAACGGTGGCGGTGACGAGGGCTTCTTCGGGAGGATCTTCGGGGCCACCGGCTGACCCGGCGCCGCACGGTCAGGGTCGTCCCGCGGGGCTGACGACGCCGGCCGCCAGCCAGTTCACCACGTCCGCCGCCGCGTACGGCTCGGCGGCGGGAGAGAGCTCCGGCAGGAACGACAGGTCCTTGCCGATGGTCACCAGCGGCGGCTCCACCCGGCCGCCGGGCCGCCGCTGGGCCAGGCCGATGGTGGCCAGCAGCCCGTTGCACAGGCACTGGCGGCCCTTCGCGTCGGCCGGGTCCCCGCCCTTGCGGACGTACGCGGCCACGGGCTCGGCCGCGCACCGGTAGACCAGGCCGCGTGGCCCGCGTACGGGCGTACGGAGGAAGCCCAGGTCGCACACCCGGCGCCGGGCCGCGGCCACTTCGGGTTCCGAGACCGTGCCCGGGAGCTCGGCCACCTTGAAGGGGAACGAGGTCGGTGAGGCGTCGGGGTCGTTACGGACGGTGAGGGTGCCGGCCAGGGACCGGCCGCGCAGCTCCGCGCGCAGGTGGGGGGCCATCCCCGACTCCTCGCACAGGGCGAAGGCGCTGCCGACCTGTACCCCGGCGGCCCCCTCGGCCCGCGCGGCGGCCACCGCCTCCGGGGAGGCCTGGCCGCCGGCCAGCCAGAACGGCAGCCCGAGGGCCGCCATCCTGGCGAGGTCGGGGTGGTCGCGCGGCCCGTACACCGGCTCGCCCTGCTCGTCGAGCTTCATCGGCCCGCGCGGCGGGGCGCTGTGCCCGCCGGCCTGGCTGGTTTCGATCACGAAGCCGTCGGGGCGGGTCGCCTCGTCGCGGGCGAGGTAGGCGGCCAGCACCGGCAGCGACACGATGGCCAGTACGTCCGGGCGGCGCAGCGGGCCGGGCAGGTGCCCTGCGAGCAGCGCGGCCGGATCGAAGAGGTGGTCCAGCGGGGTCTCGTCGCCCTCGACGGCGATCTTCGTCACGCAGGGTTCACAGCGCGCCAGTCGCGAGGCGAGGGCAGGGATCTGACCGGGGACTCCCGCGCCCACGAGCACGTAGTCGACGCCTGCCAGGATCGCGCCGAACATCGCGGGGGCAGTGGCCAGCTGGATCTTCTCCAGGTAGTTGATGCCGACGACGCCGCCCCCAGACTTCGTCCGGGAGGTGCCCCCTGGTTCCTCCTTCGCGAGCCAGACCTCGACGAAGTTGCCGAGGACGGTGAGGATTTCGGCCGGTACCCCGCCCGTCGCGCGCAGCCGCGGGGTGGTCCGCATGGGGACGCCCTCGCCCGGGCCGTCCGCGCGGAAGTAGCAGTCGAGCGCGGTCTGGGCGAGTTCGGGGAGCGGGAAGGCGGCCAGCGCGCGCCGGGCGTGCCCGCCCGGGTCGCCGGTCTGCAGGACGCGGGCCAGTACGACGTCCAGCGCGGTCCCGGAGACCACGCCGAGCTGTCCCTCGCGGGAGACGGCCTTGGCCAGCCGCCAGCCGGAGACCCCGACGCCCATGCCGCCCTGGATCAGCCAGGGGCGCTGCGCGGCGGGACCGTTCGTGGGGGGCTGGGGCATGGGGCACGTCCGTCACTCGGTGGGTCACCCGAACCTACGGCTGCGTAGGTTCGCTCGTTCTCAGTGTCCCCGTGCGGGCGGGCGCGGGCCCGTGGCGAAGGTCCCCGGACCGGGGGGCGGTGGTCCCGAGTGGATGGGACAGGGCCGCCCGGGGAGGTCTTCTCCCGGGCGGCCCCGTGTCTTGCGGTTCAGCGGGTGCTCATCGGACCCCGGTGGGGGCTAGAAGGTGAGCTTCCAGCTGTCGATCTTGCCGGTGTCGATGTTCGCGTTGTCGTTGACACGCAGCTTCCACACGCCCTGGGCCACCTCGGAGGAGGCGTTGACCGTGTAGGACTTGATGATGTTGTCAGCGCTGCCGCCGGAGCGGTTGTGCAGGTTGTAGACGCTGCCGTCCGGGGCGATCAGGTCGACCTTCAGGTCCCCGATGTAGGTGTGGATGATGTTGACGTCCACCTTGAGGGTGCTCGGCGCGTTGCCGGTGCGGTTCACGGTGATCGGCGACTCGACGGTGGAGTTGTCGTTGATCGCGTAGTCCGTGGTGTTCTCGAAGACGGTCTGCTGCTGGGTGCCGACCGTCCAGGTGAACGACGCCGTGCCGGTCTGGTTCGCGGAGTCCGTCACCGTCACGGTCACGTTGGACGTGCCCGCGGTGTTGGCGGTACCGGTGATCAGGCCGGTCGAGGAGTTGATCGAGAGGCCGGCCGGGAGACCGGTCGCCGCGTAGCTCAGGGCACCGGCGTTGGTGCTGGTGGCCTGGATCTGGAGGCTGACGGCGCTGCCGGTGACGGTGTTCTGGTTGCCCGGGTTGGTGACCGAGACGCCGTTGACGATGCGCGGGCCGACGTTGATGGCCGCCCAGGCGTTCGCCGCGTTGTTGTAGGTCGCCGAGCCGGCGCCGTACAGGTCGGCCGCCGCCTGCAGGGTGGCCGTACGGGCCGCCGCGTAGTTGGTGTTCGACCGGAACAGGCCGGTGGTCAGCGCGCGGAACCAGATCTTCGAGGCGGCGTCACGGCCGATCGCGGTGACCGGGAGGCCGTCGGAGGTCGGCGAGTCGTAGCTCACGCCGTTGACGACCTTGGCGCCCGAGCCCTCGGAGGCCAGGTAGTACCAGTGGTTGGCCGGGCCCGAGGAGTAGTGGACGTCGATGGAGCCGATGCCCGAGTACCACGCGTCCTTGGAGCTGCCGTCCTTGCTCGGCTTGTCCATGTAGCGCAGCGGGGTGCCGTTGCCGCGGATGTCGATCTTCTCGCCGACCAGGTAGTCGCCGACGTCCTGCGGGTTGTTGGCGTAGAACTCGACGGCCGCCGCGAAGATGTCGGAGGTCGCCTCGTTCAGGCCGCCGGGCTCACCGCTGTAGGTCATGTTGCCGGTGACCGAGGTCAGACCGTGGGTCATCTCGTGCGCGGCCACGTCGGTGGAGGTGAGCGGCTTGGCGTTGCCGTCACCGTCGCCGTAGGTCATGCAGAAGCAGTTGTCGTCCCAGAAGGCGTTCACGTAGTTGTTGCCGTAGTGGACCCGGCTGTACGGGGAGACCCCGTCGTTGCGCAGGCCGTTGCGGCCGTGGACGTTCTTGTAGTAGTCCCACGTCACCTGGGCGCCGTAGTGGGCGTCGGCGGCGGCCGTCTCCAGGTTGGCCGGCAGGCCGTTGCCCCAGACGTCGTCCGGGCCGGAGAAGAGCGTGCCGGTGCCGGAGGTGGCCCGGTTGAGGTTGTTCGTCTTGTGGCCGCCGCGGGTGGCGTCGTTCAGCGTGTAGCTGCTGCCCGACTGCGAGGTGCCGATGGTGACCTGGCCGCTGTACATGGTGTTGCCGGTGCCGGTCTCGATGGCCTGCCAGTCGGTGATCTTCGCACCGGTCTTGGCGTTGGTCACCACGTGGAGCTCGCTCGGGGTGCCGTCGTGCTGGAGGCCGCCGACGACGGTCTCGAACGCGAGGACCGGAGCGCCCTCGGCGGCCCAGACCACCTTGCGGGCGTTCTTGGCGGCCTTGGCGTCCTTGGCGCCTTCGGCGTTGGCGGCGGAGAGCGCCTGGGTCTCGGCGGCGGCCGGGGTGACCGTGGCGGTGGTGTCCACCTTGATCTCGTGGTTGGTGGCCTTCGTCACGAACTTGGTGACGCCGTCCTTGGCGTGGATGGTGAGGTCACCGCCGAGCACGGGCAGACCGTCGTAGGTGCGCTCGTACGTGGTGTGCGTGGTGCCGTCGGCGTCCTTGACCACGTCACGGACGACGAGCTTCTCGCCACTGCCCAGGCCGAGCGCCTTGGCGGCCTGCACGGTGGTCGAGTTGGCCTCGGCGAGGAGCGTCGCACGCTCCGAAGCGCTGAGTTTGAGGTTGGCCGCGCCCGGGTTGGACTTGGCGGCCGCGGGTGCCTGCGACGCGGTGGCGTCGGCGGTTGCGGTTCCGGCCTGTATGCCGACGGCGAGCAGGGCTGCCGTGGCCAACAGCGCGCCGACCGCGGTGGCACGCCTTTGGGGGGTGGGACTCAACGCAGACTCCTTCTGCAAGGGGGGTTCCGGATGGCTGGGTGGGCCTCCGGGCAGAACAGGGCTGGTGCGATGAACGGTCGAAGAGTGCCACTCGCGCGGGAAAATGTCAGGACCGCGTCAAACGATTGGCCAAAAACGGTTCGTTGTCCGAACCGACATATCCGGTATCCGGACTGTTCACATTCGCATGCCGGGGCCGGGGTCCGGCTTCGGAGCGGCCGTTGCCGGCCGCCGGCGCTCGGGCGGCGGGAGGTCAGGTTGTCCCAAACGGCGGTTACCGTACTGGCGTTTGTCGTACTGTTTCTCGGTGCGTGAGATGTCCGTTGCCTGGGGAAGCCGCGGACGCTCGCCACTGTCGTAGACCACGTGCCAGGGGGGCCCATGAGGCATGTCCATATTCCTGAGCAAAGAGTGGCCAGGACGGCCCGTGGCACCCTGGTGCCCGCGCGGAGCCTCGGTGACAAGGCCCGGTGGTACCTGCCCGCGGCCCTCGTCGCCGACTTCCTGGGAGCCGCCGTACCCGTAGGACTCGCCTTCCGGGCGGCCCATCAGGTACGACCCCTCGCCTGCGCCCTCGCCGCCGCGTTCGCGTGGACCGGCGTGCAGGCGCTGCGCCGGCGCTATGCGACCCGGGTCCTCGGCGAGTCCCGCGGAGTGCTGCCCGTCGTACACGACTGGCTGATTCTGATCGGCGTGCTGGCCGTGGCCCGCGTGGTGACCGAGGAGCACACGCCCCGGCTGTCCGCACTGGCCGCGCTGCTGCCCACCCTCCTCATCACCGTCACCTGCCACAAGTTGACGTACCGTCATCTGTCGGCCGCCCGCCGCGAAGCCCAGGCCGTCAGCCGGGTCCTGGTCGTGGGCGAGCCCGACGCCGCCGAGGACGTGATCGCGCACCTCGCCTCGCGCACCGACCACCCGTACGTCGTCGTCGGCGTCGTCCCGGTCGGCGACGGCCCGCTCGGCAGCGGGGTGCCCGTGGCCGCCCGGCTCGGCGCCGACATGCCCAAGGCCCCGAACGGCGACTCCGCCGCCGTGCTCGGCGCCGTCGGCGGCCTCCGCGCCGACCTGGTCCTGGTGGCCCCCGGGGCGCGGATCGCGGGGGAGCGGCTGCGCCGGGTCGCCTGGGCCCTGCACGACGCCGGACTCGAACTCGCCGTCTTCCCGGGGCTCGTGGAGATCTCCGTCAAGCGGCTGCAGACCCTCTCCGCGGGCGGGCTCGCCGTACTGCGGGTCGCGCCGCCCGTCAGCCGGGGCGTGCAGCCCCTGCTCAAGTCCGCCCTGGACCGGGCGGGAGCAGCGGCCGGGCTCGTCCTGCTCGCGCCGCTCTTCCTCGGGATCGTCCTCGCCATCCGCTTCGGCTCGCGCGGCCCGGCCTTCTACCGGCAGCGGCGCGTCGGCCGCGGCGGGGCCCCGTTCACCATGTGGAAGTTCCGCACGATGGTCGTGGACGCCGATGCGCAGAAGGCCGAGCTGTCCGGGGCCAACGAGAACGACGGCCTGATGTTCAAGATGCGCCGCGACCCCCGTGTGACGCGCGTGGGCCGGCTGCTGCGCCGCACCTCGATGGACGAACTGCCGCAGCTGATCAATGTGTTGACCGGCCACATGTCGCTGGTCGGCCCGCGACCGCCGCTGCCGGAGGAGGTCGCGAAGTACGACGAGGTCGAGCTGCGCCGGCTCGCCGTGCGGCCCGGGATGACGGGGCTGTGGCAGATCAGCGGGCGCTCCGACCTGTCGTGGGACGAAACGATCCAGCTCGACCTGCAGTACGTCGACAACTGGTCCTTCACCAGTGACGTCGACGTCATGGGCCGCACGCTCCGCGCCGTGGTCGACGGTCGCGGAGCGTACTGAACGGTCCGGGCGGGCTCAGCCGCTCTGCCCGCCCAGCCACCACCGGTACGTCGCCGCGATGCCGTCGCGCAGCGGGATGCCGGGCTTCCAGCCGAGCGAGGTCAGACGGCCCACGTCCAGCAGCTTGCGGGGGGTTCCGTCCGGCTTGGAGGTGTCCCAGGCGAGCCGGCCGCGGAAGCCGGTCACCTCGGCGACCGTTTCGGCCAGTTCCCTGATGGTCAGGTCCTCGCCGCAGCCGATGTTGACGGGCTCGTCGCCGTCGTACGACTCCAGCAGCACCGCGCAGGCCGCCGCGAGGTCGTCCACGTGCAGGAACTCCCGGCGCGGGGTGCCCGATCCCCACAGGGTGACTTCCTCGCGGCCCGCCGCGGCGGCCTCGTGGAACCGCCGGATCAGGGCGGGCAGCACGTGTGAGGACGCCAGGTCGAAGTTGTCGCCCGGACCGTAGAGGTTCGTCGGCATGGCCGAGATGTACGAGGCCCCGTACTGCTTGCGGTACGACTGGACCTGGACGATGCCGGCGATCTTCGCCAGCGCGTACGCCTCGTTGGTCGGCTCCAACGGGCCGGTGAGCAGGGCGTCTTCGTGGATGGGCTGCGGGGCCAGCTTGGGGTAGATGCAGGACGATCCGAGGAACAGCAGCCGGCCGACGCCCGCGGCGTGCGCGCCGGCGATCACGCTGAGCTGGATCCGGAGGTTCTCCTCCAGGAACTGCACCGGGTAGGTGCTGTTGGCCATGATCCCGCCGACCTTGGCCGCGGCCAGCACGACCGCGTCCGGGCGGACGTCCTTCAGGTACGCCCCGGTCGCGGCGGCGTCCCGCAGGTCGAGGTCCGCGCGGCCGCGGGTGAGCACCTCGTGGCCGTCGGCGGTCAGCCGACGGGCGACCGCGGACCCCACGAGGCCGCGGTGTCCCGCGACGAAGACGCGGGCGTTCGGGGGCAGGAGAGGCGTACGTGTCATACCGCCGATGATGCCAGCCCGTTGTGGCGGGAGTGGCGGGGGTGCGGACGCCGGGCGGGAGTTGGTTGTACGGTACCCATCCTGTCCTCAGGGACAGGTGCGCAGGCGCCGGGGCGGGGGGACAGCCCGCTCGGCGCCACGACCAGCGCCGACCAGCGACGAGCAGCAACACACCCCAGGGGGCACCACATGGGCAAGACCGCACTGATCACCGGCGTCACGGGACAGGACGGCTCGTACCTCTCCGAGCTGCTGCTCTCCAAGGGCTACACGGTGCACGGGCTCGTGCGGCGGTCCTCCAGCTTCAACACCGAGCGCATAGACCACATTTACCAGGACCCGCAGACGGCCAACCGGTCCTTCGTCCTGCACCACGCCGACCTCGCCGACGGCGTCGCCCTGGTGAACCTGCTGCGCGAGATACGACCCGACGAGGTCTACAACCTCGGCGCCCAGTCGCACGTCCGCGTCTCCTTCGACGCCCCGCTCTACACCGGCGACGTGACCGGCCTCGGCGCGCTGCGCCTCCTGGAGGCCATCCGGGCCAGCGGTGTCGACACCCGCATCTACCAGGCCTCGTCCTCCGAGATGTTCGGCGCCACCCCGCCCCCGCAGAACGAGCGGACCCCCTTCCACCCGCGCAGCCCCTATGGCGCCGCGAAGGTGTTCGGGTACTGGACCACCGTGAACTACCGTGAGGCGTACGACATGTTCGCCGTCAACGGGATCCTCTTCAACCACGAGTCCCCGCGCCGCGGCGAGACCTTCGTGACCCGCAAGATCACCCGCGCGGTCGCCCGCATCAAGGCCGGACTCCAGGACAGGCTCTACCTCGGGAACCTCGACGCCGTCCGCGACTGGGGTTACGCCCCCGAGTACGTGGACGCCATGTGGCGCATGCTCCAGCAGGACGAGCCCAGTGACTACGTGGTCGCCACCGGAGTGGCCGCCACCGTCCGCGAGTTCGTCGAGGCCTCCTTCGACCACGCCGGTCTCGACTGGAACGAGCACGTGCGCTACGACCCCAAGTACGAGCGCCCGAGCGAGGTCGACGCGCTGATCGGGGACGCCTCCAAGGCCGAGCGGCTGCTCGGCTGGAAGCCGACGGTCATGGTCGCGGAGCTGGCCCGCATCATGGTCGACGCCGACGTCCGCCATGTCGAGGACCAACTGGCCGGTGCGACGGTCCGCATCGACCGCTGAACCCATATATTTCACCTACGATTTGCCGTGTCCCGGTCACACCGTCAGGTACGACCGGGGGCATGCCTGCCGTATGTCCGGAGTGCACCCGCCCTGCGGAACCCGTTGATTCCAAGTTGGTATGCAATGGGTCAAGCACGGTGACCGGGCCGATTCGCGAGCCCTAGTGTGCGGCTGTACATACGGCTGTTCGGACAGTTCCAGCCATCAAACCGGGCCGTTGCCCTGGGGGGCTCATGCGTAGATCCAGAGGGCTGACTGCTGCCCTCGTCCTGTCACTGGCCGGTGCGGGCGCCGGCATAGGCCTGGTGCTGATGCCGGCGGCGTCCGCCATCACGCCGCCGGTGGCCTTCACCGCCGACGAGCTGCCCACCTGGCAGCCGAACGGCATCGTCTGGGCGATGGCCGAGGCGAACGGCACCGTCTTCGCCGGCGGCACCTTCTCCGCCGTGCGCCCCCCGGACGGCACCGCCGGAACCGAGCAGGAGGCCGTGAACTTCGCCGCGCTCGACGCCGCGACGGGCAACCCCACCTCCTGCAAGCTGGCCTTCACCATCAGCGACGGCACCGCGACCGTGCGCGCACTGGTCGTGTCGAAGGACAAGAAGACCCTCTACGCGGGCGGTTCCTTCGGCGCGGTCAACGGCACCCCGGTCTCCAGCCTCGCGGCGATCGACATCGCGAGCTGCACCCCCAAGGCCTCGTTCCACCCGGGCTTCCCCGCCACCGTCCGCGCGCTCGCCGTCAGCGACGACACCCTGTACGCGGGCGGCGACTTCAACGCCGTCGACGGCCAGACCCGCGAGCGGTTCGCCGCGGTCGACGCGGCCTCCGGAGCGGTCAAGCCGTTCGTCGCCGACGTCGACGAGCCGGGCCGCGCCGTCGAGGTCACCCCCGACGGCAAGAACGTGCTGCTGGGCGGCGACTTCTTCACGGTCAACGGCAAGACCAGCCACGCCCTGGCCGTGGTCGACGCCGGCACCGGCGCCGTCACCAAGACCTACACCAACATCCCGTCGAACTCGGTCGTCAAGGACATCTCCACCGACGACAACGGCGGCTTCTACACCGGCAACGAGGGCTCCGGCGGCGGCGTCTTCGACGGCCGCATCGCCCTGAACCTCAGCGACTTCAGCGAGCGGTGGCGCGACCGCTGCCTCGGCGCGACCCAGTTCGTCCTTCCGTACCAGGGCGTGCTGTACAGCTCCTCGCACGCGCACGACTGCTCCACCGAGCTGGAGTTCCCCGACGGCAAGCGGAACTTCCTGCTGGCCCAGCGCACCCACTGGGAAGGCGCCGCCCCCGCGCCCGTCGACGGCTTCGTGCGCAGCCCCGGCAAGCTCGGCTGGCACCCCACGGCCAACGACGGCATCGGCGAGGGCATCGGCCCGCGCGTCATGGCCGTGGCCGAGAAGAACGACGTCAAGTACATGTGGGTCGGCGGTGAGTTCACCCTCATCAACGGCAAGCCGCAGCAGGGCCTGACCCGCTTCGCCTCCACCGGCGACCGCGGCGCCCCCACCACCCCGGTGGCCAGCGCCGGCAGCGTCAAGCCCGGCGAGGCCCAGGTCCGCTGGCGCACCAGCTACGACGCGGACGACAGCAAGCTGACGTACCGCATCTACCGCAACGGCTCGGCCACCCCGATCGCCACCGTCACCGCGAGCTCCCTGGAGTGGGAGCGCCCCCAGGCCTCCTGGAACGACACCACGGTCAAGGCCGGCCAGACGTACACCTACCGCGTGACCGCGACCGACGGCGCGGGCAACACCAGCGCCCTGTCGGCCACCGCCTCGGTGACCGTTCCGACCGCGGTCCAGGCGTACCCGAACCAGGTCCGCGCGGACGGCGCCCAGCTGTACTGGCGCTACGACGACACCGTCAGCCCGTACGTCGCCGACTCCTCCACCAGCGGCAACACCAGCGGTCTGCAGTACAACGCCCCGGCCCTGCGCCAGTCGCCCGGCGCCATCTCCGGCGCCGGCACCGCGATGGGCTTCAACGGGACCAGCCAGCAGGTGTACGGCGACCACCGCCAGACGGTCGGAAACGCCTTCACCGTCGAGACCTGGTTCAAGACGAACACCACGCGCGGCGGCAAGCTGATCGGCTTCGGCAACAACACCACCCGCAGCAGCGGCACGTACGACAAGCAGATCTACATGACCAACACCGGTCGTCTGGTCTTCGGCGTCTACAGCGGCGGGGCCAAGACCATCACCACCGGTCTGCTCGACACGTACAACGACAACAAGTGGCACCACGTGGTCGGCACCCAGGGCCCCGGCGGCATGGCCCTGTACGTCGACGGCCAGAGCAAGGGCACGCTGAACGTGACCGGCTCGCCGGCCTACGCGGGCTACTGGCACGCCGGCGGCGACAACCTCGCCGGCTGGCCGAACCGCCCGACGAGCAACTACTGGGCCGGCCAGCTCGACGAGACGGCCGTCTACCCGTCGGCGCTCACCCAGGCCCAGGTCAAGAGCCACTTCGACCTGGCCGGCGTCCCCACCGACACGGTCTCCACGGTCAAGCCGACCGAGGACACCTACATCAACCAGGGCGCCCCGAGCGCCGCATACGGCACCTCCGCCTCGCTCGCGGTGCGCGGCACCTCGGCGTACGAGACGTACATGCGCTTCAGCCTCCCGGCCGCCCCGGCCGGGCAGGTCCTGAAGTCGGCCTCCCTCCAGTTCAAGACCACGACGCAGCCGGGCGCCGGCACCGCCGACAAGGTGTCCGTGGTCCCGGTCACCGGTACCTGGAGCGGCGCGGGCACCACCTTCAACACCAAGCCCACCCTGGGCACCACCTCGCTCGGCAGCATCGCGAGCGTGCCGGACGGCTCCGCGGTCCAGAACGTCACGCTGGACACCGCCACGCTCTCCGCGGCGCTGGGCAGCAGCTACAGCCTGGCCCTGACCAGCACGGGCACCGACCCGCTGTGGCTCTGGTCCGCGGAGTCCACCGCGGCGGAGGGCGCCCCGCAGCTGGTGCTCACCTTCGGCGCGAAGTAGCCGTAGGAGCGGGGCCCGGCCACACCCGGCCGGGCCCCGCACCCCTGTCCCAACCAGCACGTAAGTACGGGAGCCACCCGATGTACCGACGCTCCGCAGCGGCTGCTGTCCTGCTGGCCGCCGCCCTGACGCTGACCGCCTGCAGTTCGGACGGGGGCAAGGCCGACTCCGGCGCGCAGCCGAAGGCCCAGCACCCGGCCGCCTCCGCGGCCCCCGAACCGGCGGACACCCCCGCGCCGTCGACCGACCCGAACGCCAAGCCGACCGGCCCGGTCCTGCCCGACGCGAAGCTCACCCCGAAGACGGGCACCTTCACCGCGCAGGAGAAGCAGTACCTGAGCGGGCGGGTCCCCGAGAAGACGGACCCGGCGGCCGTCCTGCAGAGCGGCCAGGAGGCCTGCGATCGGGTGGAGCGCACGGCGAAGCGCGACAAGGACGCGGCGACCGGATCGGTCATCGCCGGGGAGATCGCGGGCGCGAAGGACGCCATCACCTTCCTGTGCCCGGAGCAGAAGCCGATCCTCGCGGCGGCCGAGAAGGGCTTCCCCGACGGCACCCGCCAGTCGCCTGCGGCGGGCACGTACCGGGCGCTGACCCAGGCCGCCACGTGCAAGTGGGAGGCGAAGGGCAAGGACGGCTCGGTCCTCGCGGCGAGCCCCGAGGCGGCGCCGCAGCCGGGCACGGGGATCACGGCCGCGATCCCCCCGGGCACGGCGGAGTTCACCTCGTCCGGCTGCTACGCCTGGATCCCCGCGTAAGGCCCGGCCCGCTCCGGGCTGGTTCGGCGCGGCGCCGTTGCCGGGGGCCAGCCCCCGGACCCCCGCTCCTCAAACGCCGGAGGGGCTGGATTCTCGCCGGCGTTAGGGCGGGGTGGGGTCAGCCCCGCAGGGCCCGCTCGTATACCGGCAGCAACTCGTCCAGGACCGCGTCCATCGAGAAGGACTCCGCCGCCAGCACCCGCGCCGCGCGCGAGGCCGCCCCGTTGGCCGCAGGGTCCAGCAGCGCGAGCACCGCCGCGGCCACCCCCTCCGCACCCGGGTCCACGACCCGCCCCGCTCCCGCCCGCGCAACATCCTTGGCCAGCCCGTTGGAGTGCGTCAGCACCACCGGCACGCCCACCGCCAGCGCCTCCAGCACCGACATCGGGAACGGCTCGTCCACCGACGGCAGTACGTACACATCGGCGCGCCGCAGCTCCGTCCGTACGGCCTCGCTGGACAGCGCCCCCGGCACCGTGAAGCGGTCCGACAGGCCGAGCGTCGCGATGCGCGCGCGTACGGCCGCCAGTTCGCCCTCGTCCGGGCCCGCGACCACGAACCGCGCGTCCGGGTGCACGGCCAGCACCGCCGGCGCCGCGTCCACGAAGTCCACCGGCCGCTTGCGGGCCTGCAGCCGCGCCGAGTACAGGATCCGCGGCGGGCCGCCCAGCGGGGGCCGCGGCTCCTGCGCCGGGGTCCCGTTCACCAGCCGTACGGCCCGCGCCAGCGGCACGGCGCCCACCACCGCCTCCAGGCCCTCCCGCTCGTACGGGGTCAGGTACAGCACGGCGTCCGCGCCGCGCAGCAGGCGGCGTACCGCCACCGCGTCCAGCACCTTCGCCAGCAGCTTCCCGCTCGGGTCCACCATGCCGTGGGTCTGCAGCACCAGCGGCTTGCCGGCCCGCAGCGCGGCCAGCGCCACCGGCAGGGTCACCAGGTCCCGCGCCAGGTGGACGTGGACCACGTCGGCCTCCCGCACCAGGCGGCCGGCCGAGGCCAGCAGCGCGGGCGAGGTGATCCCGCTGAAGCCGAGCGGCAGCAGCCGCCGGGCCGGGAACAGTTTGGCGGGAACCCCCTCCACCTCCGTGGGCCACGGCTTGCCGAAGCCCTCGCCGAGCGCCAGCAGCCGCGCCTCGTGGCCGCGCGCCCGCAGCCCCTCGGCCAGGTTCAGCGCGACCCGGACCGGCCCGCCGAAGGCGTGCGAGGGGGAGTGCAGGGTGACGGCGTGCAGGACCCGCAGGCCCGGACCCGTACTCACTTCGGTTCCTCGACCGGGCGGCGCCGCCCGTCCTGGGTCTGCAGGGTCAGCTCCGGCAGGTCCTGGTGCACGACCGCGCCCGCGCCCGCGACCGCGCAGCGCCCCACGGTCACCCCGGCCAGCACGGTCGCCCGCACCGCCACCCACGCGCCGTCCTCGACGGTGATCGGCGCGTTGCGGTAGCGGAAGTCGGCGGCCCGGTGGTCGTGCGAGCCGGTGCACAGCAGGGCCTCCTGCGAGAGGCACACGTTCGCGCCGATCGTCACCGGCTCCAGGTTCAACAGCCAGGCGCCCTCGCCGATCCAGGTGTGGTCCCCGACGGTGAGCTTCCAGGGCCACAGCACCCGCACCCGGTGCCGGATCAGCACGCCCTCGCCGACCCGAGCCCCGAAGGCCCGCAGCAGCGCGACCCGCAGCCGTGCCGGACAGAACCAGCTCATGAACAGCGTGTTCATGACGGCGAACCAGAGCGCCTGCGTCAACAGCCCGCGCCCCTTGTCGTATCCGGCCAGCGTGAAGGCAGGAAGGTCACGCAACGAAAAGCCCCGATCGTCTCCACCCCGGCGCCTCCCCTGGCGCCGCGCGCCCAGACTAGACTGCGCGCGGATCAGGCACATGGGCTGGGGGCGGCAGTGGCAACGGACGTGCACGAGCCCCCCTCCGCGCCCGCGCCGCCGGCCGCCGGGGACGAGCGGCAGTGGGGCAGGGTCACCACCCCGCGCACCCTTCTCTCCCGCGCGCTGTCCGTTCCCCTCGCCCTCGGATTCGCCGTCTTCCTGCCGCTGTTCGTCGCCGTCCAGACCGGCGAGGGCCGGCGCGACGCGGCCTTCTGGCTGCAGCTCCTGCTCACCATGTACGCGGGCGCCCGGCTCTCCGCGATGGTGCTCACCAGCCGCCGCAAACTGCTCCAGGGCTCCTTCTGGCTGTTCGTCTACATGGCCATGGGCGTGGCACCGCTCGCACAGGCCGTCCTCGGCAGGGTTCCGACGCCGGTCGTCGGCCCCCGCTCCGATCTGACCGTCGCCATCGGGCTGGTGCTGCTCGGCTGTCTGGCCTTCGACGTCGGCGCCCTGCTGGCCCGCCACCGGCCGACCGGCCGCGCGGGCGGCTCGCAGAAGGCCTCGCGCCCGGTCATGGCCCACCGGCGGCGCCTGCAACTGCTCACCGCGGTCTCCTTCTTGTGCAGCGCCGTCTTCGTCATGAAGCTGGGCGGCCCGGCCGTGTTCTTCTCCAGCCGCCAGGAGATCATCGCGGGCATCCAGGAAGCGGGCATCTCCGACGGCGACGGCCAGGCCGGGCAGGCGCTGCTGCGCGGTTTCGGCACCGTACCGGCGCTGCTCTCGCTGCTGCTGTACACGCGCTGGCTGATCACCTCGAAGTTCGCCCGCCGCAAGGTGTCGGTCATCGTCACCTGGGCGGCGCTCGCGGTCCTCAACCTGGTCGTCAACAACCCGATCTCGAACCCGCGCTACTGGTTCCTGACGGTCCTGTTCGCGCTGCTGTTCACCGTCTTCCCGGTGAGCGCCGCGATGTACCGGGTGGCGCTGTCCATGGCGGTGATCGTCGCGCTGCTCGTCTTCCCGTTCGCGGACCGCTTCCGCTACGACGAGAAGAACTACAAGCCGGTCGAGACCACGTCGTTCCTGGAGCCCATGGCGCTCAAGGACTACGACCAGATCGGCATGTTCGCGAACACCATCACCTTCTCGAACTCCGGCCCCGGCCATTTCTACGGGCGCCAGCTCGCGGGATCGGTCTTCTTCGCGGTGCCGCGCGCCGTGTGGCCCGGCAAGCCGCGCGACACGGGCGTGATGGTCGGCCAGTGGATGGGCACGGTCAACACCAACCTGTCCTCCCCGATCTGGGCGGAACTCTGGCTCGACTTCGGTCCGTTGGGCATGGGGGCCGGGCTGCTCGGCATCGGCTACGCCTCCGCCCGCGTGGACCGCCGCTACGCGAAGCGCGCCACCCGGCGGTCCCCGCCCGGGAGCCTGATCTCGGTGGTGGTCCCGCTGGTCGCGGGGTACTCCTTCATCCTGCTGCGCGGGCCGCTGCTCCAGGCGTCCGGGCGGGTCGCCATCGCGGGGCTGTGCCTCGCGCTCGTGGCGACGTACCGCCAGGACCGGGCCGCCACGATGCGCTGAGCCGCACCCTTGCCCGCGCGCCGCGCGGGTCGCTACCTTCGCGGCGTCGGTCGCCGGTTCGGGAAGCAGGTCGGATGTCCTCGGTTGTCACGCTCGCAGTGGTAGGCGCCGGAGACCGGGGCGTCGGTCACGCCCGGTGGGCCCTGGCCCATCCGGGCCGGGCCCGGGTCGTCGCGGTGGCCGAGCCGCGCGGGATCCGGCGGGACCGGTTCGCGGCCGACCACGCCCTGGACCCCGGGGCGGCGGTGGCGGACTGGCGGGAGCTGGCGGCCCGCGGCCGGATCGCGGACGCGGTCCTCATCTGCACCCTGGACCGGGACCACCTGGAACCGGCCCTGGCCTTCGCCGCGCTCGGCTACCACATCATGCTGGAGAAGCCGATGGCGCTCACCGAGGAGGAGTGCCGGCGCATCGTGGCGGCGGTGGAGGAGGCCGGGGTGACCTTCGCGGTCGGCCACGTCCTGCGCTACACCCCTTATACCCAGGCGCTGAAGCGCGTCGTCGACTCGGGCGCGCTCGGCGAGATCGTCAGCGTCCAGCACCTGGAACCGGTCGGCTTCTGGCACCAGGCCCACTCGTTCGTCCGGGGCAACTGGCGGCGCGAGGACGAGGCCACCTCCATGCTGATGGCCAAGTCCTGCCACGACCTGGACTGGCTGCAGTACGTGCTCGGGCAGCCGCCCGTACGCGTCTCCAGCTTCGGCCGCCTCTCGCACTTCCGGCCGGAGAACAGGCCGGCCGGCGCCGCCGACCGCTGTCTGGACTGCACGGTGGAGACCACCTGCGCGTACTCCGCCAAGCGCGAGTACGGGGAGCGGCTCGCGCGCGGTGAACGAGGCTGGCCGCTGGGCGTGGTCGTGGACGAGTTCGCCCCGCAGGCCCTGGAGACGGCGCTGCGCGAGGGCCCGTACGGGCGGTGCGTGTACGCCTGCGACAACGACGTGGTCGACCACCAGGTGGTGGCCATGGAGTTCGCCTCCGGAGCCACCGCCACCTTCACGATGACCGCCTTCACCGAATCGGCGGACCGCCAGACCCGCGTCTTCGGCACCCGCGGCGAACTGCGCGGCGACGGAAAGCGGTTGATGCTCTACGACTTCCTCACGCGCACCGAGGAGCAGATCGACCTGACCACCGGCGGATCGATGGACGCCGCGGGCGGCCACGGAGGCGGCGACGCCGGGCTGATGGCCGCGTTCGTCGCCGCCGTCGCCACCGGCGACCAGGGCCTGGTGAAGTCCGGCCCGCGGGAGTCCCTGATCAGCCACCTGACGGTACTGGCCGCCGAACGCGCCCGGCTCGCGGGCACCGTCGAGACAGTCCGGCCGGTCTAGGGCGTTTCCCCAGCTCAGGGGTACCCGCCGGGCCGGACGGGGTCGGGTGTGTGCCGGGGCGTCCCCGCAGGGCGTCGAACACAACCACCCTCGGCCCACCGGCCCCTGGAAACGTTCGACGCCCGAGGAGACGCCCTGGCGCGCGCACGGCCCCGGCCGGACCGGCACCACACCGGCCCGACCCGAGAGGAACGACTAGGCCGCGGGGGCGAGCTCGGGCGCGGGTGTTCGGAGTCGGCCCACGCGCAGCCAGCCCGCCGTCGCCTTCGCCGCCGAGCCGCCCGCCAGGCCCCACGCGGCGCCCGCCACGCCCCACAGCGCGTAGCCGCCCAGCAGCAGCCCCACCGCCAGCAGGGAGTACACCACCTGCAGCGACAGCGTGGCCTTCGGGGCGAGCACCCGCAGGGTGAGCAGCGCGCAGGTGCCCAGCCCCATCACGGCGTACTGGGTCCCGGTGGCGGGCAGCAGCGCGGACGCCGCCGACCAGGTGTCGCCGAGCAGGGCGCGGCCCGCCCGGTCGGGGAGCGCGTACAGCACGGCGCCCCAGCCCGCGCCGACCGCGGCCAGCCCCAGGCCGAGCAGGGCCGTCACCCGGACGGTGGCCCGCTTGCCGCGCAGCCGCCCCAGGACCGGCGGGGCGAACGCGGTCGCGGAGTTGAACAGCACGTTCAGCGGCCCGAAGAGGGTGGTCGCGCCCCGGAGCGCACCCACGGAGAGGGGGGTCGCGAGGACTCCCAGGCCCAGGACGGCGAGCTGGCCGGCGCCGTTGCCCACCGCGAACTCGACCACGAACCGCTGCCCCAGGTGCCCGCGCCGCAGGTACGGACGCAGGTCCGCGCGCACGCCCCGTACGTACGGCCGCAGCAGGAACAGCCCGAGCGCCAGCGCCGGCAGCGCCGACACCCCCCACACCAGCACCAGCCGCCCCGCCGTAGCCCCGTCGGGCTGCCCGGCCAGCGCAGCGACCACGCACACCAGTCGCAGTGCGTCGGCGGCCAGCGCCCGCTCGGGCGTGCGCAGCGCGGAGAAGCAGTACCGCAGCCCGTCCTGCAGGAGCACCAGCGGCAGTACGAGGCCCAGCGCGAGGAAGGCCCGACCGGTGGCCCCGGGCAGCGCGAGGCCCAGCAGCGCGAGCACCGCGCCCGCGGCGGCCGACGCGGCCCCGGTGAAGCCGGCGGCCGACCGGCAGACCGCGCCGAGTCCCTCGCCCTTCTCCAGGACGAGGCTCTGGCCGACGTAGGCCATGTTCAGTCCGAGGAGCACGCTGAAGGTCACGTACACCATGGAGAAGTCGGCGAAGGAGGCCGCCGAGGACAGCCGGGCCGCCAGCACCAGCACCAGGATGTTCGTGGCGCTGGAGGCCGCCTGGTCCAGGACCGACGCGATCGCCGCGAGGCCGCGCCGGCTCACCGCCGGCCCGGGCGGACGGTGCGCAGGGCGACCGTGTCCGTCCCGTCGCCCGGGACGTGCTGCTCGTCGACCTCGTCGACCTCGTCGACCTCGTCGACCTCGTACGCGAGCGGCTGCGGCTGCGGCGCGGCGGGCGCGGGGCGTTCGGCGACCGCGGACCCGCCGCGGTCCTTGCTCCGGCCCCGCTTCTCGCCGGGCAGCGGCGCGTGCAGCACCGCGCCCAGCACGGTCCCGCCGGCGCCGCTGATGAGCTCGCGGATCCGGGCCAGGTCGGAGCGGTGCACCGCGCGCGGGTCGCAGACGACCAGGACCCCGTCGACGCGGTCGACGAGGGCGAGGGCGTCGGCGTAGGAGAGCACGGGCGGCGCGAGCACGACGACGGTGGAGTTGGGGGAGTCGGCCTCGGAGATCAGCCGGGTGGCGCGCGGGGAGGTCAGCGAGCGGGCGACGTTGCGGACCGGCCGGCCCGGGATCAGGTCGAACGCGCCGGACTCCCCGGCGTCGACGACCAGTTGGCGCCCGTCGGGCCACTCGGTGTCCCCGTGCTGCGCGGGCCGCTGCCCGGCGGCCGGGCCGCCCTGCGGCCGGCTCCAGCGGGGCCGGTCGCCCGCGTCGGTGGGCAGCTGGCTGGCCAGTACCGGGGTGCGCAGGTCGGCCTCGATGAGGAGTACGTCCTTGCCGGTCTCCGCGAAGGAGGCGGCGAGGTTCACGGCCGCCGCGGCGGCGATCTCGCTGCTGCCGCGCGGGGCGACGACGAGGAGGCGCCGCCGGTCGGCGAAGCGCGCGTCGTAGGCGAGCCGGAAGGCCACCGAGCGGTACTCCTCGGCGAGCCGCGGATCGGCCTCGCCGGCCGCGAGGATCGGCCCGCCGCCGGTCTTGTCCCGCGGCAGGTAGCCGAGTACGGGCGCCCGCAGGGCCCGGGCCACGTCGCCCTCGGAGCGCGGCGCCGGGTCGAAGACGAGCCGGACCCAGGCGGCCAGCAGGCCGAGCGCGAGGCCCACGGCCGCGCCGAGCGCGAGGGACATCGCGATGCCGAGGCCGTCGGCCCCGGACGGCGGGGTCGCGGCGCTGGTGACCCGGCCCGGGGTCATGTCGAGGGCCTGGAGCTTGGTGATGTTGCCGTTGAGGGTGTTGACCTTGCTCTGCAGGTCGGTCTTGGAGGAGTAGGCCGCGTCACGGGCGGGACCCGCCGGCATCGAGTTGATCTGCCTGACGAGGTCGTCGAGCTGCTTGGCGACCGGGTCGCGCTGGTCCTGGTAGCCCTTGACCATCTTGTCGCGTGTCGCGTCGAGGGACTCCTGCCGCTTGAGCAGGTACGCCTCCGTCATGACGTTGGCCCGCTTGGCGGCCTCCTGCGGCGAGGAGGCGGTGTAGGTGAAGCGGAGCACCATCGTCTGCGGCGGGTTGGTCACCTGCAGGCCGCTGCGCAGCGCGGCGAAACCGGAGGCCGGGACGCCGAGCTTCTTCGCCGCCTCGTCGGCCGTGGAGGAGCTGAGCGCGACCTGGCGCTCGGAGCCGATGTTGATCGCCTTGTCGGGGGCCAGGCTCGGGTTGAACGGGTCGTCGGTGGGCGCGCGGAGCACCACGTCGGCGGTCGCGACGTAGGTGTCGGCCGTGGAGACACCGAGGTAGACGCCGCCCAGCAGCCCGACCCCGATGCCGGCGCCGATGAGCCGGCGGTAGCGCAGGAGTTGACGGAACTGGTCCCGCAGGAGGTCGGGTTCGTCCTCGGCCGGGGCCGCTGCGGGGCGGTTCGTCTCGATCACGGCCTGGGCCCCCCAAGTGCTTCGTCCATCAGTGCGTCGATCCGGGCCAGGCCCGCTTCGCGGCTCAGGTGGGCAGCCACGTGGCGCGGTCCGGCCGCTCCCATCGCGTCCGCGCCGTCGGGGTCCTCGGCCAGGATCCGTACGGCCTTCAGCAGGGCCCCGGGGTCCTCCGGCGGTACGAGCACCCCCGCGCCCGAGCGTTCCACTTCCTGGGCCGTTCCGCCCTCGGCCGCCACCGAGGCGACGACGGGCCGGCCGGCCTGGAAGTAGGAGGTGAGTTTCGACGGCACGCTCATGTCCAGTACGGAGGCGTGCTGCGTGACCGCGAGCACGTCCGCCGCCGCGAGGATATCGGGGAACTCGCCGTCGGCGGCAGGGGGAATGATGTCGAGGTTCGGGACGTCGGCCGCGAGGCCGGCGAGCGCCGACCGCTGGCTGCCGTCGCCCATCAGCACGAAGCGGACCTCCGGATCCAGGCGGGCGGCGCCCACGAGGACTTCGAGCCCCTGCTTGAGCCCCATGTTCCCGGAGTGCAGGACGACGGTCTGGCCGGGTGCCCAGCCCAGGTGGTGGCGGGTCTCGGCGCGCGGCCTGGTCGGCTTCGCCACGTGGGACCAGTTGGGGACCAGGCGGATCTTCTCCGGGTCCACGCCCATGCCGACGACGCGGTCCACGAAGGTCTCGTGGATGACGCCGACGAGCGCGGCCCGCTTGAGGGCGTACGCCTCGGCGCGGCCCGCGATCACGGCGGCCTTCTCGCCGCCGCTGATCCCGCTCTGCTCGGCGGCGGCGCCCATCAGGTCCTGGACGACCGGAACGTACGGGACCTTCCAGCGGGCCGCGAGCCGGGCGGCGAGCACCCCGCCGGCCAGGCTGGGCATCTGGGCGAGGACCGCGTCGGGTCTCGGCATCCGGGGCGGGGCGACGGCCCCGTGCAGCAGAATCGATCCTTCGAACAGGGCCCGCTTCACGGCGGTCTGACGGGGCGGCACGGTGTGCGCGCGCCGGTGCACGATGACCCCCGCGCGCCGTTCCGTGCGCCGCA
The DNA here is from genome assembly GCF_040684275.1 of Streptomyces sp. NPDC091371. NCBI lineage: Bacteria > Bacillati > Actinomycetota > Actinomycetes > Kitasatosporales > Streptomycetaceae > Streptomyces > Streptomyces sp. NPDC091371. The sequence goes on from NZ_JBFBFP010000002.1 coordinate 317,677, forward strand.
GCGCCCCCTTGTACTCCGGCTCGACCGACCAGGCCGGGTAGTGCGGCATGCCCGCCAACACGTGTGTCTCGTGGCCGAGATCCGCCCAGTGCTCCGCGATCTGGGTGGCGTACGGCCCGATCCCCGCGTGCTCGGGAGCGTAATTCGTGGAAACCAGCAGGAGGCGCCGGTTGCCGGATCGCGACACTGAACGTCCCTTCCACCCCTGGATGATGCGCAGGCCACCCTATTCGTTCACCCGCGTGGTACGGAACGTGCACGCTATTGTCTGCTGATCCGACCGTGCCGGGGGGCGCGGTCCTGGGGCTAACAGATGACGGAGCGGGACATGTCGGACTTTGGCGAGCCCGCGCGGGGGAACGCGCGGCCCTATCGGGTCGGTTACGCGCCGGGTGCCTACGACCTCTTCCACATAGGCCACCTCAACATCCTTCGGCACGCCCGCAGCCGGTGTGACTACCTGGTGGCCGGAGTGGTCTCCGACGAAATGGCCGAACTCGCCAAGGGGCGGCGGCCGATGATCCCCCTCGTCGAGCGGCTGGAGATCGTCCGCAGCGTCAAGTACGTGGACGCCGCCTTCGTCGAGACCGTGCCGGACAAGGTGGAGACCTGGAAGCAGGTCCGCTTCGACGTCATCTTCAAGGGCGACGACTGGCGGGGCACCCCCAAGGGCGACAAGCTCGAGCAGGACTTCGCCGTGCACGGCGTCGACGTCGTCTACTTCCCGTACACGGTGCACACGTCCAGCACCCAGCTGCGCCGGGCCCTGGACGCGCTCGCCGAAACCCCCGCGGTCCCGGGGCAGTTCACCGCCGAACTGCGCTGAGCTCCCGGAACCACTTCGCGAGGAACGCCGCCAGGAACAGCGCGGCGACCGCGCCGAACACCGCGTACGCGCAAGCGAACAGCCGCCCGCCGCCGAGCAGCAGGAACACCAGGCAGAACACCCCGTAGTCCACGGGCAGCAGGGCCACCGCGCGCAGCGCCGACGGCTGCCCGGCGGGGCTGCCCGGAGCCGGCGCGGCCTTGAGCTTCTCGGTCAGCAGCCCGCCGAAGTACGTGACCACCGCGGCGAGTTGGAAGCCCAGCGGCACCAGCAGCCACCCGGCCGAGCCGGTTCCGTACGCCTCGGGGAAGCGGTAGAAGGCGACCAGTACGCAGCTGTGCAGAGCGGTGAGCTTCGCGCAGTCCACGACGTGGTCGAGCCACTCGCCCGCCGCGCTGCCGCCCCCGCGCAGCCGCGCCAGCTGGCCGTCGGCGGAGTCGAAGGCGAAGCCGAGGGCGAGGGCGGCCCAGACGGCGATCCCCAGCCCCCACGAGGGGGCGGCCACGGCGACCAGGGCCACGGCGGCGAAGCTGAGGGCGGCGCTGATCAGCGTCACCTGGTTCGGGGTGAGCCCGAGCGCGTACGACCCGGCTGCCAGGTACCGCCCGACGGGCCGGTTGACGAACCGGGAGTAGAGCGACACCCCCTTCGCCGACTTCTGCGCCCCGCGCAGCTCTCGCAGCGCGGTTCCGACTCTGCCCATCCGGAAGCCCCCTCGTGACGATGTCGAACACATCATCGCAGGGGCGGCCGACGGGAATGTCCGGGCCTGCGGTGGGACAATCGGACCGGGTGAAGCGGAGGTCCGTCGTAGGAGTCCGCATGACGCGAGGTGAGCCCCGCCGCATGGCGGAGACGGCTGTCGTGATCGGCGCGAGCATGGCGGGATTGTGCGCCGCCCGCGTCCTGTCGGAGCGCTTCGACCGGGCGGTGGACCGCGGCTTCGGCCGCCGCTACTTCCGCGCCGCCGCCCACACGGTGGCCGCCCCGTGGTCCATCGCCGTCGGCGGCGACTTCGCCTACGCCGGCACCACGGGCCCCAAGCCGCCGGGAACCGACCTGCTGAACAGGTACATGGAACGCGTCATCCGCGCCGCCCGGCACGACGGTACGGTCAACATCCGCTTCAGCGAGGTCGTCGGCCTCGTCCGCCGCCCCGAGTCGCTCCTCACCCCGGCGTTCCTCCTGCGCGTGCTGCGCTCCGCGCGCTGAGCCCGTCAGGTCGCCACCCGCAGCAGCAGCACCGCGCGGGCGGGGACGGTCACCGTCTCCCCGCCCCGGTGGCGGGTGGCCGGGGGAGCGGCCTGGTCCTCGCGGGAGGTGTCCAGGACCACCTCGTAGTGCTCCGCCCACGGCGCCCCCGGCAGGACCCAGGCCAGCGGCCGGTCCCCGGTGTGCAGCAGGACCAGGAAGCTGTCGTCCGTGACCTGCCGGCCGCGCTCGTCCCGGCCCGGGATGTCCCGCCCCGACAGGTACATGCCCAGCGCGGCGGCCGGCGCGTACCAGTCCCGCTCCGTCATCTCCACCCCCGCCGGGGTGAACCAGGCCAGGTCCCGCAGCCCGTCCGCGCCCTGCGGCCGCCCCGAGAAGAAGGCCCGCCGCCGCAGCACCGGATGGGCGTGGCGCAGGGAGATCAGCCGGGAGGCCAGGGCGAACAGCGACTGCCAGGCCGGATCCGACAGCAGCGACCAGTCCACCCAGCCCGTCTCGTTGTCCTGGCAGTACGCGTTGTTGTTGCCGCCCTGCGTGCGCCCGAACTCGTCCCCCGCCACCAGCATCGGCACCCCCGTGGACAGCAGCAGGGTGGTGAGGAGGTTGCGCAGCTGGCGCCGGCGCAGCACGCCGATCCGGGGGTCGACGCCCTCGGGGGGCTCGCCCTCCACCCCGCAGTTCCACGAGCGGTTGTCGTTGGTCCCGTCCCGGCCCGCCTCCCCGTTCGCCTCGTTGTGCTTGCGCTCGTACGACACCAGGTCGCGCAGGGTGAAACCGTCGTGCGCGGTGATGAAGTTGACCGAGGCGTACGGGCGTCGCCCGCCCCACGCGTACAGGTCGCTCGACCCCGACAGCCGGTACCCCAGATCCCGTACGTCGGGCAGCGCGCCCCGCCAGAAGTCCCGGACGGCGTCGCGGTAGCGGTCGTTCCACTCCGTCCACAGCGGCGGGAACGCGCCCACCTGGTAGCCGCCCGAGCCCACGTCCCACGGCTCGGCGATCAGCTTCACCCGCCGCAGCACCGGGTCCTGCGCGATCACCGCCAGGAACGGGGACAGCATGTCCACGTCGTGCATCGACCGGGCCAGCGCGGCCGCCAGGTCGAAGCGGAAGCCGTCCACCCCCATCTCCGTGACCCAGTAGCGCAGGGAGTCCGTGATCAGCCGCAGCACGTGCGGCCGCCCGGCGTGCAGGGTGTTCCCGCAGCCCGTGTAGTCGGAGTACCGCCGCTGGTCGGACTGGAGCCGGTAGTAGCCCCGGTTGTCGATCCCGCGCAGCGACAGCGTCGGACCCAGCTCGCCCGCCTCCGCCGTGTGGTTGTAGACCACGTCGAGGATGACCTCGATCCCGGCCGCGTGCAGGGCCCGCACCATCCGCTTGAACTCCCCGACCTGCTGGCCGGCCGTCCCGCTCGACGAGTACCCGGCGTGCGGGGCGAAGTAGCCGATGGAGTTGTAGCCCCAGTAGTTGCGCAGGCCGCGCCGCAGCAGGTGGTCCTCGTGCGCGAACTGGTGCACCGGCAGCAGCTCCACCGCCGTCACTCCGAGCCGCGTCAGGTGCTCGACCGCCGCCGGATGGGCGAGCCCCGCGTACGTGCCGCGCAGCTCCTCGGGAACACCCGGATGGCGCATCGTGAAGCCGCGCACGTGCAGCTCGTAGATCACCGAATCGGCCCAGGGGGTCTTGGGCCGGACGTCGTCCGCCCAGTCGTCGTCATCGTGGACGACCACCCCCTTCGGGACGTACGGCGCCGAGTCGCGGTCGTCGCGGACGGTGTCCGCGATGTACTGCTGCGGCCAGTCGCGGACGTGCCCGTACACCTCCGGCGGCAGCCTGAAGTCCCCGTCGACGGCCCGCGCGTACGGGTCCAGGAGCAGCTTCGCCGGGTTGTACCGGGCGCCCGTCCACGGGTCCCAGCGGCCGTGCACCCGGAACCCGTACCGCTGCCCGGGGCGCACCCCGGGCACGAAGCCGTGCCAGATCTCGTGCGTGAGCTCGGTGAGCGCGCACCGCGTCTCCGCCCCCTCGGCGTCGAAGAGGCACACCTCCACCGCCTCCGCGCCCTGTGCCCACAGCGCGAAGTTGGTCCCCGCCGTCCCGTCCGGACCGTGGTGGAACCGGGCCCCCAGCGGATGCGAGGACCCGGGCCACACCGGTGGCCCCGGGCGCCCGGACGCCCTTAACACCTGCCCCCTGACCAGGCCGTTCGGATGGATCTCGGCGCCGTCGACCTGCGGTACGGGCGCGGCCGGGCCGCTCCGCACCGCCGGTACGGCGTCCATGACGGCTTCCACCGCCTCTTGCTCGGCTGCGCTCGACACTGCCCGCCTCCACGGCTCCTGGGTACCGGCGGGGGTCCGGCCCCGGCGTCCCGGCCTGGGCCCGCCCCCGTCTGGTCCTTCACACTGTTCTGCCCGGACTGCCGTACCCGGAACGTCCGCCGCGCTCACGTTTCCCCCGGAGGGGCCCGGTCGTTGGAGGGATCGTGACACTTCTGACGAGGCGGGCAGGGGCGGGCTTGGCCGCCGTGGCGGCATGGGCGGGCCTCCTCGGCGGCCTGACCGGATGCACCGGGGACGGCCGGTCCCCGGTCGAGATCGCGCTGCCGGGCAAACCCCGCTCGCCGGACGAGGCCATCCGCATCACCCCCGAGGACAACGCCAAGGAGGTCCCGGCCGAAGGGCGGCTCATGGTCACCGTGCCCGAGGGCCGGCTGGAGCGGGTCGTGGTCACCAAGGTGGAGGACGCCCAGGAGGAACAGGTCCCCGGCACCATCGCCGAGGACGGGCTCAGCTGGAGCCCCGACCCGGCGGCCGGCCGGCTCGCGCTCGCGGCCAAGTACACCGTCGACGCCGTCGCCCTCGACGGGCACGACCGCCGCCAGGCCCGGCACACCACCTTCACCACCTACGTCCCCGAGGAACGGTTCATCGGCTACTTCAAGCCCGAGAACCGCTCCACCGTGGGCACCGGCATGATCGTCTCCTTCAACTTCAACCGGGCCATCGAGCGCAAGGTCGACGTGGAGCGGGCCATCACCATCACCTCCGACCCGGCGGTGGAGGTCGTGGGCCACTGGTTCGGCAAGGAACGGCTCGACTTCCGGCCCAAGGAGTACTGGAAGCCCGGCACCCGGGTCACCGTGAAGCTGAACCTGCGCGACATCGAGGGCGCGCCCGGCTCGTACGGCATCCAGGACAAGACCGTCACCTTCACCGTGGGCCGCTCCCAGATCTCCACCGTGGACGCGGCCGCGCACACCATGGAGGTGCGCCGGAGCGGGCAGCTGCTCTCCACCGTGCCGATCAGCGCCGGAGCGCCCAAGACCACCACCTACAACGGGAAGATGGTGGTGATGGAGATGTTCGACGTCACCCGCATGAACGGCCAGACCGTCGGCTTCGGCGGCGAGTACGACATCCCCGACGTCCCGCACGCCATGCGCCTCACCTCCTCCGGGACCTTCCTGCACGGGAACTACTGGCTCAGCCCCGACACCTTCGGCTCCAGCAACATGAGCCACGGCTGCGTGGGCCTGCGCGACGACCGGGGCGGCGGCTCGGACACCCCCGCGGGCTGGTTCTTCGACCGGACCCTGGTCGGGGACGTCGTGGAGGTCGTGAACTCGCAGGACAAGACGGTGGCCCCGGACAACGGCCTGGGCGGCTGGAACATGTCCTGGGCGGACTGGGTGGCCGGCTCCGCCATCGCGTGAGCCGTGCGCCCGCCCCGAACCCGGACGGGTGATTCGTGTGATCGGAATGCCGTAGCGGCCGAGTGTCCTCCCGCACTCCCGTACGAGGTTCCGCGCAGCCTGGGCAGCGGATCGGCCGGGCTACGGACGGAGTGTCATGGCACGCAGGACTCCCAGGGCGAGGGCGTGGTCGCTCGCCCTCGCCGCCGTCGCGGTGCTCGCCGCGGCGCCGCCGGCCGACACGGCCAGGGTGGTGCTGCGGCAGACGGACCTGGACACCGGCGCGCCCCTGCGCGGCGCCCGGTTCGAGCTGTGGCGGGAGGCCAACGGGCGGCCCGGGCTGCAGACCGCCGGCGCGGGCGCCGACGCGCTGCGCGGCAGCGGCTGCGTGACCGACGCCAAGGGCACCTGCACGGCCGCGCCGCCGGTCGGGGAGACGTACTACTGGCGGCAGACCTCCGCCGCCCCCGGCTACGCGCTGCTCCCGGACCCGGTCACCCCCTTCGACCTGGAGCAGGACGATCTCCCGGAGGGCATCGTCCTGGGCGTCCCGCAGCGCAGGAAGGGCGCGGTGCACCACGGCTCGATCCGGATCCTGAACAAGGACGCCAAGACCGGCCGACCACTGCGCGGCGTGGTGTTCGAGGTCTGGAAGGAGACCAACGGCGTCAAGGGGCTCCAGGACCACGGACTGTCCGCCGACCAGCAGACCGGCGGCCCCGGCCGCGCGTCCGACGGCAACGGCGCCTGCGACTTCCACGGGCTCTCCGACGGCTCGTACTACCGGGTCGAACGGGACGGCCCGGAGGGATACGTCCTGCCGGACCGCCCGGTGACCGGACCCGTGCGCCTGGACGGCGGGACCCCGGGCCGCCGGCTCGTCTTCACGCACCGGCACGCGCGCGACTACTACGGCAAGCTGCCCGGCAGACGGGCCCGCTGAGCCGGTGGAGTGACGCGTTCACCCCGCAGGCCCATCCCCGAGCGCCCTCCAGCCGCCCGGTCGGGTTGGCTGGGAGGGAGGGAGGCCCGGCCGGCGGGCCCGAGGAGGCTCGGATGGCCCCAGGTCGGACGACAGCCGTGACAGCCCGAGCGGTCGCTCTCGCCGCCGTGCTGGCCCTGACGGGCGCGGTCCCCGGCTCCGCGCAGGCGGCGGCCGCCCCGGACCCGGCGCAGGCAGCCCCGGAACCGGCCCGGCCTCCGGGCCTGGTCCAGGTGCCGGCCCCGCTCCAGGTCCCGGACCCGGCGCAGGCGGCGGCCCCGGAACCGGCGCAGGTCCCCGACCCGGCGCAGCCGCCGGAGCCGGCGTCCGCCGAGGCGCCCGCGCAGGCGCCCGCCGCGGGCCGGGAGCCGACCACCGCGTGCTGGTCGCTCACCGGCCCCTACCAGCGGGAGCTGGAGGCCCATCTGCGCCGGCCGGTCGACGGGGCGCAGTCCGTGGCGGACTGCCTCGCCATCCGCGCCTTCCAGTGGAAGAACGGGGTCGATCCCGCCGACGGCTACGCGGGCGTGGACACGTACCGCATGCTGCTCGTCGTGCAGGCCCGCCCGAACCCCAACGCCGAAGGCGACTGCCCGGTCCGCGATCACCGGGTGACCTGCGTGGACATGGACCGGCAGCTGCTCTGGGTGCAGCGCGGCAGCCGGATCGTCTTCCCCGTCGTCCCCATCCGCACCGGCCGGGACGGGGACGAGACGCGGCGCGGCTGGCACGAGATCTACTGGCGCAGCAAGGACCACAAGTCCACGCTGTACGACAACGCCCCCATGCCGTACGCCCAGTTCTTCGACGGGGGCCAGGCCATCCACGCCCGCGGCGACTACCTCTACGCCCACGGCGGCTCCGGCGGCTGCGTCAACCTCGCCGAGCCGGAGGCCGAGCGCCTGTGGGACCTGCTCACCGAGGGCGACGCCGTCTACGTCTGGGGCACCAAGCCGGGCACCGACGGCTGACCTACGGCTGACCTACGGCCACGGCCGGCCGGCCGCCGGTTCCGCTTCTTGGGACGGAACGGTGACACGACCGTTTCTCTTCGTGATCCCCCCGTGTGATTTCCTGTCGAGAAGCGCGCGACTGCCCGCGCGCGGGGGACATGGGGAGAACACGAGTGAACCTGCAGCCGATTCGCGGCCGCGTCCGCACCGGCCTGCCGGCCCTTCTGCTGGGGGCGGCCCTGCTGTTCACCACCGCGTGCAGCGGAGGCGGCGGCGGTAACGGCAGCGGCAGCGGCGGAGACAACGGCGGGGGCACCGGCGGCAAGACCGGTACCGAAGCCTCCAAGGCCGTCGTGAGCGTCAAGCCCGACGACGGGGCCAAGGAGGTCGCCACCAGCGGCGTCCTGAAGATCACCAGCGCCGGCGGCAAGCTCACCACGGTGACCGTCGCCGACACCAAGGGCAACGCGGTCGAGGGCAAGCTGTCCGAGGACGGCGCGAGTTGGGAGCCGGTCCGCCACCTCGCCTCGGCCACCGAGTACAAGGTGCACGCGGTCGCCAAGGACGAGGCCGGCCGGGAGTCGGCCAAGGACACCACGTTCACCACCCTCACCCCGCAGAACACCTTCATCGGCCACTACACCCCCGAGGACGGCTCGACCGTCGGCGTGGGCATGCCGGTGTCGATCAACTTCACCCGCGGCATCACCAACACCGAGGCCGTCGAGAAGGCCATCACGGTCACGGCCGAGCCGGCCGTCCCCGTCGAGGGCCACTGGTTCGGCAACGACCGCCTCGACTTCCGCCCCGAGAAGTACTGGGCGGCCGGCACCACGGTCACGGTGAGGCTCGCCCTCGACGGAGTCGAAGGACGCCCCGGGGTCTACGGCAAGCAGACCCGCACGGTCACCTTCAAGATCGGCCGCTCGCAGGTCTCCACGGTCGACGCGGGCGAGAAGACCATGGAAGTCGTCCGCGACGGCCAGGTGATCAAGAACCTCCCGATCACCGCGGGAGCCCCGGCGACGACCACCTACAACGGGCAGATGGTCATCAGCGAGAAGTACAAGGTGACCCGGATGAACGGCGCGACCGTCGGCTTCGGCGGCGAGTACGACATCTCCGACGTCCCGCACGCGATGCGGCTGTCGAACTCGGGCACCTTCGTCCACGGCAACTACTGGGCCTCCTCCAGCACCTTCGGCTCCGAGAACGTCAGCCACGGCTGCGTCGGCCTGAAGGACGTGCGCGGCGCCGGCGACGACAAGCAGCCCGCGGCCTGGTTCTTCAACGAGTCCCTGATCGGCGACGTGGTCGTCGTGAAGAACTCCAAGGACAAGCAGATCGCCCCGGACAACGGCCTCAACGGCTGGAACATGGACTGGGCGGAGTGGATCAAGTAAGCCCCGCCCGTACGTAGTCGGTGGCCCGGTGCTGTGACCCACAGCACCGGGCCACTTCGCGTTAACCGGCGCTAACCTGGCCGCTATGACCATCTCTCTCGAAGTCTCCGAAGGCGTCGGCACCATCCGCCTGGACCGGCCGCCCATGAACGCCCTGGACATCGCCACCCAGGACCGGCTGCGCGAGCTCGCGGTGGAGGCCACCGACCGGGCGGACGTCCGCGCGGTCATCCTCTACGGCGGCGAGAAGGTGTTCGCTGCGGGCGCGGACATCAAGGAGATGCAGGTGATGGACCACGCGGCGATGGTCGCCCGGTCCCGCGGCCTGCAGGACGCCTTCACCGCGGTGGCCCGCATCCCCAAGCCCGTCGTCGCGGCCGTCACCGGCTACGCGCTGGGCGGCGGTTGCGAGCTTGCGCTGTGCGCCGACTACCGGATCGCCGCCGACAACGCGAAGCTGGGCCAGCCCGAGATCCTGCTCGGCCTGATCCCGGGCGCGGGCGGCACCCAGCGGCTCTCCCGGCTGGTCGGCCCGTCCAAGGCCAAGGACCTCATCTTCACCGGCCGCATGGTCAAGGCCGACGAGGCGCTCGCGCTGGGCCTGGTGGACCGGGTCGTGCCCGCCGCCGAGGTGTACGAGCAGGCGCACGCCTGGGCCGCCAAGCTGGCCCAGGGTCCGGCGCTCGCGCTGCGTGCCGCCAAGGAGTGCGTGGACGCGGGCCTGGAGGCCGACATCGACACGGGGCTCACCATCGAACGCAACTGGTTCGCGGGGCTGTTCGCCACCGAGGACCGCGAGCGCGGCATGCGCAGCTTCGTCGAAGAGGGCCCGGGCAAGGCGAAGTTCGTCTGAGCCGCCCGTTTTCGACGGCTCCTCCCTGGGGGTGGATTAGCCAGGCCTTAAGGCAACCTTAAGAAGAAACGGTGATCCACTCACGGTGATCGCTCCCGTGCGGTGCGTAACGGCAGGTCAGGGCGGGTTTCTTGGCCCTCCGCATGCCTCCCGCATATGACAGGACACCCCCTTGGATTCGTTGAATCCGGGGGGTGTTTTCCTGTGGAACGGCCCGGAGGGGCGGTGCGGCCGTCCATGATGGGTGCATGGCGGGCCTGGAGGGTGTGGAACAGCCGCGGCAGCGCAGTGGCGCTTCGGCCGTGCGGCTCACGGCGGCTCTTGAGGACGAACAGGGCCTCAAAGCGCTGGAGAAGTACGGGAATCCCGCCGAGGCTGAAGTGACGCTGCCGTCCATGCCGGAGTCGGCGAGCACGGCTCGCCGGCTCACCCAGTGCGTGGTGATCCGCCTCTGGGGCCTCTCGCCGCAGACCGCCGAGCACGCCGTCCTGCTGGTCTCCGAGCTCGTCGGCAACGCGGTCCGGCACACCGGGGCCCGCTCCTTCGGCTTACGCATGCTGCGCCGGCGCGGCTGGATCCGCGTCGAGGTGCGCGATCCCTCGCGCGGGCTGCCTTGCCTGATGCCGGTCCACGAGCTGGACACCACCGGCCGGGGCCTGTTCCTCGTCGACAAGCTCTCCGACCGCTGGGGCGCCGACCTGCTGCCCCGCGGCAAGATCACCTGGTTCGAGATGCGGGTCGCCGACCGCCAGAACGCCTGAAGCCCCCGGTTCGCCGTGGTGGGGCGCTGCGGGGGCTTCATGAAGGTGCCGAGGATCGAAGGGGGTGTGATCCTCGGCGTGGCGACTTCGCTCGGGTCAATGGGAAGTCGTGGATCCGACTATGGCAGACGAGGGCTCAAACGCCAAAAGTCCTTACTCGGACATAAGTGTGCAAATCGGAAGACTTTCGCGTTAAATCCTAGGTGAGGTGGGCCACTCACCTCTCATTCGATGAATAACTATCGAACGATGCGTGTAAATCGTTGCCCGGATAGCGAACGGAGGCCTCCTGGGGTCTCTTCCGGCGAACGTCCCGAATTGGGTCAATCATTACCTTCCGGGCCATCCACCCCTTAAATGGGCAGGTGCTCTCACATCCAGGCCGCCGCGCGGCCCTGCGCACGGCCGCACTCGGCATGGCCGGCGCGGCGGCGGCCGGTCTCACCGCCGCCTGCGGATCGGACCGCCCCGCCACCGCGACCTCCGCCCCGCCCCCGGGTCCGGCCCGACCGCCGGCCCGGCCGGCCCGCCCCGCCGTGGCCTCCCCGCGGCGGTTCGCCGGGCAGCCCGTCGAGATCGGGCACGGGCCGCGCGACCGCCCCCGGGTCGCCCTCACCTTCCACGGCAACGGGGACCCCGCCATCGCCCGGTCGGTCCTGGCCGAGGCCGAGAAGGCGGGCGCGCGGGTGACCGTACTGGCGATCGGGAGCTGGCTCGACGCCCACCCGGACATGGCCCGCCGGGTCCTCGACGGCGGCCACGAGCTCGGCAACCACACCCAGCGCCACCTCGCGATCAACGAGCTGCCGGAGTCGGAGGCCTACGCCGAGATCACCGGCTGCGCCCAGCGGATCAAGCGCCTCACGGGCTCCATCGGCACCTGGTTCCGGCCCTCGCAGACGCAGTACGCCACGCCGCTCGTCCGGAAACTGGCCCAGCGGGCCGGGTACCCGCACGTCCTCTCGTACGACGTGGACTCCCTCGACTTCACCTCGCCCGGCGCCGCGGCCGTCATCCGCACCGTCACCGGGACGATCCAAGGCGGATCGGTGGTGAGCCTGCACTTCGGCTACGCGGACACGGTCGACGCGATGCCGCCCCTCCTCGAAGAACTCGCGCGCCGCAAGCTGCGCGCGGTGACCACCACGGAGCTGCTGACCCCATGACGACCATCCGCCTTCCCCGGAAGGCCACCGTGCTGATCGCCGGTCTGGTCCTCGCCGCCCTGGCCGGCTGCGGATCAGCCGACAAGGGGCCCGCCGAGGCCATGGGCACGAAGGGCCCGGCCAAGCCCGCCAAGGCCGTACCCGCGGCCCCGCCCGGCCTGGCCGGCATGCCGCCCGTCCTCGACCCCGACGACGTCTACGCGGCGGACCGGCCGAACAAGCTCTCCCCGGTGGTGAAGGACTTCCCGTCCCGCGTCTACGTGCCGAACACCAACTCCAACACGGTGTCCGTCATCGACCCGGCGACCTACCAGGTCATCGACACCATCCCGGTCGGCGTCCAGCCCCAGCACGTGGTCCCGTCCTGGGACATGAAGACCCTCTGGGTCAACAACAACCGGGGCCACACGCTCACCCCGATCAACCCGGCCACCGGGGAGGCCGGCAAGCCGGTCGAGGTGCACGACCCGTACAACCTGTACTTCACGCCCAACGGCAAGTACGCGGTCGTCATGGCCTCGATGGACAAGGAGCTGGTCTTCCGCGACCCCCACACCATGGACCGGGTCAAGACGGTCCCGGTCAGCTGCTACGGGGTCAACCACGCGGACTTCTCCGCCGACGGCCGCTACTTCATCGTGAGCTGCGAGTTCTCCGGCGAACTCCTCAAGGTCGACACCGAGAAGATGGAGGTCATCGGGCAGCAGAAGCTCCCCTTCGAGGGCGCCATGCCGCAGGACGTCAAGATCTCCCCGGACGGCAAGACCTTCTACGTCGCCGACATGATGGCGCACGGCATGTGGGTGCTCAGCGGAGAGAAGTTCGACACCCCGAAGCTGCTGCCCACCGGGAAGGGCTGCCACGGCCTGTACGTGAGCCGCGACTCCAAGGAGATGTACGTCTCCAACCGGGGCGAAGGCACCATCTCCGTCTTCAACTTCCCGCAGAACAAGCTGACCAAGAAGTGGGAACTGCCCGACGGCGGCAGCCCCGACATGGGCGGGGTCTCCGCCGACGGCCAGGTGCTGTGGCTGTCGGGCCGCTACAACTCCGAGGTCTACGCCATCGACACCGTCACCGGGAAGCAGCTCGCCCGGATCCCGGTCGGCGGCGGCCCGCACGGACTCGCCGTGTACCCGCAGCCCGGCCGCTACTCGCTCGGCCACACCGGCATCTTCCGGTAGCGGACGCGGAACGGAAGGGGCCCCGGGAGCTCGCACAACTCCCGGGACCCCGGTCCGGTGCTACCAGGCGACGGGCAGCCGCTCCGGCAGGCGCTTGATGAACCCCGTGCGCCAGACGAGGTTCTCCGCCGGAACCGCCAGCCGCAGCGCGGGCAGCCGCTCGACCAGCACCTCCAGGGCGATCTCGGCGTGCGCCCGGCCCAGCGCGGAGGCCGGGCAGAAGTGCCGGCCGGCGCCGAACGCGAGGTTGGCGTTCTTGCCGGCGCGCTCCAGGTCCAGCTCGTCCGGGTTCTCGAAGGCCTCCGGGTCGAAGTTGGCCCCTTCCAGCAGGACGAGCACTAGCTCGCCCTCCTTGACCAGCACGTCGCCGACCTGGATGTCCGCCATCGCGATGCGCGGCAGGCCGTCGCCGACCGAGAGGTTCCAGCGCAGCAGCTCCTCCACGGCCCCGCCCATGCGCTCGGGGTGCTCGCGCAGGTACCCGATGAGCTCGGGCTTCTGCAGCAGCGCGAGGACCGCGAGGGTCAGGAAGGCGGACGTGGAGACCGCTCCCGCCCCGAAGAGCGAGACGGCGACGGTGGCGAACATGTCGTCGGTCAGGTGCGCCGACTCCGGGTCCGCCTCCTTCAGCCCGGCGAACCTTCCGAGGAGCCCCGTACGCTCCTCGGCGTCCCGCGCGAGCTGGGCGTTCAGCTGCCCGGCGAAGTAGCCGACGTCCTTGTACCAGTTGAGGGCCGAGTCGGCGAACGGCTCGCGAGCGGTCATGAACGCGACGTCCAGCCCCGACATCAGCCGGCGCCAGTTCTCGAAGGGCACGCCGAGCACCTGGCAGTGCAGGGCCGCCGAGAAGGGATCGGCGAACCCGCCCCGCAGGTCGGCCGGGCCGCCCTCGGCGACGATCCCGTCGATGAGCTCACCGGCCTTGGCGCGCAGCCACTCCTGGAGCCCCGGCTGGCGCGGGTTCAGCGCCTTCATCACGGCGTTGCGCAGGCCCGCGCTGTTGATGTTGCCCATGTTGTTGACGACCTCGGGCGGGATCGTCAGCGCGTACTGGCGCGGGACGCCGGCGTTCGCCGTGTCCTTGAGGCTGAACCGCTCGTCCTCCAGCACCTGCTTGGCCAGCGCGTAGCTGCTCACCAGCCAGGCCGGGTCCCCGGTGAGGGTCCGGACCCTGGCGACCGGCGCCTTCTCGCGCAGCCAGGCGCACTCCTCGGGCAGGACGTCCCCGCGCCGTGAGAGCGGGAAGTCGAGGAGCGGCTGCTCCCCCCGGCCCTCAAGCTGCTCGACGCTCATCGACGTTCCCTTCGGTCGCTGCGTGCTGGTGGACGGTGCCGGTCTCGGGCCGGACGACGGCGTAGGCCTGGTTGCGGGTCGCGCGCAGGCCCCCGCCGCGCGCGAAGAGGACGTCGGTCAGCGGCATCTTGACGTGGTACGCCGCCACCGAGGACGGCACGTCGAGGATGCTCGGGGTATCCACGAAGAACGGCAGCTCGGCCGCCATGTAGTCGAAACAGACCTGCAACTGCTCGTCGGTGATGGATTCACCTTCAGGCAACTTGGAACCGACAAAATGCAGGGCCATCTGCTCGCAGCCCTTTCGGAATTCGTCGTCGGTCTCCAGGAAATGCAGGACGCGCCGGTGCAGGAGCTGGTAAACGTGGTGCGACTGGAACTCGGAAAGTGCCCTTACGCGGATCTCGGCCTGCGGGGACACTGATTCCGCAACGCCTTTGAGGATCCTCCTGCGGACTGCCTTGATCTCCTTCGCCGCCCGCTTCTCCGCATGCTCCCGGGTGTAGCCGAAGGCGGCGAACATCCGGTCCACGTGGAGGTCGGCGTAGACGAAGTCGACCTGCGCGAAGCGGTTCGCGGCCCACTGGGCGAGGCCGGCGATGCGCTCGGAACTGAAGTAGCTGTTCCCGGGGCTGACCCCGATGAGCACATGGTCGCCGTCTTCCCAGATATGGCGGCAGGTGCGGGTGAAGGGCAGAACTTCGAAGGATGCATCGACCGTGATCGTCATCTGCGTGATCGCCCTTTATGCCACTAGTCCCTGGGAGCCCTGCGCTCCTGGTGTGGCGGCAATGGCGTTACGTTATGCGCTGCTCCCGGAGCGTGACAAGGGGGTGTCACAATTGTTCGCCGGAACTATAGATTCCGAATTTTTCGGAGCGGTAATGGAATTTCTGTCTGCCGCTCGAACGGGACCCGCGGCGGGCCCGGTTCCGGCGGGCCGCTACCCTGGGCCGGTCAACAAGCACCAAGAAGGGGTGGACCCAGTGGCGGACATCGAGAGCGCACGGACGACGTTCGGCAAGTTCGACGTGAACGGTGACGGGTTCGTCACGGCCGACGAGTTCAAGGCGGCCATGGCGGCCATGGGCGACCCGTTCGTCACCGGCCCGATAGCGGACGCCGTGATCGCGTCGAAGGACGCGAACGGCGACGGCCTGCTGAGCTTCGACGAGTTCTGGGCCTCCCTGAACAAGTGACGATGCTCGCCCCATGAGTGGGGCGATTCCCTTCAGCCTGCGTGGGCGGGCTTCCGGGCTTCACGCGTACGCCTCCGGCCGACGGCCGGGACTTGCACCGCTCTGGTGCTGCGCGTGCTGTTGATGTCCGAGCCGCCCGTCCGGCGGGCTCGGGCCTCGATCTCGACCGAGGCGTTGTGGTCGGCGTCGTCCTCGTGTCCGCAACGGACACAGATGAACAGCCGGCCGCAACCCTTACGGGATTCCGGGTCGACCAGACCACATGCGGCACAGGTCTGGGATGTATGGAACGGCGGGACGGCCACGAGTACGGACCCGTACATGTGGGCCTTGTACTCAAGCTGTCGCCGCCGCTCCCCGGGTGTGTTGTCAAGGACCGAGCGGTTCAGCGCGGCCTTCTGCCGGACGTTCCTCCCCGGCACCTCGGCGCTTCCCTTCGCGGTGGCTGTCAGGTTCTTCACGCGCAGGTCCTCGATGCCGATCAGGCCGTGGTTTTTGGCGAGGTCGGTGGTGAGCTTGTGCGTGAAGTCGCGCCGCCGGTTGGCCCGGCGGGTGGTGAGCTTTGCGATCTGGGCGATCGTCGTGCGCAGGCGGCGGCTGTACTTCCCGCCCTGATGTTTCTTCGCGTAGCTGAGCTGACGGGCCTTGCGTTGCTCCAGCGCTCTGAGCCGCTTCGTCTCCTTGTCGGTCAGCGACGGGGGCATGCGGCGGGCCGCGCTCTCCGTGGAGACGTAAGCGGACGCGGCGACCCCGAAGTCCACCCCGCACGCAGGCTTCCCGTTCGGTGCGTCCGGCTTGCGGCCGGTGTGGACGCCGAAGGAGATGTGCCACCCGTTTCCGTCCCGGGACACGGTGGCATTGCGGATCGTCCCCCCGATGGCGCGGGAGAGCCGGAACCGCAGCCAGCCCGACTTCGGCAGACGCACCTCGGCCCACTTGCGGTTCAGCCTGCGGACCTCGACCGCCTGCCCGGGAAACGGGACCGACAGGCGGTGCCCGCGCCTTTTCCGCATGGGGTACCCCGCCGGATGACGGGGGTTCCAGAAGTTGTCGTACGCCCGGTCCAGTTGCCGCAGGACCTGCTGCCCAGCCTGAGCCGGGAGGTCGTTCACCCAATTCAGCTCACGGCGAGCAGCGGTGAGGTACGTGCACTGCTCGGCCGACCGCAGGCTGTACCTGCGCTGCTTCCACAGATACGCGCGCTGCTCAAGGGCTACGTTCCAGAGCGCACGTACCGTATGCCCCCACCCGGTCAGGATCTGATCCTGAGCCTCGGTGGGGTACGCGCGGTACTTGCGACCCATGTCCGCCCTCACCCGCTCACCGTAGCGGTGGCCACTGACAGTGCCGTCAGGTCGAAGGCCCGTCCGAGGAGGTCATGTCCTCGACCTCGGCCAGGGCCTCCTCCAGCCAGTGGAGCCAGAACGTCTCCAGGGCGATCCCGCCGTGCAGGACGAGCCGGCGCAGCCGGTCCTCCACGGCATCCCGCCCCGGCGGGAAGTCCTTCTCCTCGATGGCCTCGTACTGGGCGAGCTGCCGCTGATGCAGTTCCAGGTGGCGCCGCAGCTCGGGGCCGAGGCCCCCGGGACCCACGACGCCCGCCGCGCGGATGCGCAGCAGCAGCGGATCGCGCATCGGCTTGGGGTCCTGGCTCTCGCCGACCCACCGCGCGAGCTCCGCGCCGCCGGCCGGCAGGACCTCGTACTCCTTCTTCTGCCCCCGCAGCGGCACCTCGCTGGGCAGCTCCCGGATCAGCCCGGCCTCCTCCAGCCGGCCCAGCTCCCGGTAGATCTGCTGGTGCGTCGCCGACCAGAAGTAGCCGATCGACTTGTCGAAACGCCGCGTCAGCTCCAGGCCCGACGAGGGCTTCTCGAGCAGGGCGGTGAGGATGGCGTGCGGGAGGGACATGGCGTCATCCTAGGTTTACGCGAGTTCGAGCACGGCGACCCCGGTGGGCTGGGCCACGGCCAGGCGCGTCCCGTCGGGGTGCAGGGCCGCCACCGGGGACGGGAGGTGGTCGACCCCGTACGCCCCCTCGCGGTGGGCGACCTCCACCTCGGGCCACTCCTCGAGGACGGCGCCCGTCGTGGCGTCGACCAGCCTGGGGTGTCCGGTCAGCGAGACCACGCGGTCGGAGCCGCAGGCGATGAGGGTCCCCCAGACCGCGTCGCCTCCGGAGCGGTGCAGCCAGCGGCCGTCCGCGAAGGACCAGACGCCGAGCTGCCGCGTGCCGAGGCTCTCCGCGCCGGGGCCCAAGCCCCTGTCGCTGCCCGCCACGGCCAGCCGGTTCGCGTCGAGCCAGCAGGCCGAGGCCACCTCGCAGTTCACCGCCGGCTCGCTCAGCAGGCCCGGACCGTCGAGCACAGCGGGGTCGCGGAGCGCGCCCTCCAGGTCGAAGACCTGGGCGTAACCGTGCGGATGCCACACCCAGCCCGCCACCAGCAGGCGCCGGCCGTCCGGACTCATCGACAGGCGCGAGTGGAACCGGTCGGCCGCGGCGCGCTCGCCGGGGGTCAGCCGTTCTCCCGTGATCAGGTCCTCGATCTGGAGGACGTCGTACGCGTCGGGGCAGTGGATGAGCACCTCGCGACCGCTGCGCAGCACACCGAGGGCGACCGGGTAGTCGGAGTCCTCGGCGCAGTAGTCGCTCCGGTCGACCTCGCGCACGACGTCGTTCCCGTCGAGCAGCACGCCCTTCGTGCCGCGCTCCTCGTACACCACCGTCCAGCGGCCGGAGGCCGAGTGCACGGCCCGGTCGAAGCGGTACGCGAACTCGAAGCCGCTCGCGTGCTCCACCCCGTCCGGTGTCCAGCGGCGGAACCCGCCCACCGCGTCGACCAGTTCGTCACCGTCCCACCGCAGGGACCCGGGGGTGCTCGATGCCTTGATCATCCTCATGAGCGGTGAACCTACCTACTGCCAGGCGGTCAGCGCCTCCGGAATACGTGGCCCGGGGGCGTCCGGCGCCAGCAGCCCACGCGCACGCAGGAAGGCCGTCACCGTCGGGGACCAGGCCTGGCGCAGGCCCGCCTCGGTGAGCAGGGGCGGGTCCGAGAGGAGGGTTCCGGCCGGGCCCGTCCGGATGCCCGACGGGGTCAGCACCGCCGCGTCGTCGGCCCACCGCACCGCCAGGTCCACGTCGTGCGTGGCCATCACGACCGTGGTCCCCGCCGTCCGCAGGCCCGCCAGGACGTCCAGCAGCCGTTCCTGCCCGTCCGGGTCCAGCCCGGCCGTCGGCTCGTCCAGGATCAGCACCCGCGGAGCCATCGCCACCGCCCCCGCGATCGCCGCGCGCTTGCGCTGGCCGTAGGAGAGGAGGTGGGTCGGGCGGTCCCGCAGCGACGTGATGTCGAGGGCCGCCAGGGCCGAATCGACGCGCTCGCGGACCTCCGCCACCGGCAGGCCCAGGTTCATCGGCCCGAAGGACACGTCCTGTTCCACCGAGGCCGCGAACAGCTGGTCGTCCGGGTCCTGGACCACCAGCTGGACCGCCGTCCGCAGCCGGGTCAGGCCCGCACGGTCGTACGTCACCTCCGCGCCGTCGAGGTGCAGCGCGCCCGAGCCGGGCCGCAGGCCGCCGCTCAGCAGCCGCATCAGCGTGGTCTTGCCGGAGCCGTTGCGGCCCAGCAGCGCCAGCGCCCGCCCCTCGGCGATCCCGAAGTCCACGCCGGACAGCACGGCGGGCCCGTCCTCGTACGCGTAGCCCGCGCCCACCAGCTCCACCAACGGCCTCACAGGTACAGCTCCTTCAGTACGAGGGTCACGGCCACCAGGGCCGCCAGCAGGGCGGCGGACCACGCCAGGAACCGCCAGGACAGCGTCGTCTGCGGCACGAGCACCCGCAGCGTGCCGTCGTAGCCGCGGCCCGCCAGGCCGGCCTGGAGCCGCCCCGCGCGGTCGAAGGCCCGTACGAACGAGGTCGCGGCGAGCCCGGCCACCGAACGCCAGGCGGCCGCCCGGCCGGTGTTCCCCAGGCGGGCCGCCTGGGCCTGGCGGATCCGGGCAAGGGAGTCGAGCAGCAGGAACGCGATCCGGTACATCACCAGGGCCACGTCCACCACCGGGGCCGGCACCCCCGCCCGGACCAGCCGGGGCAGCACGTCCGACACCGGGGTGGTGAAGGCGAACAGCAGCACGCCGAGGGAGGCCGCCGAAGTGCGCAGCAGCAGTTCGGCGGCGTGCCGGGGGCCGTCGGGGGCCGGCGCGACCCACCCCGAGGGCCCGCCGACCGCGAACAGCAGCGGCAGCGCCCCGGTGACGCAGAAGCCGAGCGGGATCCGGAAGGCCCGCCACAGCTGCCGCCCCGCCACCCCGGCGGGCCCGAGCAGCACGGCGAGCGTGGCGGCGGCCACCAGCGGCCCCCCGGGCCAGGGCGGCAGGCACACGGCGGTCACGGTGAGCCCGATCCCCAGCAGCGCCTTCTCCAGGGGGTGGCGCCGGCGCCAGCGGCTGCTGTGCGCGGCCGCGTCGATCGGCAGCACGGCTAGCGCTCCGCGCCGTCGGCCGCGGGCCCCGTACCCGGGTTCCGGCCAGGTGCGGTGCCGGAGTCGGCGGCCGGGACAGGTCCGGCAGCAGCCGGATCCGCGGCCGGCGTCGAGCCGGGGCCGACCGCCGGGCCCGCGCCCGAACCGGCCGGGCTCGCGGCCGCGCCACCCGCAGGGTCGTCTGCGTCGCGCGGGGTGCCCGAGCCCGCCAGGCCCGCGGCGGCGGCCTGGCGCCGGCCCGTGCGGAGGCCGAAGTAGTACGCCAGCACGCCCGCGCCCAGCGCCGCCTGGAGGGCGAAGAGCGCCGACTCGATCTCCGCGGAGGGGGGCTCGTACAGCGGGGTGAACCAGGGCTCGTAGTCCGGCTTCAGCTCGGTGATGGCGGCCTCCGCCTGCGCGTCGGCGCCCGCGAACGGCTCCTCCTTGCCCTCGCCGAGCCCCAGCGCGAGCGGGAGCACGGCGAGCGCCGCGACCAGGACCAGCAGCAGCGTGTTGATCTTCGCGTTCCTGCTCATCGGGCGGTCGCCTCCTTCAGCTTCGCGACGCCGAGGCGCACCAGGTCCGACCGGCTCGACCGCATCAGCAGCCGCATCACGAGCACGGTCAGCAGGCCCTCGCTCACGGCGAGCGGGAGCTGGGTGACGGCGAAGATCCCGCCGAACTTCCCGAGCGCGCCGAGGAAGCCCGTACCCGGGTCCGGGAAGGCCAGCGCCAGCTGCACCGAGGTCACGCAGTAGGTGACCAGGTCGGCGAAGAAGGCGCCGAAGAACACGGGCACCATCAGCGGCAGGTCGAGTCCGCGCAGCAGCCGGTAGACGGCGTAGCCCGCCCACGGCCCGGCGATGGCCATCGAGAAGACGTTGGCGCCGAGGGTGGTCAGCCCGCCGTGCGCCAGCAGCAGCGCCTGGAAGAGCAGGGTGATCGTGCCCAGCACCGCCATGACCGGCGGCCGGAACAGGATCGCGCCGAGCCCGGTGCCGGTCGGGTGCGAGCAACTGCCCGTCACCGAAGGGATCTTCAGTGCGGACAGGACGAACGTGAACGCTCCGGACGCCCCGAGCAGCAGCGTGCTCTCCGGGTTCTCCTTCACCTCGCGGGTGAGGGCGCGGACACCGTGTACGACAAAGGGGGCGGACGCGGCGCCCCAGGCGACCGCGTGCAAAGGGGGCAGGAACCCCTCGGCTATATGCATGAGTGGGGAAGACCTCTCCAGCACCTCGTGGATGGAATGCGCGCCCCGGCCGGTCTCCTGGCTCACGGGTACTGATGCCCGGGCTCCGCCTTCCCGGGGCCGTGCGGTCTCCCGCGCGGACCCAGTGGCTTCCCGCAGGAGTAGAGCCGGACTTCCCGATCACAGTGGCGAGGGCCGCACCGGTTTCCCACCGGTTTCCCGAACACCAAGGCCCACTGACCCTAGTCGGCCGCGCGGACCGGTACCAACCCGCCCCAAACCCGCGACCGACGCCCCGTACGGGCGCGGCCGGCTGGCGGGCCCGTACGCCGGTGCACAGGCTGAGGGCATGGCTGCCGAATACGACTACTCGAACCTCTCCGCCCTCTACGTGAACTGCACCCTCAAGCGCTCGCCGGAGGTCAGCAACACCGAGGGCCTGATCGACAAGAGCCGGGCCGTCATGGAAGCGGCCGGGGCCCGCACCTCGCTCATCCGCGCCGTCGACCACGACATCGCGACCGGCGTCTGGCCGGACATGACCGAGCACGGCTGGGAGAGTGATCAGTGGCCGGTGCTGTACAGCCAGGTCATGGACGCCGACATCCTCGTGCTCTGCGGCCCGATCTGGCTCGGCGACAACAGCTCCGTGATGAAGCAGGTCATCGAGCGGCTCTACGCCTGCTCCTCGATCCTGAACGAGCAGGGCCAGTACGCCTACTACGGGCGGGTCGGCGGCGCACTCATCACCGGCAACGAGGACGGCGTCAAGCACTGCGCCATGAACCTCCTCTACAGCCTCCAGCACCTCGGCTACGTGATCCCCCCGCAGGCCGACGCCGGCTGGATCGGCGAGGCCGGGCCCGGGCCGTCCTACCTCGACCCGGGCTCGGGCGGCCCCGAGAACGACTTCACCAACCGCAACACCGCCTTCATGTCGTGGAACCTCATGCACCTGGCCGCCCTGCTCAAGGGCGCGGGCGGCATCCCGGCCCACGGCAACCAGCGCTCCCTGTGGGACGCCGGCTGCCGCTTCGACTTCCCGAACCCCGAGCACCGGTAGCGGGGCCCTCCCGTCAGCGGGCGATGTCCACGACGAACCGCTCCGGGGAGTGCAGGGGGAAGGCCCGGTAGTACGGCAGCGTGTCGAAGGCGGCGCCGAAGGTGACGTACCCCTCGAAGTCGCCGGTCAGCGCGATGCCCTTGAGCTTGGGCAGGCTGATCTGCCGCAGCTTGGGTCCGAGGTAGACGTTCCCGCCCGCCTCGTCGTGGGCGGCGGCGGGGTGGAGGCGGATCTCCAGGAAGTACTTCCCGGGCAGCGGCACGGGCTTGCCGGACCCGTCGTAGACCAGCCGCGGGACGGGGGTGACGGTGGCCGTGGGGACGTACCCCTGGAGGTCGATGACGATCCGGTCGTACGTGGGGTGCCCGCCCCAGCGGGCGTTGACGACGAGCGGGGTCTGGGTGGTGGCCGTCGTGGCGGCGGTGGCGGCGGCGGCGGCCGGAGCGGCGAGCGAGAGCCCGGCGGTGAGCAGAACACCGGAGGCCAGGGCCACGATCCTGCGGAAGTGCGGGTGGTTCATGACGTCCCCTCGATTCGCGAGAGACGGGGACATGGGTGTCACTTCTGAGGACGCGGGGCGGCCTCGCGCGGTTCCGCGGGGGGTCGGTCGACGCATATGCAAAGGACATGCAATGGCCGGTTAATCTTCACGGCGTCGAAACATTTCGACGTTGAAGGCGACACACCTGAAGGAGGTTTGAATGTTTGCGAAGTTGAGCGACAAGCTTGTCGGGCTGGTGGTTCCCGAGGTCGAGGCCGCGGCCGTCACCTGTAGTGAGGCTCGTAACTACTGCAACGGCAACTGTCCGTTCTGGTTCTGGCGGCGCGCGCACTACATCACCTGCACCAACGGGGCCTCGTGGACCGAGTACGAGTGCTGCGGCTGCGGCTGCTGAGACGCCTGAGGTAGCCGCGCTGCTCGGATAGCCGCGGTACGGGGGTGTCGTGCCTTGACGAAGAGGGCACGACACCCCTGCCACGAGCCTATCCGATGAACACCTATCGAAATGTTGAATATGGAACACACAGTGACGGTCCGGGAGTTGGCCAAGCGGTACGGCGCCAAGGAGGTGATCGGCGGGCTGGACCTGGAGCTCGGTCCCGGCGTGACCGGCCTCCTGGGACCCAACGGCGCGGGGAAGACCACGCTGCTCCGCTGCCTGGCCACCGCCCTGACCCCGGACTCCGGACGGATCGACGTCCTGGGGCTGGATCCGGCGGATCCGGCCCAGCGCACCCGGTTACGCAGGCTGATCGGCTATCTGCCGCAGAACCCCGGGCTGTACCCGCACTTCACCGCGGCCGCCATGGTGGACTACATCGCCATCCTGAAGGAGATCACCGACCGGCGCGCGCGGAAGAGCGAGGTGCGGCGCGTCCTGGCCGAGGTCGACCTGGAGGACTCGGCCCGGACCAAGGTCCGCAAGCTCTCCGGCGGCATGCGCCAGAGGCTGGGCATCGCGCAGGCGCTCATCGGCGATCCCGGCTTCCTCATCATGGACGAGCCGACCGTCGGCCTCGACCCCGAGCAGCGGATGCGGTTCCGCACGCTGACCTCGCGACTGGGCGAGGACCGGACGGTGCTGCTCTCGACGCACCAGACCGAGGACATCGCCGCGCTCTGCGACCGGGTCATCGTGTTCAGCAAGGGAGCCGTCCTCTTCGACGGCACCCCGCCGGAACTCGCCGACGGGGCCAAGGGCCGCGTCTGGTCCTCCGACGTCAGGCCCGACCAGGGGCGGATCTTCTGGCGGACGGCCGACGGCCGCTACCGCGTGGTCGGCGAGCGGCCGCCGGGCGGCAAGCCGGCGGATCCGACCGTGGAGGACGGGTACCTGCGGCTCCTCGGCCCGGACGCGAAGGCCGCGGCATGAGGAAGCCGCTCGTCGCGCTGATCCTCACGGAGTCGGCGCTCGCCCTGCGCAGCCCCCTGCTGTGGGCGCTGGCGCTCCTGACGGTGGCCGGGCGGATCGCCACCACGTGGCAGGACATGCCCAACTGGTCGGTCCAGACCGTGGACACGGCCACCTCCGCACTGGTGATCGGCGCCGGCACGATGCTGGCCGCCCAGCTCGCGGTCCTGCGGGACGCGCGTGCGGACGCGGCGGAACTGATGGAGCCGCTGCCGGTGCGGCCCCGGACCCGGACCCTGGCCGTCCTGGTCGCCTACCCGCTCGCCGGTGTGTGCGTGACCGTGCCGGCGATGGCGGTCCAGATGGGCAGCCTGCTGGTCGGCAGCCGGCCCGCCGGGCACGCCGACGTACGGGAACTGGCCACCGGGGTCCTCCTGGTCGCCCTGATGGGGGCCCTGGGCGTCGCCGCGGGCCGGTGGACCCCGGTCCTGATCGCGGCGCCGATCGGGATCCTGCTGTTCTTCTGGTCGGTGGTCCAGTTTCCCCGGACCTGGCTCCTGCCGGTCGTACCCGACCTCAAACTGGCCGTCGATCCGGTCCGGCCGCCCGTCTGGCACCTGGTCTACGTCGCCGCACTGGTCCTGCTGGCCGGGTCCGTCGCGCTGCTGCGGGACGGGCGGCGTCCCGCTCCCGTCCTCGCGGCGGCCGTCGGCGCGGTGGCCGTCGTCGCGGCCGGCGCGCTGACCCTGGATTCGCCCGCGGCGGCCGCCGCCGCGCGTACCGGAGACCTCCGCAAGTCGACCCTGTCCGTGAGCGACGGAGCCGATGACTGCCGTCAGGAGAAGACCACCACGTACTGCGCGTTCCCTTCGTACGCACAGTGGATCCCGCTGTGGCGGGGCGCCGTCGAGCCCGTTACGGAGGCGGTGCCGGAGGGGCCGCGCGACCGGCTTCCCGGCATCGTGCAGCGGACCGCCACAGGCGTCCTCGATCCCGCCGTCGCCGGCCGGAACATCCTGACCACGACCCAGTGGGGCCGCAACGGCGCCGAGCGGGAATCCCGCCGGGCACTCGCCGCGCAGATGGCCGCGGCGGCCAGCGGTTTCCCCTGGGGGACCCAGCGGGCCGCGAGCCCGCAGGGCTGCGACGCCCGCGGGCAGGCACGGACCGTCGTCGCCCTCTGGCTCATCGGCCAGACCGAGCAGCCGGTCGCCGCCACGAAGACGCGGAAGTCGATCACGACCGATGACGGAAAGCAGTCCGCGACCGAGGTGCCGGCGTCGGACCTGGGCTCCGTGGACTACGGCCCGGCCGAACTCGGCTATGCCCGGCAGCTGCTGGCGAGCCCCGGGGCCCGCGAGCGGATCTGGGAGCACTGGGCCGTGCTGACCGCCCCGGCCACCACCCTCGATCAGGCGCTGCCGCTCCTGGGTCTGACGCCCGAGCCCGGCTCCGGGACACCGAAGGGAACGCCGTGCGAGTGATCCGCCTTTCCGCACCCCTGCTCGGACCGCTGGTCCGGGCGATCGACTGGATCCCGGTGGCGGCGGCCGCCGCGGTCGCGGCCGTGCTCGCGCTGGCGACGACACCCGGTTCCCCGGTGGATCCCGACAACGCCGCGATCACGCTGCGGATGTGCGGGGTGCTCCTCGGGGCCGCCGCCGGGTTCGCCCTGGTGGACACCGCCGCGGCCACCACAACCGTGGTCCCGGTGCCGCGCTGGCTGCGCCAGTGGCTCCGGCTGCTGCTGGTGGCGGTCGCCGCGGGCGCCGCCTGGACGGCCGCGCTCCTCCTCCTGTCGGCCCGGCTGGCCGAGGGCACGGAGCTGGCGGCTGCCGGGCTGGCGACCGAGGCGGCGGTGTCCGTCGCGGCGGGGCTGGCCTGCACGGCCCTCCTCGTGCGGCGGCGGCCCGAGCGGTTCGCCGCGGTGATCGGGGCGGCCGTGCTCCTGGGTCTCGCGGTCGGCACCCTGCCCTGGTTCGAAACGGTCTGGCCGTATCCCGGCAGCCCCGACTGGGACCGGATCCACCAGGTCTGGCTGGCCGTACTGCCCGCCCCGCTGCTGGCGTTGGCCTTCGCCCACCGGGAGGTGACCCGATGACCTCCTCCGCCGTCCTCATCGGATGCCAGGTCTTCATCGGCGTCGTCTTCCTCACCTCCTTCGCGGGCAAGGTCCGGACGCCGGCGCGGTACGCGGATTTCCGCACGGCCGCGGGAGAGCTGGCGCCGTGGCTGCCGGCGAAGGCCGCGGCCCCCGCGGTGGTGGCGGCCGAAGCCGCCGCGGTGGTTCTCGTGGGGCTGCCCGCGACGGCGCCGGCGGGCTTCGCCGTCGCGATCGCCCTGCTGCTCGCGTTCACCGCCGCCATCCTCGTCGCGGTCCGCCGCAGACGGCGCGTGCTCTGCCAGTGCTTCGGCACCTCGTCGGTCCCGGTGGGTCCGGTGCACGTCCTGCGCAATCTGATCCTGCTGGCCGGTGCGGGCGCGGGAGCGGTTCTGACGGCGGTCCCGCGCGTACCCGTGGAACCGGCCGGACTCGTGACGGCGGTCCTGTGCGCCGCCGTCCTCACCTGGGTCACGCTCCGCACCGACGACATCGCCGAGCTGTTTCGCTCCATTACATAACGGGAGGTTCGCACCATGTCCTACATATATGTCCTCGTCGCTCTGGTCGGGGCCCTCGCGCTCCTCAACCTGGTCTTCACCTTCGGCGTGGTCCGCCGGCTGCGCGAGCACACCGAGATGCTGACCAAGGGCAACCGGGTCCAGGGTTCCGGGCCCAAGGTGATGCTGGGCGAGGGGGAGAAGGTCGGTGAATTCAGCGCCGTGACCGTCGACGGCGCCGAGGTGTCGCAGGGCGACCTGGCCGAGGGCACCACCCTGGTCGGCGCGTTCGCGTACGGATGTTCGTCCTGCGACGAGCGGCTCCCGGCGTTCCTGGAACTCGCCCGGAGCTTCCCCGGCGGCAAGGACCGGGTGTTCGCCGTGGTCGTCGGCCCCGCGGAGCACGTGACCGAGAAGCGGGACCGGCTCGCGCCCGTGGCGAGGGTCGTGACGGAGGAGCAGGGCGGACCGGTCGCCGGCGCGCTCGGCGTCACGGGCTACCCGGCCTTCGCGCTGCTGGACTCCTCGGGTGCGGTGAGGGCCGCGGGCACCATGGTCGACGACGTGAGCATGGCGTCCGCCGGAGCCGTCTGACATGCGGAGCATTGTCCAGGCACTGGGCATGACCTGGCGGGCCGGCAAGTGGCTCGTCGGCGTGTTCCTGGTCTGCACGATCGTGAGCGCGACGATCCCCATCGCGCTGGCGTGGGTGACGAAGCTCCTGCTGGACGTGATCGGCCGCGGCGAAGCCGATACCGGGCACATCGCGGTACTGGGCGCCGTGCTGGGCGGTACCGGACTCCTCGCGGGCCTGCTGCCGCACGTGATGGTGTACCTGAACGCGGAGACCGAGCGCCGGGTGGGACTGCTCGCGCAGAACCAGCTGTTCCTGGCGACGGAGCGGTTCGTCGGACTGGCCAGGTTCGAGGACCCGGCGTTCCTCGACCGCCTGCGGCTCGCGTTGCAGAGCGGCGGATCCACGCCGGGGGCGGTCGTCGCGGCGGCGCTGTCCATCGTCCGCACGACCATCATGGTGCTCGGGTTCCTCGGCTCGCTGTTCGTGCTCTCGCCGTGGATGCCGCTGATGGTCGTCCTGTCCGCGGTCCCCGCCCTGGGCGGTCAGCTGTGGCTGGCGAAGCGGCGGGCGATGCTGCAGTGGGAACTCGGGCCGACGGAGCGCAGGGAGATCTTCTACCGGGACCTCCTGACCAGCGTCCAGGCGGCCAAGGAGATCCGGCTGTTCGGCACGGGCGCGCACCTGCGCGACCGGATGATGGCGGAGCGCGGCAAGGCCAACCGGGAGACCGCGCGGGTGGACCGGCGCGAGCTCCTCCTCCAGGCGATGACCGGCTTCGCGACGGCGCTGTTCGCGGGCGGCGCCCTCATGTGGGCGGTGCTCGCGGCGGCCGCCGGCCGGATCTCCATCGGAGACGTCTCGCTGCTGATCGCGTCGATCGCCGGTGTGCAGTCGGCGAGCGTCGCGCTGATGAGGGAGATCGGGCAGGTGCACCAGAAGCTGCTGCTCTTCCAGCACTTCCGGCAGATCCTCGACAGCGAGCCGGATCTCCCGGTGGCCCGCGAGCCCGTCGCCGCCGCACCGTTGAGCAGCGGGATCGAGTTCCGCGACGTGTGGTTCCGGTACTCGGCCGAGCAGCCGTGGGTGGTCCGCGGGGTCGACCTCACCATCCCCCACGGCCAGACCCTGGGGCTGATCGGCCGCAACGGGGCCGGGAAGAGCACGCTGGTCAAGCTGCTGTGCCGGATGTACGACCCCGAGCGCGGGGCGATCCTCTGGGACGGCGTGGACCTCCGCGACATCGACCCGGCGGAGCTGCGGGAACGCATCGGGGCCGTGTTCCAGGACTACATGAACTACGACCTGACGGCAGCGGAGAACATCGCGCTGGGGGACCTGTCGCGATCCCACGACCAGCAGGCGCTCACCGCGGCGGCGGAACACGCCGGAGCGCACGAGCTCATCCAGCAGCTCCCCGACGCGTACGACACCCTGTTGTCCCGGATCTTCTTCAAGGGCGGACTGGCCGGCGCCACCCGCGGGGTCACCCTCTCCGGCGGGCAGTGGCAGCGCATGGCCCTGGCCCGCGCCTACATGCGCGGGGCCCGTGACCTGCTCATCCTCGACGAGCCGAGTTCCGGCCTGGACGCGGAGACCGAGCACCGGATCCACGTCGGGCTGCGCGAGCACCGCAAGGGCCGGACCAGCGTGCTGATCTCGCACCGCCTCGGGGCGGTCCGCGAGGCGGACCTCCTCGTCGTGCTCGATGACGGGGAGATCACCGAGCGGGGCACGCACGACGAGCTCATCGCCCTCGACGGCCTCTACGCCCGGATGTTCCACGTCCAGGCCGAGGGTTACCAGACGACCTTGTCGGAGGTGCCGTGATGCTGCTGGTCTGGTGCGTGAGCGCGCTCGCGGCGGGCGGGGCCGCCACGCTGGTGTGGCTGCGCCTGCGCGTCATCCGGGTGAGGATCTCCGGCGTCAGCATGCTCCCGACCTTCAGGCCGGGGGACCGGGTGCTGGCCCGCAGGGTGCCGGAGTCGCGGATCGCGACCGGGGACGTCGTGGTGCTCGCCAGCCCCGCGCCGAGCCTGGAGCAGTTCAAGGCCGAGGGAAGGACGTACGAGCCGGTCTCGTGGGAGCCGCACACGAGCGGGAGTCCGGGCGGCCGGGACACCTGGGTGATCAAGAGGGTCGCCGCCATGCCGGGCGAGCCCGTGCCCGCGGCGGTGCTGGACCGGGTGGAGGGGGCGGTGGTCCCGCAGGGCTCTTTCATCGCGCTGGGCGACAATCCGGCGGACAGCATCGACTCGCGCCACCACGGCTATCTGCCGCTCGAGGACGTTCTGGGCCGAGTCGTGCGCAAGGGACAGCGCCGGCCGGGCGGAGGATCCGGCTGAAGCGAACGGGAAGGCGTGCGAAGGAGATTCACCGGGCGACCCGCGCCTGGTGAATTCTCGTTTCCGGCGGATCGGTTACGAGAATTCGGTGAACCGCCGAATGGCGTCGTCGTCCCTGCGCAGCACCGCGAGGTGGAGCCTGCGGAGATCAGGTGACAGATCCAGGCCGAATCCGTCCCGGAGTGCTTCCGACGCAAGATTCCAGGCGCCGAGGGCGTTGGCGATGTCCCCGCTCAGGTAGTGCGCGCGGATCAGGTTCTCCCAGGACTTCTCCCGGTGGGGTTCCAGTTCGAGAACCCGGCGAATCTCGGGCAGCAGCTCCGCGGACCGGCCCAGACTGAGCAGTGCCTCGATGAGGCGTTCCCGTGCGGTGGTCCGCAACTGGTCCAGCGTGTCGAACTGGGCCCGGACCCGGCTGGAGAACACGCAATCCTGGCCGACGGCCCCGCGCCACAGGCCCAGGGCCCTGGTCAGCGAGGCGCTGGCGGCGTCCGGGTCTCCCGCACGCAGCTCGCCCAGGCCGCGAGCGGTGATCTGCTGGAAGCGCATGATGTCGAGGTCGTCCGCGGTGATGCGCAGGAGGTAGCCCCCGCTCTCGCCGCCCCCGCCGCGAATGGTCGAAATCCGCCCGCCGAGTTCGGGGTCGATCGAGTTCAGCTGATCGCGTAAT
The DNA here is from genome assembly GCF_040684275.1 of Streptomyces sp. NPDC091371. Lineage (NCBI taxonomy): Bacteria > Bacillati > Actinomycetota > Actinomycetes > Kitasatosporales > Streptomycetaceae > Streptomyces > Streptomyces sp. NPDC091371. Next base: position 347,964 of record NZ_JBFBFP010000002.1, read on the forward strand.
CGCGACACGTATAAGCGGAGATTGCTGGCCGCCGACTTCGGTGGGCTCTCCCATATCCGTTTGAGCAGGACGGGGGTCTGCACCGGGCGTCCCTCCTCGATGAGAAGGGCGATGAGCGTGGTTCTCGCGGACGGTGTTTCAATGGAGAATTTCCGACCGGCGGTACCGGCCTGGAGCGGGCCGAGGGCAAAGAAAATCATCACATCTCCGAGCTGTCCGATCCTGAACAACCTTGAGATGTTATGCAGGGAGTCGGTGGAGTGCAAGACCACTTCCCCGGTGCTTCGCCGGTCCACTCGTGCAGGAATAGTGTCTTCCGTGTGAGGGGATTTCCTGCCGAATTCAGTTGTCGATTTGAACGGGATGTGCGCCCGGGAACGGCTTCCCGGGCACACGTCCCGCCGGATCGCGTCAGCCCCGGCGGGTCAGCACTCGATGACGTTGACCGCGAGGCCGCCGCGGGCCGTCTCCTTGTACTTGACCTTCATGTCGGCGCCCGTCTCCTTCATGGTCTTGATGACCTTGTCGAGGGAGACCTTGTGGCTGCCGTCGCCGCGCATCGCCATCTTCGCCGCCGTGACGGCCTTGACCGCCGCCATGCCGTTGCGCTCGATGCACGGGATCTGGACCAGGCCGCCGACCGGGTCGCAGGTCAGGCCCAGGTTGTGCTCCATGCCGATCTCGGCCGCGTTCTCCACCTGCTCCGGGGTGCCGCCCAGCACCTCCGCGAGGGCGCCCGCCGCCATCGAGCAGGCCGAGCCGACCTCGCCCTGGCAGCCGACCTCGGCGCCGGAGATGGAGGCGTTCTCCTTGAAGAGCATGCCGATCGCGCCCGCGGCGAGGAGGAAGCGGACCACGCCGTCCTCGTCCGCGCCCGGCACGAAGTTCATGTAGTAGTGCAGGACCGCCGGCAGGACGCCCGCCGCGCCGTTGGTCGGGGCGGTCACGACGCGGCCGCCCGCCGCGTTCTCCTCGTTGACCGCCATCGCGTAGATCGTCGTCCACTCGCTGCGGTGCATCATCGGGTCGCCCTCGGTGCGCAGCTGGCGCGCCGTGGAGGCGGCCCGGCGCTTGACGCGCAGCCCGCCCGGGAGGATGCCCTCGCGGGACATGCCGCGCGAGACGCAGGCCTGCATGACGCGCCAGATCTCCAGGAGGCCCTCGCGGATCTCCTCCTCCGTGCGCCAGGCCTTCTCGTTCTCCAGCATCAGCGAGGAGATCGACAGGCCGGTCTCGTTGGCGAGGCGCAGCATCTCGTCGCCGGAGCGGAAGGGGTACTTCAGGACGGTGTCGTCGAGCTTGATCCGGTCCTCGCCGACCGCGTCCTCGTCCACGACGAAACCGCCGCCGACCGAGTAGTACGTCTTCTCCAGCAGCGGGGTGCCGGCCGCGTCGTACGCGAAGAGGGTCATGCCGTTCGCGTGGTACGGCAGCGCGCGCCGGCGGTGCAGGATCAGCTGGTTCGGCTCGTCGAAGGCGATCTCGTGGCCATCGCCTATCTCCGCGCCCAGCAGCCGCAGCCGGCCGGTCTTGCGGATGCGCTCGACCTCGTCGTCCGCCGTCTCCACGTTCACCGTGCGGGGGGAGTGGCCCTCCAGGCCCAGCAGCACGGCCTTGGGAGTGCCGTGGCCGTGGCCGGTCGCACCCAGGGAGCCGAACAGCTCGGCGCGCACGGACGCGGTCTGGGCGAGGACCCCGTCCTTCTTCAGTCGCGTCACGAACATGCGCGCCGCGCGCATCGGACCGACCGTGTGGGAGGAAGACGGGCCGATGCCGATGGAGAAGAGGTCGAAGACGGAGATGGCCACTGGCGGACTCCCTTGTCTGCTCGTGGGGTGGGAGGGGGCAGGAGAGGTGTATTGCGGATTTTGTCCGGCAGACGAGCTTAACGCGGCGAGGTGAACCGCCCGCCTGCCGGACGAGGTGGTGAGGATTACGCGGACGGGTCAGGCAGGTGTCAGCTCACGCTCCGGAGCCGTTACGCCGTCCCGCTCGGCCGCGTCGGCCCCGGAGTCGGCGTCGAGGACCGGGTCGGGGCCGGGCAGGCCCGCGTAGTGGGCCTTGACGCCCGCCCGCACGGCCCAGAAGTACGTCACCAGGGCCATGGCCGCCACGAGGGCGATGTCCACGCCGCCGGGGATGGCGCCGCGGCCGCCGAAGTCGGCGGAGCCGAGCCAGGAGAGCAGGGACAGGGCGCCGAGGAAGAAGACGATCCACCAGGCGGGGCCGAACTGGCGCATGAGGCCCTTCTCACCCTTGCGGGAGAGCACCAGCGCCGCGATCGGGGCGGCCAGCAGGGTCAGTGCGGTGACGATGCCGGTGTTCGGCCACTTCGACCAGTACAGCGCGCAGGCCGCGAAGACGAAGGTCAGCGGGCAGAGGATCCGGGCCGCCGGGAGGCGGAACGGGCGGGGCAGGTCCGGCTTCGTGCGGCGGAAGACGCCCACCGCGATCGGGCCGATCAGGTACGAGATCACCATGGCGGCCGAGATGATCGGGGCCAGGGTCTTCCAGCTGTGGCCGACGGTGACCAGCAGCAGGACCGAGAAGCCGAGGTTCATCCACATCGCGGGGCGCGCGGTCCCGTAGACGGGGTGGGTCCGGGCGAGCTTCTTCGGGAAGAAGCCGGTCTCGGAGAGGTTCTGGACCATGTACGCGGCCGAGGCCACGTTGGCGATGTTGGAGCCGGCGGGGGAGATGAAGGCGCCGAACTGGAGCATCACCACGACCCAGTGGATCATCAGCAGCTTGGCGAGCTCGGCGAACGGGGAGTTGAAGTTGACGCCCGCCCAGCCGCCGGCCTGCGCCAGGTGCTCCGGCGGTACGGAGCCCAGGAAGGCCGCCTGCAGGGCGAGGTAGATGACCAGGCCCAGGGAGAGCGCGCCGACCAGGGCGATCGGGATGGCCCGGCCCGGGTTCTTGGCGGCGCCGCCGAGGTTCACGACGGCCTGGAAGCCGTTGAAGGCGAAGACGACACCGGAGGTGGTGACGGCGGTCAGGACGGCGGTCCAGCCGTTCGGCGCGAAGCCGCCGTGGGCGGTGAAGTTGTCGGTGTGGAAGCCGGAGGCGATGAGCGCGACGACGGCGAGCACCGGGATCGCGAACTTGACCAGGGTGAGGAGGGAGTTGATCTTCGCGAGCAGCTGGACCGACCAGTAGCAGGACAGCCACAGCAGCACGGTGAGGACCAGCGCCACGGCCATGCCGAAGGCGGTCAGCTGGTGGGACTGGGCGTCCACCAGGTCCTTGGCCCAGCCGAAGCTCCAGGAGGACATGTACTGGGTGGCCGCGATCGACTCGATCGGGATCAGCGAGGCGACCGCGATCCACACCGCCCAGCCGGTGATGAAGCCGAGCACCGGACCGTGCGAGATGGAGCCGTAGCGGGCCATGCCGCCGGGGATCGGGTAGGCCGCGCCGACCTCGGCGTAGGACATGGCGATCATGCCGATGAAGACGGCGCCGATGACCCAGGCCACGAGCGCCGCCGGTCCGGCGACCTGGGCGGCCGTGCCGGCGCCGAAGAGCCAGCCCGATCCGAAGATCGAACCTATGCCGATCATGACCAGCGCGAAGAGACTGAGTCCCTTCTTGTTGGCTGCGCTCATGTCCATGAGGTGCGTTTCCGTCCTGCCAGGGGATGCCGTGATGCCTTTATTCGGAGCCTATTTGCCATCTATTGGTGGATTCAGTGGCAATGGGCCGCATCCGCCTGGGGCTTTGGTCATGAGAAGGGCCCGACCCTGTGGAAACCAAGGCCGGGCCCTCCCTGGCCGTGCCTAGAGCGACGGGTACAGCGGGAACTTCGCGGCGAGCGCGGAGACGCGGGCCTTGAGGCCCTCGCTGTCGTACGCGGGCTTCAGCGCGGCCGCGATGATCTCGGCGACCTCGGTGAACTCCTCGGCGCCGAAACCGCGCGTGGCCAGGGCCGGCGTACCGATCCGCAGACCCGAGGTGACCATCGGCGGCCGCGGGTCGTTCGGGATGGCGTTGCGGTTGACCGTGATGCCGATCTCGTGGAGCCGGTCCTCGGCCTGCTGGCCGTCCAGCTCGGAGTTGCGCAGGTCGACCAGGACCAGGTGCACGTCCGTGCCGCCGGAGAGGACGGAGACGCCGACCTCGGTGACGTCCGGCTGCACCAGGCGCTCGGCGATGATCTTCGCGCCCTCCAGGGTGCGCTCCTGGCGCTCCTTGAACTCGGGCGAGGCCGCGACCTTGAAGGAGACGGCCTTGGCCGCGATCACGTGCTCCAGCGGACCGCCCTGCTGGCCCGGGAAGACCGCGGAGTTGATCTTCTTGGCCAGCTCCTGCGTCGACAGGATGACACCGCCGCGCGGACCGCCGAGGGTCTTGTGCGTGGTGGTGGTGACGACGTGGGCGTGCGGCACCGGGTTCGGGTGCAGGCCCGCGGCGACCAGGCCGGCGAAGTGGGCCATGTCGACCATCAGGTACGCGCCGACCTCGTCCGCGATGCGGCGGAAGGCGGCGAAGTCCAGCTGGCGCGGGTAGGCGGACCAGCCCGCGACGATCAGCTGCGGGCGGGTCTCCTTGGCGAGGCGCTCGACCTCGGCCATGTCCACCCGGCCGGTCTCGTCGACGTGGTACGGGACCACGTTGTAGAGCTTGCCGGAGAAGTTGATCTTCATGCCGTGGGTCAGGTGACCGCCGTGGGCCAGGTTCAGGCCCATGATCGTGTCGCCCGGCTTCAGCAGCGCGAACATCGCGGCGGCGTTCGCCTGCGCACCGGAGTGCGGCTGCACGTTCGCCGCCTCGGCGCCGAACAGCGCCTTGATGCGGTCGATCGCGATCTGCTCGACGACGTCGACGTGCTCGCAGCCGCCGTAGTAGCGGCGGCCCGGGTAGCCCTCGGCGTACTTGTTGGTGAGGACCGAGCCCTGGGCCTCCATGACGGCGACCGGAGCGAAGTTCTCCGACGCGATCATTTCCAGGGTCGACTGCTGGCGCACGAGCTCGGCGTCGACGGCTGCGGCGACGTCGGGGTCGAGTTCGTGGAGAGGGGTGTTCAGTACGGACATCAGGATCCCCTGGGGTCAGTTACCGGCGGTGAGTGCGGCGTACTCGTCAGCGGAGAGCGCGTCCTTGGGCTCCTCCGTCAGACGCACCTTGAACAGCCAGCCGCCCTCGAACGGGGCGGAGTTCACCAGCGCCGGGTCGTCCACGACGTCCTGGTTGAACTCGACGATCTCACCGGAGACGGGGGAGTACAGGTCGCTGACCGACTTGGTCGACTCCAGCTCGCCACAGGTCTCGCCCTCGGTCACGGTGTCGCCGACCGCGGGGAGCTGGGCGTAGACGACGTCACCGAGCGCGTTGGCCGCGAACTCCGTGATGCCGACCGTCGCGACGCCGTCCTCGGCGTCCGACAGCCACTCGTGCTCCTTGGTGTAACGCAGCTGCTGGGGGGTGCTCATGGCCTGATTCTCCTGGATGCGGGGGAGTGGGAACGAACGGGGTCTTGGGTACTGCGATGTCGCCGCACGGGGCACCCGGGCGGCAGGCCTGACTACAAGGACTACTTCTGCCGCTTGTAGAACGGCAGAGCGACGACCTCGTACGGCTCATGCGTACCGCGAATGTCGACGCCGACGCCGGAGGTGCCGGGCGCGGCGTGCGCCGCGTCGACGTACGCCATCGCGATCGGCTTGCCCAGCGTCGGGGACGGGGCGCCGGAGGTGACCTCGCCGATGACCTGGCCGTCCGCGACGACCGGGAAGCCGGCGCGCGGGACACGGCGGCCCTCGGCGATCAGGCCGACCAGCTTGCGCGGCGGGTTCGTGGCGGCGCGCTCGGCGGCGGACTCCAGCGCGGCGCGGCCGACGAAGTCCCCCTCCTTCTCGAACTTCACGACCCGGCCCAGCCCCGCGTCGAACGGGGTGAGGGAGGTGGTCAGCTCGTGCCCGTACAGCGGCATGCCCGCCTCCAGGCGCAGCGTGTCGCGGCAGGACAGGCCGGCCGGGACCAGGCCGACGCCCTCGCCGGCCTTGGTCAGCGCCTGCCACAGCTCCACGGCGTGCTCGGGGGAGACGAACAGCTCGAAGCCGTCCTCGCCCGTGTAGCCCGTACGCGCGATCAGCGCGGGCACGCCGGCGACGGTGCCCGGCAGACCGGCGTAGTACTTCAGACCGTCCAGGTCGGCGTCGGTGAGGGAGGCGAGGATGCCGGGGGACTCCGGGCCCTGCACGGCGATCAGCGCGTACGCGTCGCGGTCGTCGCGGACTTCGGTGTCGAAGCCGGCGGCGCGCTCGGTCAGGGCGTCCAGCACCACCTGGGCGTTGGAGGCGTTGGCGACGACCATGTACTCGGTCTCGCCGAGGCGGTAGACGATCAGGTCGTCGACGATGCCGCCGTCTTCCTGGCAGATGTGCGTGTAGCGGGCACGGCCGACGCCGACGGTGGAGATGTTGCCGACCAGCGCGTAGTCCAGGGCCTTGACGGCCTCCGGGCCGGTCAGCGTGATCTCGCCCATGTGGGAGAGGTCGAAGAGACCGGCCTTGGTGCGGACGGCGTTGTGCTCGTCGCGCTCGCTCGCGTACCGCAGGGGCATGTCCCAGCCCGCGAAGTCGGTCATGGTCGCACCGAGGGAACGGTGCAGCGCATCGAGTGCGGTCAGGCGGGGGGCAGTGCTCATGGGTGTGGCTCCCGGGTCCCAGGGCATGACATGACGAGGAGAGGTCCTCCCCATCTGTCATCGGAACCTGAGAGGTTCGCCGAGAGTTCCTGACGCGTCAGGGTCTCCGGCTTGCACCTTGGGTGGAGCTGCCGAACAGCTCGCTTTTCAGATCTGCCTCATCCACGCGGTACGGGGCCTGAGAGATTCAAGGGAGGTTCTTGCTCCTTCGGCGCCCACGCACGGCCTTGCGGCGTGCCGGGACTCTCCCGCGCGGATTCAAGCGGCCGGTATGCAATTGGTGATGCGGTTGGTCCAGATGGCGCACATCATTGCACGCCATGGTGGAGATCGGGCGGCCGGGCCCGAAAGATCGTACGGGTGTCCAGGGTCTGGACGGGGGCGGACCGGAACCGGGGGTGCCGGATTACCGTCTCTTTACACTCAGTGGGCAAGGGTCCTGGTGACCCGATTCGGGGGAGGCGAACGCTGTGCGGAGATTCGTAGGAGTGGCGGCGACCGCGGGGACCGTGGGTGCGGTGCCGGAGCAGCGGGGCGCGCGCCGCGTGCGCGGGCTCGGGCTCGACGCGGGGCCGGTACGGGACCTGCGCGGGCCGGGTGTACGGGGCCCGCAGCGGCTCCGCTTCGCCGAGGGCGACATCGTGGTCGTGTCCGGCCTGCCGGGCGGCGGCAAGAGCACGCTGATCAAGCGGGCCGCGGGCGAGGGCGGCACCGGGGGCGGGAGCGGGGGCGCGGCGATCGACTCCCAGGACACCCGTGAGCGCTGGGAGCGCCGGATGCCGGGGGCGCTGCCGTACGCGGTGTACCGGCCGATGGTGCGTGCCGCGCACTACTGGGGGCTCTGGCGGCACCTGCGCTCCGGGCGCTCCGTCGTCGTCCACGACTGCGGTACGCAGAGCTGGGTGCGGGCGCTGCTCGCGGCGGCCGCGCGGCGGCGGGGGCGGGCGCTGCACATGCTCCTCCTGGACACCAGCCCCGAGGAGGCCCTGTCCGGCCAGGAGGCGCGGGGGCGCGGGGTCTCGACCTACGCCTTCGCCCGCCACCGGGGTGCGGTGACCCGCCTCCTGCGCGAAGCGGAAGCCGGCCGCCCCCCGGCGGGCTGCGCCTCGGCCACGCTCCTGGACCGCCGCTCCGCCGCCGCGGTGACGCGGATCGCGTTCCACCCCTGACCCGCCCGCGTGCGGCGCCGTTGTCGGGGGCTCCGCCCCCGAACCCCCGCGCCTCAAACGCCGGCGGGGCTGGGAGGTTGCCCGGCGGGACCGGAAGCGCCCCGCGGGCGATGCGGCCGCGCTTGACGGACGGCAGGAGCGAAATCCAGCCCCTCCGGCGTTTGAGGAGCGGGGTCTGGGGCGGAGCCCCAGGGGCCCGGGCGCAGCCCGGGGGCGCTTGCGCGGCGGCGCCGCAGAGCGGACCGGCCCGGAGGCGTGCGGCGCAGCCCGGGGCCGGTACCCTGCGGGGCGACACGGTGGGAACACGGAGGCAGGGGACATGCAGGGCAACGGCTGGCCGGGGAATGAGCTGGAGCAGGTGCTCGGAGCGGCGCTCGGGCAGCCGGACGCCGGCGGGCGGATCCTGGAGGTGCTCGGGCGGAGCCAGGTGTGGGTGCCCCTCCCGGCCGGCGCGGGCAAAGAGCAGGGCGGCGCCGAGGGGCTGACCCTGCCCACCATGGACATCGGCGGCGCCGCCTACGTCCCGGTCTACAGCTCCGAGGCCCAGTTCCTCGCCTGCGTCGGCCCCGGCATGGACTTCGCGGTGGCCCCCGCCGTCGAGTTCGCCCGCGGCCTGCCCCCGCAGCTCGGCATCGCGCTCAACCCCGAGGGCGCCGTCGGCGTCCCCCTCCCCCCGCCCGCCGTCGCGGAGCTCTGCCGCACCGGCCGGACCCCCCTCGACGGGCCCGCCACCGGCGGCCGGGTGCGGCTCTACGAGCCGGACTGGCAGGAGGACCCGGTGGACTTCCTGGCCGCCGCGGCCGAGGAGTTCCGCGCCGACGGGGTCGTCTCCGCCGCGTACCGCTGCCTCGCGAGCGTCGAGGGCGGGGAGCCGCAGCTGTTCATCGGTGTCCGACTGGTGGGATGGGAGTCCGAGTCCCGCAATGCCCCGATGGACGCCCTCGGCCGGGCCCTGAACCGCGTACCGGCGCCCTGGCCGGTGCAGTTGATCCTGCTGGACGCCGCCGAGGACCCGGTCACGGACTGGATTCGTGAGCGCGTACGCCCCTTCTACCTCCCGTAGGGCCGCTTAAGCTGTTCACGCGTTCCGTCGGGCGGAAGCAAAGACGAGGAGGGGTACCGGGTGAGTGCGTCAGGCACGGCCGCGGCCGGGCAGGTCGAGCACATGCTGCGCCAGGTGACTCCCGGGCGCTACGAGAGCTACGAGTCGCTTCTGCACGCCCTCTCCGAGGGCAGGCTGTGGATGCTGCTCTGGCAGGGGCAGCCGGGCTCCCCTGACGCCCAGTACGGCGGCATGGAGGTCGAGGGCCTCGGGTACGCGCCCTGCGTGACCTCCCCGCAGGAGCTGACCGCCAGCGGCTGGAACCGGGGCTACGAGGTGGTCACCGGCCGGGACATCGCCCGCGCCCTCTACCCCGACCGCTGGGGCCTGTGGCTCAACCCGCACGCCCAGGGCGGCGGCCTCGGCGTCCCGTGGGCCGACCTGCGCCGGATCGCGACCGGCCTGGACCGGATGCCGGCCGGCCCGCTGCGGCTGTCCGAGCCCGCCATCGAGCTCCCGCAGTTCTACGGGCTGCTGACCCAGCACGCCCACCGAACCCCCGCCGTGCGCTCGCTGCGCCGCGCCTGGGTGCAGCCGGCGCTCGGGTCGCCGTACCTCGCGGTGGGGCTCGACCTGTACGACGCCTCCGCGCCCGCGCTGGAGTCCGTACGGGAGATGATGCGGCAGTCGGTCGGCGTCGTTCCCGAGGGCGTACCGGTGTGCACGGTCGCGCTCGCGGACGAGCACGATCCCGTCGCGATGTGGCTGCGCGCGCAGACCCGCCCCTTCTACGACCGCGAGGGCCAGGCACCCGCGTACTAGCGAGTAGACCGCCGGCCTCCCGGCATCCACATATTGAGACATCCGTCTCGAAGGCCGCACCGAACACATCGGTGCGGCCTTCGTCATATCCGCCGAATCCGCCCAAGATCCTTGACTGAAATGGCAGTTGGGCAGGATGTCCGTTCCGCGCCGAACGGGCGGTGTTTCACCGCTGAACAGGGCCTGCCGTTCGGATAACGGAAGGTGTCGATGCAGATCACGGTTGCGCATCACATCCCCGAGAGGTCTGGCGGCCGGTTGAGCGCCCCATGAAGACTCCCCACCCAAGAGCCGGTCAGTCCTCCGAGACCCGGTTCGGCACGTGCACTTCGCTTGTTGTTCCACACGGCAATTCCTGCACTTCACACGCGTCCTGTGTGTCCCACGCACTCCGAGCGCCACTCCGCACCAACGCCGCCACAGCGGCGGGCATGGGCCGGCCACCCGTCGGCCGAGAGGGGTCCCCACCACGATGACGGCACCACTGCACGACACGAGCGCGGAAACAGCCGCACCCGTGTCCGTAGCCGACGTCCCAGCCAAGGCCATCGAAGGCCGCTCGCCCGGCCGCATCGCCTGGATGCGGCTCAAGCGCGACAAGGTCGCGCTGACCGGCGGCGTGGTCGTGATCCTCCTGATCCTGGTGGCGGTCTTCGCGCCGCAGATCGTGAGCCTGCTGGGCCACCCGCCCAACGAGTTCCACGAGGACCTGATCGACCCGGACCTGGGCACGCCGATCGGCTCCTTCGGCGGCATGAGTTCCGACTTCCTGCTGGGCGTCGAACCCACCAACGGGCGCGACGTGTTCAGCCGGATCGTCTACGGCGCCCGGATCTCCCTGATCGTCGCCTTCCTGGCGGCCTTCGTGTCCGTCGTCATCGGCAGCCTGCTCGGCGCCCTCGCCGGGTTCCTCGGCGGCTGGGTCGACGGGCTCATCAGCCGCACGATGGACCTGCTGCTGGCCTTCCCGCAGCTGCTGTTCACCATCGCCCTGGTCTCCGTGGTTCCCAACTCCCTCTGGGGGTTCGAGGGTTCAGGCGTCCGCATGGGCGTCCTGGTCATCGTCATCGGCTTCTTCGGATGGCCGTACATCGGCCGCATCGTCCGGGGCCAGACGATCTCCCTGCGGGAACGCGAGTACGTCGAGGCCGCTCGCAGCCTCGGCGCCGGGCGCGGCTACATCCTGATCAAGGAGCTGCTGCCCAACCTGGTCGCCCCGATCCTCGTCTACTCGACGCTGATCATCCCGACCAACATCCTGACGGAGGCGGCCCTCAGCTTCCTCGGCGCCGGCGTCAAGCCGCCGACGGCCTCCTGGGGAAAGATGCTGTCCGACGCCATCCCCATCTACCAGGACGACCCCATGTACATGGTGGTCCCCGGTATCACGATCTTCATCACCGTCCTGGCGTTCAACCTCTTCGGGGACGGGCTGCGTGACGCACTCGACCCCAAGGGCAGCTGAACCGCTCAACGATTCACCCACCTATGGAGGTTGGACAACCGTGATCCGCAGAAAGCAGGCACTCGCGATCACCGCCGTGATCGCCGCCCTGTCGCTGACCGCCGCGTGCGGTGGCGATGACGGCAAGAAGACCGAGGGCAAGAACACCGGGGGTGCCGCCGCGTTCAACGCCGCCACCACCGGCGTCGTGAACCCGTCGACCACCAAGGGCGGCGAGCTCAAGCTCTGGTCGCCGCAGGACGTCGACTACCTCGACCCGGCGCGTGCCTACTACGGCTTCGTGTGGAACATGCAGCGCCTGTACATCCGCCAGCTGCTCGCGTACGACAGCAAGCCGGGTGAGGCTGGCACCAAGCTGGTCCCGGACCTCGCTGAGGCCCTGCCGGTCCTGAGCAACGACGGCAAGACGTACACCGTCAAGATCAAGGACGGCGTGAAGTTCGAGGACGGCACGCCGATCACCTCGAAGGACTTCAAGTACGGCATCGAGCGGGTCTTCGCGCAGGACGTGCTGTCCGGCGGTCCCACCTACCTGATCGACCTGCTCGACCAGGGCCAGAAGTACCCCGGCCCGTACAAGGACACCGACCCCAACAAGATGGGTCTGAAGTCCGTCGAGACGCCGGACGACAAGACGATCGTCTTCAACCTGGCGAGCGCCAACTCCGACTTCAGCTACCTGCTGGCCATGCCCTCCTCCTCGCCGGTCCCGGTGGCCAAGGACGACGGCGCCACGTACACCAACAAGCCGGTCTCCACCGGCCCGTACAAGGTCGAGAGCTTCACCGCGGGCAAGGGCGCCACCTTCGTCCGCAACGAGCACTGGGACCCGAAGACGGACACGATCCGCACGGGTCTGCCGGACAAGGTCTCCTTCACGGTGACGACCAACCCGGACGACATGGACCAGCGTCTGCTGTCCGGTGACATCGACCTCGCGGTCGACGGCACGGGCATGCAGCAGGCCGGCAAGAACAAGGTCCTCAAGGACGAGAACCTGAAGAAGAACGCGGACAACCCGTTCACGGGCTACATCCGCTACTTCGCCTTCCCGCAGACGGTCGCGCCGTTCGACAACATCGAGTGCCGCAAGGCCGTCATCTACGCGGCCGACCCGAAGTCCCTGCAGACCGCCCGCGGCGGCCCGACCAGCGGTGACCTCGGCGCCAACATGCTGCCGCCCGGCATCCCCGGCTCGGACAAGTCCTACGACCCCTTCGGTCTGACGAAGGGCGAGCCGCAGGAGGCCAAGGCCAAGGAGGCCCTCAAGGCCTGTGGCAAGCCGGACGGCTTCGAGACCACCATCGCCGTGCGCAACAACCGCGCCCCCGAGGTGAAGTCCGCGGAGTCCCTGCAGGCGGCCCTCGCCAAGGTCGGCATCAAGGCGACGATCGACCAGTACGACGGCAAGCTCTCCTCCTCCACGATCGGCTCGCCCGAGAACGTGAAGAAGAAGAACTACGGCATCATCGTCATGGGCTGGGGTGCCGACTACAACTCCGGCGCCGGCTTCCTGCAGCCGCTGGTCGACGGATCGTTCATCCTGCCGAACGGCAACAACAACTACACGATGCTCGACGACCCCGAGGTCAACGGGCTCTTCGACAAGGCCGCTGCCGCCGCCACGCCCGAGGCCGCAGCCCCGTTCTACACGGACATCAACAAGAAGATCATGGAGAAGGCTCTCTACCTCCCGATCAACTTCGACAAGGCCTTCGTGTACCACAACCCGCGCCTGACCAACGTCTACTTCAACGACTCGTTGGGCAAGATCGACCTCGCGGTCGTCGGCGTCAACAAGTAACCGCAGGCCCAGCAAAGCACCTAAGTAAGTGCCTTCACCGCACATGCGCTAGTCCGAAGGGCAGGTGAAGGCCGCAGGCGGTGGCCGCCGTCCCCACAAGGGACGGCGGCCACCCGCCCCGGGCGGCCGACTGCAGTGCTCGTCTACCTCATACGGCGGCTGTTCAACGTCGCCGCCACGCTGCTGGTGGTCTCCGTGGTCACCTTCGGCATCTTCTTCGCGGTCCCGAAGCTGACCGGCAGCGATCCCGCACTCATGTACGCGGGTCGCGAGACCAACGAGACCGCCCTGGCGGGCATCCGCGTGAAGATGGGCTTCGACAAGCCCATCTCCGAGCAGTACCTGCTCTTCCTCAAGGGCATCTTCGCCGGCCGCGACTACGACGGCGGCACGGATGTCACGCACTGCGCGGCGCCCTGCTTCGGCTACTCGTTCAAGACCGAGGCGCCCGTCTGGGAGACCATGCTCGACCGGATGCCGGTCACCCTCTCGCTCGCCCTCGGGGCGGCCGTGATCTGGGTGATCGCCGGTGTGGCCACCGGCGTGGTCTCGGCCCTCAAGCGCCGGACCGCCATCGACCGCACCGTCATGGTCGGCGCGCTCGCCGGTGTCTCCCTGCCGATCTTCTTCACCGGCATGGTGGCCCCCGCGATCTTCGTCTACGGCCTCGGCTGGCTGGACGTATCCAACTACAAACCACTCACCGAAGACCCGGTGGCCTGGCTCAACTCCATGATCCTGCCCTGGGTGACCCTGGCCTTCCTCTTCGCCGCCACCTACGCCCGCATCACCCGCGCCACGATGCTCGAAGTGCTCGGCGAGGACTACATCCGCACGGCCCGCGCCAAGGGCCTCAAGGAGGGCGTGGTCATCCGCAAGCACGCCCTGCGCTCCACCCTCACCCCGGTCGTGACCATGTTCGGCCTCGACCTCGGCGGACTCCTCGGCGGCGCGGTGCTCACCGAGACGACCTTCAACTTCCAGGGCCTGGGAACGGCCGCGGTGGCAGCGATCAGCGCCGGCGACCTCCCGGTGATCATGGGAGTCACCCTGCTCGCCGCGCTCTTCGTGGTGATGGCCAACCTGATCGTGGACCTGCTGTACGCCGTCATCGACCCGCGCGTGAGGCTGACGTGACCGAGACCCCCGCCTCTTCCAACGGCACCTCCACCGGGCCCGCCTTCATCCCCGAGCAGGCCGGGCCGCGCGACGGCGCCTACCTCTCGGTGCGCGACCTCAAGGTGCACTTCCCGACCGACGACGGACTGGTCAAGTCCGTCGACGGGCTCTCCTTCGACCTGGAGCGCGGCAAGACGCTCGGGATCGTCGGCGAGTCCGGCTCCGGCAAGTCGGTGACCTCGCTGGCCATCATGGGCCTGCACCGCACCGGCAACGCGCGCAGCCGCCCGCACATCTCGGGCGAGGTCGTGCTCGACGGCGAGGACCTCGTCAGCGCCGACGCCGACCACGTGCGCAGCCTGCGCGGCCGCAAGATGGCCATGGTCTTCCAGGACCCGCTCTCCGCGATGCACCCGTACTACTCGGTCGGCGCGCAGATCGTCGAGGCGTACCGGACCCACCACGACGTCGACAAGAAGACGGCGCGCAAGCGGGCCGTCGAGATGCTCGACCGCGTGGGCATCCCGGAGCCGCACCGGCGCGTGGACGGATACCCCCACGAGTTCTCCGGCGGCATGCGCCAGCGCGCGATGATCGCCATGGCTCTGGTCAACAACCCCGAGCTGCTCATCGCGGACGAGCCGACCACCGCCCTGGACGTCACCGTCCAGGCGCAGATCCTGGACCTGATCCGAGATCTGCAGAAGGAGTTCGGCTCCGCGGTCATCATGATCACGCACGACCTGGGCGTGGTCGCCGAGATGGCCGACGACATCCTCGTCATGTACGGCGGCCGCTGCGTCGAGCGGGGCACCGCCGAGAAGGTCTTCTACGAGCCCCGCCACCCGTACACCTGGGGCCTGCTGGGCTCGATGCCGCGCATCGACCGCGACCAGACCGAGCGCCTCATCCCGGTCAAGGGCTCGCCGCCCAGCCTCATCAACATCCCCAGCGGCTGCGCCTTCAACCCGCGCTGCCCGTACGCCGACATCCCCAAGGGCGGCATCACCCGCACCCAGCGGCCCGAGCTGACCCAGGACGACAGCCGGCACTGGTCCGCCTGCCACATGTCGCAGGAGGAGCGGACCCGGATCTGGACCGAAGAGATTGCGCCGAAGCTGTGACCGACATGAAGAAGACCGGCGCGGCGGAGACCTCCGAGCAGGAATCCGCGGAAACGCTGCTGAAGGTGACCGGCCTGGTCAAGCACTTCCCCATCAACAAGGGGCTGCTGCGCCGGCAGGTCGGGGCCGTCAAGGCCGTGGACGGGATCGACTTCGAGGTCCGTCGCGGTGAGACGCTGGGCGTGGTCGGCGAGTCCGGGTGCGGCAAGTCGACCATGGGCCGGCTGATCACGCGGCTGCTCGAACCGACCGGCGGAAAGGTCGAGTTCGAGGGCAAGGACATCACGCACCTCGGGGTGGCGGGCATGCGGCCGCTGCGCCGCGACGTGCAGATGATCTTCCAGGACCCGTACGGCTCGCTGAACCCGCGGCACACGGTCGGCACGATCGTCGGCGCCCCCTTCAAGCTGCAGGGTGTCTCCCCGGAGGGCGGTCTCAAGGCCGAGGTGCAGCGGCTGCTGTCGCTGGTCGGCCTGAACCCGGAGCACTACAACCGCTACCCGCACGAGTTCTCGGGCGGCCAGCGCCAGCGCATCGGCATCGCCCGGGCCCTGGCCCTGAAGCCGAAGCTGGTCGTTGCCGACGAGCCGGTCTCGGCGCTGGACGTGTCGATCCAGGCCCAGGTGGTGAACCTGCTGGACGACCTCCAGGAGGAACTCGGCCTGACCTACGTGATCATCGCGCACGACCTGTCGGTCATCCGGCACGTCTCCGACCGCATCGCGGTGATGTACCTCGGCAAGATCGTGGAGCTGACCGACCGCAAGTCGCTCTACGAGAACCCGATGCACCCGTACACCAAGGCCCTGCTGTCGGCCGTCCCGGTGCCCGACCCGAGGCGGCGGGGTGCGGCGACCGGCCGCATCCTGCTCAAGGGCGACGTGCCGTCGCCGATCTCCCCGCCGAGCGGCTGCCGCTTCCACACGCGGTGCTGGAAGGCGACGCAGATCTGCACGACGCAGGAACCGCCGATGCTGGCGCTGAAGACCGGCCACCAGGTGGCCTGCCACCACCCGGAGAACGCCCCCGACCAGGCGCCGGGCGACCAGCCCCTGCCGGGCGCGGCCGACGCGGTGGCCGCGGTTTCGGAGTAGCGGCCGAAATCCGGCGGGGCCGGGACTGCCGCTGAGCGGCAGTCCCGGCCCCGCCGACTGCTTGCCGGCGCCGCCGAGCAGAAACCAGCCCCTCCGGCGTTTGAGGAGCGGGGTCCGGGGCGGAGCCCCGGCAGCGGTGCCGCACGGCACATCCGGCCCCTGAACCCGCGCCGACCCCCGGTGGGGCAAGGGCACCGGCCCGTCGGGCGACAATGGGCCGGTGCTCCACGATCTCTTCCCGCCCGGGATCCAGCATGCCCTGGACCTCGCCGGCATCTTCGTCTTCGCCACCGCGGGCGCGCTGCTCGCCGTCCGCAAGAACTTCGACGTCTTCGGCATCGCCGTCCTCGCGCTGGTCACCGCCCTCGGCGGCGGCCTCTTCCGCGACCTCGTCATCGGGGCGACCCCCGCCGCCGCGTTCGGTGAACCCAGCTTCTTCGTGACCCCGCTGATCGCCGCGGCGATCGTCTTCTTCCTGCACCCCGAGGTCCAGCGGATCAACCGCGCCATCAACGTCTTCGACGCCGCCGGCCTCGCCCTCTTCTGCGTGACGGGCACCACCAAGGCCTACGAGTACGGCCTCGGCCTCACCGCGTCCGCCGCGCTCGGCGTCGCCACGGCCGTCGGCGGCGGCGTCCTGCGCGACATGCTCGTCAACGAGGTGCCCTCGCTGCTGCGCGACCGCGAGATGTACGCCGTCCCCGCCGTCGTGGGCGCCGCCATCGTCGCGCTGTCGATCGCCTTCGAGTCCCTCAACGCCTTCACCACGGGCCTCGCGATCGTGACCACCTTCGTGCTGCGCATCCTCGCCATGCGTTACCACTGGCGGGCCCCGCTGGCCTGGAACCGCCGCTCGTCGGTGGCCGAAGAGCCGTAATCAAACAAAGCTACCGCTTAGTAGCGAGCCGGTGTACCGTCGTTTGCATGTCACACGCAGCTGCCAAGGCATCCATCGGCGACAGCGAGTTCGACCGCGACACCACCGTCACCGCCCGGGCGGGCGAGCCCGGGGTGTACGACGCGGAACTCTCCGCCGGCTGGACGATCATCACCGCCGTCAACGGCGGCTACCTGCTGGCCCTGGTCGGCCGGGCCCTCTCGGCGGCCCTCCCGCACCCGGACCCGTTCACCGTCTCCGCGCACTACCTGACCTCCTCCGTGCCCGGCCCCGCCGTGATCCGCACGCAGGTCGTCCGCGTCGGCCGCACCCTCTCCACCGGCCAGGCCTCGCTGTTCCAGTACGACGAGAACGGCGCCGAGGTCGAGCGCATCCGCGTCCTCGCCTCCTTCGGCGACCTCGCCGCGCTCCCGGAGGACGTCCGCACCACCGCGGCTGCTCCGGTCATGCCGCCGTACGAGGACTGCCTCGGCGCGGAGGCCGGTCCGGCCCCGATCCCCGGCAGCTCCGCGATCGTCGACCGGCTCCGGCTGCGCCTGGACCCGGCGACCGCCGGCTGGGCCGTCGGCGCGCCCTCGGGCAAGGGGGAGATGCGGGCCTGGTTCGAGCTGGCCGACGGCCGCGACGCCGACCCGCTGTCCATGCTCCTCGCGGTGGACGCGCTGCCGCCGACCGCCTTCGACCTGGGCCTGATCGGCTGGGCCCCGACGGTGGAACTCACCACCCACATCCGCCGCCGCCCCGCCCCCGGCCCGCTCCGGGTCTCCATCACCACCCGCAACCTGGCGGGCGGCTTCCTGGAGGAGGACGCCGAGGTCTGGGACTCCGCGAACCACCTGGTGGCCCAGTCCCGCCAACTGGCCCGCGCCCCGCGCCCGATTTAGCCCCTCCGGCGTTTGAGGAGCGGGGTCCGGGGCGGAGCCCGGGCTGGGGGTCCCCCGGACGGAGTCTGGGGGATGGAGGAAGGGCGGGTAGGGGACCGGCTCCGCGCAGCGGCCCCACCCGCACCCCACCCGCACCCGCGCCCGCCCCCCGGAGGAAACGGCGGCGCGTCGGAGCACCCCGCAGGGGACTCGTAGAATCGGGGGATCATGGCCTACCTCGACCACGCCGCAACCACCCCCATGCTGCCGGAGGCCGCCGCGGCGATGACCGCGCAGTTCTCCGCCACGGGGAACGCGTCCTCCCTCCACGCCGCCGGCCGCCGCGCCCGCCGTACCGTCGAGGAGGCCCGCGAGGCCTTCGCCGAGGCGATCGGCGCCCGCCCGAGCGAGGTGGTCTTCACCGCCGGCGGCACGGAGGCCGACAACCTCGCCGTCAAGGGCCTCTACTGGGCCCGCCGCGACGCCGACCCCGCCCGGACCCGCGTCCTCGCCAGCCCCGTCGAGCACCACGCCGTGCTCGACGCCGTCCACTGGCTCGCCGAGCACGAGGGCGCCCAGGTCGAGTACCTGCCCGTGGACCACTACGGCCGCGTGAGCCCCGAGGACCTGCGCGAGGCCATCGTCCGCAACCCCGACGACATCGCGCTCGTCACCGTCATGTGGGCCAACAACGAGATCGGCACCGTCATGCCGGTCCGCGAACTGGCCGCCGTCGCAGCCGAGTACGGCATCCCGATGCACTCCGACGCCGTGCAGGCCTTCGGGCAGCTCGACGTCCACTTCGGCGACAGCGGCCTCGCCGCCCTGACCGTCAGCGGCCACAAGGTCGGCGGCCCCTACGGCATCGGCGCCCTGCTCCTCGGCCGCGACCAGACCCCCGTACCCGTCCTGCACGGCGGCGGCCAGGAGCGGCACGTCCGCTCCGGGACCCTCGACGTGCCGGCCATCGCCTCCTTCGCGGTGGCGGCCGTACTCGCCGCCGAGCGGCGCGAGCGCTTCGCCGCGGAGATCGGCGCGCTGCGCGACGAGCTCGTCGCGGCCGTCCGCGCGGCCGTGCCGGACGCCGTCCTCGGGGGAGACCCCGACGACCGGCTCCCGGCCAACGCCCACTTCAGCTTCCCCGGCTGCGAGGGCGACTCCCTGCTGCTCCTGCTGGACGCGCAGGGCATCGAGTGCTCCACCGGCTCCGCCTGCACCGCCGGGGTGGCCCAGCCCAGCCACGTCTTGCTGGCCACCGGCACCGACCCGAAGCTCGCCCGCGGCACCCTGCGCTTCTCCCTCGGCCACACCTCCACCCAGGAGGACGTGGCGGCCCTGGCGGCAGCCATCGGCCCGGCCGTGGAACGCGCCCGCACGGCCGGCCTCAGCTAGCCAGGGCCTCCCGGACCAGGCGGATGTACCGGTTCCAGTCCCAGTGGCGGCCGGGATCCGTGTGGTCGGCGCCCGGGACCTCGGAGTGGCCCACGATGTGCTTGCGATCGGCGGGTATGCGGTAGCGGCGGCAGATGTCGGCGGCGAGCCGGGCCGAGGACGCGTACATCGTGTCCGTGAAGTCCTTCGGCCGGTCCACGAACCCCACGTGCTCGATGCCGATGCTGCGCTCGTTCATCGAGCGGCTGCCGGAGTGGAAGGCCACGTCGAGCTCGCGCACCATCTGCTCCACGTGGCCGTCACCGCGCACGATGTAGTGCGCCGACGCCTTGTGCCACGGGTTCTTGAAGGCGTCCACCGAGGACGCGAAGCCGCCCTGTGTGACATGCACGACGATCCGGTCCACCCGGTAGTCGTCGGGCCGGTCCGCCAGCCGCCAGTTCGCCGGCGAGGCCGCCGTCCAGCTCGCGCCCGCGTGGTCGATCTCGCCCTCCTTGCGCGGCTTGGCCACCCCCGGCACCAGCCACCAGGCCCGGCCGATCTCGTCCCGCCCGACGACCGCCGCCGCCGTGAAGATCCCGAGCCCCCCGATCAGCACCGCCCTGCGCGTCCGGCCCGGCGGCTTCTTTCCCTCTCCGCTTCCCTGCTTCCCCATGTGATCGCACCCCCCACAGCCGATAACGCGCTGTGACCCCTTGCGGTTCCCCGTACTCTGGACGGTGCTATGACTGAGAACCTGCCGCGCACCGCCCGCCCCCTTCGCGTCCTGGCCGCCATGTCCGGTGGCGTGGACTCCGCCGTCGCCGCCGCCCGCGCGGTCGAAGCCGGGCACGACGTGACCGGCGTCCACCTGGCGCTCTCCGCGAACCCGCAGTCCTTCCGGACCGGTGCACGCGGCTGCTGCACCATCGAGGACTCCCGCGACGCCCGCCGCGCCGCCGACGTCATCGGCATCCCCTTCTACTGCTGGGACCTCGCCGACCGCTTCCGCGAGGACGTGGTCGAGGACTTCATCGCCGAGTACGAGGCCGGGCGCACCCCGAACCCCTGCCTGCGCTGCAACGAGAAGATCAAGTTCGCGGCGCTGCTCGACAAGGCCCTCGCCCTCGGCTTCGACGCCGTCTGCACCGGCCACTACGCGACCATCGTGGAGAACGAGGACGGGACGCGCGAGATGCACCGCGCCTCCGACATGGCCAAGGACCAGTCGTACGTCCTCGGCGTCCTCGACGAGAAGCAGCTGGCCCACGCCCTCTTCCCGCTCGGCGACACGGTCACCACCAAGGACGAGATCCGCGCCGAGGCGGAGCGCCGCGGGCTGGCCGTGGCGAAGAAGCCCGACAGCCACGACATCTGCTTCATCGCCGACGGCGACACCCAGGGCTTCCTCGCGAACCGCCTCGGCAAGGCCGAGGGCGACATCGTCGACGAGACCGGCGAGAAGATCGGCAGCCACGACGGAGCCTTCGGCTTCACCATCGGCCAGCGCAAGGGCCTGCGCATCGGCCACCCCGCCCCCGACGGCAAGCCGCGCTACGTCCTCGACATCTCCCCGGTGAACAACACCGTCACCGTCGGCCCCGCCGAGGCCCTCGACGTGACCGCCCTGACCGCGATCCGCCCCCGCTGGTGCGGTTCCACGGCCGCCGCCCCGGGCACGTACACCGCCCAGCTGCGCGCCCACGGCGGCGAGACCGAGGTCTTCGCCGAGCTCGTGGACGGCGAGCTGCGCGTCTCCTTCACCGAACCGGTCCGCGGCGTGGCCCCCGGCCAGGCGATCGTGCTCTACGACGGCACACGCGTGGTCGGCTCGGCCACCATCGCCACGACCCGGCGCGCGGCCGCCTCGGTCTAGTGCTGTGACCGGCAAGGTTCACCGGGTCACGGCGCCCGGCACGGCACCTCGCTGCGTTGTCGGACCGCGCAAGTACGTCCAGTACGAGCCGCGGCCCTCAGCCTTGCGATGCTTCCCCTAGGCCCTGCGGGCCTGGGGAGGCCCCATGCACCGGACACCGCGACCCGGCAAACCTTTCCGGCCACAGCACTAGGCGGCGTCAGGCCACCGTCAGGACGATCTTGCCGGTGGTCCGGCCCTGCTCGACGATCTCGTGGGCCTTCGAAGCCTGCGCCAGCGGCAGCACCGTGTCGATGACCGGGCGCAGCTTCCCCGCCTCGACCAGGGCCGCGATCTCGACCAGGCCGCGGAAGTCGGGCTCCACCAGCGTCCAGCCGGTGTGCACGCCCTCCGCGCCGGCGGCCGGCACGTCGTCCGGCGAGGGCAGGGTGACCAGGTGGCCGCCCGGCTTCAGCACCTTCAGGGAGCGCTGCCCGTGCTCCCCGCCGAGGGAGTCGATCACGATGTCCACGTCCGTGACGACGTCCTCGAAGTCCGCGGTGCGGTAGTCGATCACCTCGTCCGCGCCCAGCTCGCGCACCAGCTCGTGCTTGCCCGCGCTCGCGGTGCCGATCACGTACGCGCCCCGGGCCTTGGCGATCTGCACGGCCAGGTGGCCGACCCCGCCGGCCGCGGCGTGCACCAGTACGCGCTGCCCGGCGGTCACGCCCGCGGTGTCCACCAGCGCCTGCCAGGCGGTCAGCGCCGCCAGCGGCAGCGCGGCCGCCCCCACGTGGTCCAGGGAGGCGGGCTTGCGGGCGAAGTGCCGGGCCGGGCCCACCACGTACTCGGCGTATCCGCCCGCCTGCCGCGGGAAGTGCGGCATGCCGTACACCTCGTCGCCGGGGGAGTAGAGGGTCACGCCGGGGCCGACCGCCTCGACCGTGCCGGAGACGTCCCAGCCGACGATCGGGGTCTCGCCCCAGGTGATCAGTCCGCCGCTGGCCCGAGTCTTCCCGTCGACCGGGTTCACGCCGGCGGCGTGGACGCGCACCAGGATCTCGTTCAGGCCCGGCACGGGACGCTCGATCTCGGTCTCGGTCAGGACCTCGGGGCCGCCCCACTGGCTCACGACGACAGCGCGCATTTCTTCTTCTCCTCGAACGTTTCCGCAGTTCCCGGCCGGTTCCGACCGCTGATGTGCCTCCAGCATCGGCCGGGCGCGGCCCTTGTGGTGTTGGCCGGATGGCCACTATGTGACAGGATCTGGCCATGGCTGAGGTGACTGCGGCAGGCACGATGGAGGCGGCGACGGGGAGCGGCGGGCGCGGCCGGCACCGGATCGCGGTGCTCGCGCTGCCCGGCTTCCCGCCCTTCGAGCTGGGGATCCCCTCCCGCGTCTTCGGCAGCGCCATGAACGAGCGCGGCGAGGCCCTGTACGAGGTCGTCGTCTGCACCGCCGACGGCCGTCCCGTGCCCAGCGATTCCGGGTTCACCCTCCAGCCCGCCGCCGGCCCCGAGGCCCTCGCCGCCGCCGACACCGTGATCATCCCGCCCACCCACGCCATGCCCGAGCTGGCCCACGGGGGCCCGCTGCCGCCCGAGGTGGCGGCGGCCATCGCCGGCATCCGGCCCGGCACCCGCCTGGTGTCGATCTGCACCGGCTCCTACGTGCTCGCCGCCGCCGGACTCCTCGACGGCCGCCCCGCGACCACGCACTGGAACCTCGCCCCCGAGTTCCGCCGGGCCTACCCCCGGGTCCTCCTCGACGAAGAGGTCCTCTTCGTCGACGACGGCGACATCCTGACCTCCGCCGGGGTCTCCTCCGGCGTCGACCTCTGCCTGCACATGATCCGCCGCGACCACGGAGCCGCGGTCACCAACCGCGCCGCCCGCATCTGCGTCGTACCGCCCTGGCGTGACGGCGGGCAGGCCCAGTACATCGACCGGCCCGTCCCGGAGCCCACCGTCGCCACCACCACCGCCACCCGCGCCTGGGCCCTGGAGCACCTCGCCGAACCCCTGACCCTCGCCGAGCTCGCCGCCCACGCGCGGATGAGCCTGCGCACCTTCACCCGCCGCTTCCGCGACGAGGTCGGCGCGACCCCGGTCCAGTGGCTCACCGCCCAACGCCTGGAGATCGCCCGGAACCTGCTGGAGTCCAGCGACCTCCCCGTCGACCTGGTGGCCCACCGCTCCGGATTCGGATCCGCCAACTCCCTCCGCGCACACATGCGTTCCGCGATCGGCATCTCGCCGATCGCCTACCGGCGCACCTTCAATCGCCCCAACAGCATTGCCCTGACGCCCAATTGAGTGTTCGTCACACCTGGGTGATACTTCGTGATCCGCCGGGCGGGCCGCGCCCCGCGGGTCATCGCCGTTCACCCAGGGGGAATCGACGTGCGAATACATCGCCATCGGCGGACGGGGGCGGCCGCGACGGCCGCCGTCGCCGCCCTCGCGCTCGCGGCGGGCCTGACCGTCCCCGCCTCGGCCGCGCCGACACCCGGCCCGTCCGGCACCGGGCAGCCGCACCGGACCGCCCGGCAGGGCCTGATCCACCTCACCCTCATCACCGGCGACCGGGTCACCGTCGACGCCGGGGGCCGCCCCGTCGGCTTCCAGCCCGCCCCGGGACGCGAGAAGACGCCCGTCGCGGTGGAACGCGACGGCGACCGGACCAGCCTCGTCCCCGCGGACGCCCAGCACCTGATCGACACGGGCCGCCTCGACCCGCGCCTCTTCGACATCACCGAGCTCAGCAGGCCCGAGTACCGCGAGGCCCGCGGCGGCCGCCTCAAGCTGATCCTCGGCTACGAGCCCGGCGCGGCCCCCGCGGCCACGTCCGCCCTGCGCGCCGCCGCCGGGCTCCGGGTGGACCGTACGTACGCCCTCCTCGGCGCCGAGGCCGTCAGCGCGGGCCCCGACGGGTCGGCGGCCGTCTGGACCGCCCTCACCGGAGACCGGGCCCGGGGCGTCGCCCCCGGCATCGCCACCGTCTGGCTGGACGGGGTACGCACCGCCTCCCTCGACAAGAGCACCCGGCAGATCGGCGCCGACCAGGCCTGGAGCGCCGGCTACGACGGCACCGGCGTCAAGATCGCCGTCCTCGACACCGGTGTCGACGCCACCCACCCCGACCTCTCCGGGCAGGTCGTCGCCGAACAGAACTTCTCCGCCTCCGCCGACGCCAAGGACCGCTACGGGCACGGCACCCACGTCGCCTCCATCGCCGCCGGTACGGGCGCCAAGTCGGGCGGCGCGTTCAAGGGCGTCGCCCCCGGGGCCAAGGTGCTCAACGGCAAGGTCCTCGACGACCGCGGTTCCGGCGACGACTCCGGCATCCTCGCCGGCATGGAATGGGCCGTCGCCCAGGGCGCCCAGGTCGTCAACCTCAGCCTCGGCGCCCCCGACAGCCCAGGCCTCGACCCGCTCGAAGCGGCCGTGAACAAGCTGAGCGCCGACCGGGGCGTGCTGTTCGCCATCGCCGCGGGCAACAGCGGCCGGTCCGGCCGCGGCAGCATCGGCTCCCCGGGCAGCGCGGACGCCGCGCTCACCGTCGGCGCCGTCAACGACGACGACGCCCTCGCGGACTTCTCCAGCATCGGGCCCCGCCTCGGCGACGGCGCGGTCAAGCCGGACGTCACCGCCCCGGGCGTGGACATCACCGCGGCCGCCGCCGACGGCGGTTCCCTCGGCGGCGGGACCGCCCCGGACCCGGACGGCTACCTCACGCTCTCCGGCACCTCGATGGCCGCCCCGCACGCCGCGGGTGCCGCCGCGCTGCTCAAGCAGCAGCACCCGCAGTGGACCGGCACCGAGCTCAAGGGCGTCCTCGCGGGCTCCGCGAAGCCCCGCCGGAACGGGGCGTACCAGCAGGGCAACGGCCGGATCGCCGTCGACAACGCGCTGCGCCTGGAGATCTTCGCCGAACCGGTCTCGCTGGTCTTCGCCGGCCAGCAGTGGCCGCACCACGACGACACCCCGGAGAAGAAGCAGCTCGGCTACCGCAACCTCGGCACCGCCCCGGTCACCCTCGACCTGGCCGCGACCGTCACCGACCCCGACGACAAGCCCGCCCCGGCCGGCATCGTCACCTTCGACGCACCCCGGGTGACCGTCCCGGCGGGCGGCAGCGCCTCCGTCGGCGTCATCGTCGACACCCGGCCGGGCGGTTCGGTGGACGGCACCTACACCGCGTACGTGGTGGCCACCGATCCGGCCGGGCAGAGCGTCCGCACCGCCGTGGCCGTCGAGCGCGAGGCCGAGTCGTACGACCTGACCCTCAAGCACCTCGGGCGGGACGGCAAGCCCGCCACGGCCTACGCCTCCGCCCTCCGAGGCCTGACCGGCGGCGCCGCGGGCAGGCGCTTCGCGTGGAACCCGGACACCGGGGCCGAGACCCTGCGGGTGCCGGCGGGCGGCTACCTGCTCAACACGAACATCGTGGTCGACCCCGACGACTTCACCCGGGGGATCGACTGGATCGCCCAGCCCTGGCTGGAGATCACCGGTGACACGACGGTGACCCTCGACGCGCGCACCACCGAGCCGGTGGACATCACCGTGCCCTCGCGGACGGCCACCATGGAGTTCGCCATGCCCCTGTACAGCCTGACGACGGAGGACTCGGGGCACGGCTTCGGCTGGTGGCTCGACTCCTACACCGGCCTGCGCACCCGCCAGCAGGGCCCGGATGTACAGCCGGGCACCAACCTGTTCCAGCAGTGGGACGCGCACTGGACGGACGGCCCGGCGGACGAGTACCACGCCACCCTCGGCGGCCCGGTCACCCGCCTGGCCACCGGTTACCAGCGGCAGCTGAAGGCGGCCGACCTCGCCACCGTCGCGGTGGAACACGGCGCTTCGGTGCCCGGCAAGGTGGGCATGGTCATGGCGCAGGGCGAACTGCCGGGCGCGACCGGCGGCAGTTCGCTGTCCCGCAACCGGGCCCTGCCCGGCACGACGACGCTCCACCTGGCGGCGGTGGACGGGGCCACGTGGGCGATCAGCGCCAGCCAGTCCGGCGAGCCGGACGAGAACGGCTTCCCGCGCGAGGAGACCCAGTACGACACGGGCGGCCCGCGCACCTTCCAGGCCGGCCGCACCTACCGGGAGCGCTTCAACGCCGGGGTCTTCGGCCCGCGCGTCGACACCGCGGCGGGGCTGGGCCTCTACCGCCAGGGCGACGAGCTGTGGGGGACGGCGCCGCTGCTCGCGGACGGCGCGGGACACGTGGGCGCCGACTACTTCACCAAGGGCCGGACGGTCCTCTACCGGGGCGGCGTGCCGGTCGGCTCCTACGACGCGGAACTCGCCTGGGCGTCGCGCTTCGCCGTCCCGGCGGCCACGGGCTCGTACAAACTGGTCACCTCGACCACCCGGTCGGACACGGTCTCCCGCATCTCCTCCAAGGTGACCGCGACCTGGTGGTTCCGCTCCGGGACCACACCCGCCGACACCGAGACCCCGATCCCGCTGTCCGCCGTCCGCTTCACCGCCGACCTGTCCCTGGCCGGCACCTCCCCGGCGGGCCGGACCCTCCGCGTCCCGGTCACCGTCCAGGGCGCGGCCGCGAAGTCCCTCGCGGTCCAGGTCTCGTACGACGACGGCTACACCTGGCGCACCGTCCCGGTCCGGTCCGGCGCGGTGACGGTCAAGAACCCGGCGAAGGGCGGGCACGTCTCCCTCCGCGGCACGACGACCGACGGCTCGGGCAACAAGTCCGAGATCACGGTCATCCGGGCCTGGTTCGCGGACTGACACCCGCCCGCGTCCGGGCAACGGCGCGGTCCCGCGGGCAAACCACCCGCGGGGCCGCACCCGCGCGCGGCGGAATGCGAGCATGGGCGCATGGCTACTCACCTGATCACCGGTGCCGGATCCGGCATCGGCGCCGCCGTCGCGGCCCGCCTGCACGCACGCGGCGACGACCTCGTACTCCTCGCCCGGGACGCCGCCCGCGGCAAGCAGCTCGTCGAGCGCTACCCCGGAGCGCGGGCCCTCGTCGGCGACCTCGCCGATCCGGACCGGCTCTCGTGGGCCTTCTCCAAGCAGCCGATCCCCGAGCGGATCGACTCCCTGCTGCACGTCGCCGGGATCGTGGACCTCGGCCCGGTCGGCGAACTGCGGCCCAAGACCTGGCACCAGCAGCTCAACGTCAACCTGATCGCCCCCGCCGAGGTGACCCGGCTGCTGCTGCCCACCCTGCGCGCCTCCAAGGCCACCGTCGTCTTCGTGAACTCCGGCGCCGGACTCACCGCCCACGCGGACTGGAGCGCCTACGCCGCTTCCAAGCACGGGCTGAAGGCCCTCGCCGACTCGCTGCGCGCGGAGGAGAAGCCCAACGGCATCCGCGTCACCTCCGTCTACCCGGGGCGCACCGCAAGCCCCATGCAGGCCAAGGTGCACTCCCAGGAGGGCAAGGAGTACGACCCTGCCGCCTGGATCGACCCCGAGTCGGTGGCGACCACCATCATCATGGCCGTCGACCTGCCCCGCGACGCGGAGGTCAACGACCTGACCGTCAGGCCCGGGCGATGAGCGCGAGCGCCACCGGCGTCGGTTCGCTGCCCGGCGGCGACGCCCGCGAGGCCGCCAAGACCGTCACGGGATCCTTCGAGGAGTTCCCGTACCTCCCCGAGCTGCCCGCCCGCGGGCCCGGCGCGGACATGATCGGCCGGTCCCTCGGACTGCTCGTCGACATGTACGCGCACGTCGAGCCCAGCGGCTGGCGGATCAGCGACCGGCCGGGCCGGGACACGAGGCGGTCCCGGTCCTGGCTCGGCGAGGACCTGGACGCGCTGGAGGAGTTCACCCAGGGGTACGAGGGCAAGCTCAAGATCCAGGCAGTCGGGCCCTGGACGCTCGCCGCCGCCCTCGAACTGCACGGCGGCGAGGCCATGCTCCAGGACGCCGGCGCCTGCCGCGACCTGGCGGGATCGCTGGCCGAGGGGCTGCGCGAGCACCTCGCCGACGTGCGCAAGCGGATCCCGGGCGCCGAGGTCGTGCTGCAGTTCGACGAGCCGTCGCTGACCGCCGTGCTGCTCGGGCGGGTGCGGTCCGCGAGCGGGTACCGGACGTACCGCGCCGTCGACCGGCAGGTCGTCGAGGGCACCCTGCGGGACCTGTTCGCCGTGACCGACTCCGTCGCGGGCGCAGAGGTGATCGTGCACTCCTGCGCGCCCGAGGTGCCCTTCGGACTGCTGCGGCGAGCCGGCGCCACGGGCGTGTCGTTCGATTTCTCCCTGCTCACCGAGCGCGAGGATGACGCCATCGGGGAGGCCGTCGAAGGCGGTGCGAAACTCTTCGCCGGAGTGGTGCCGGGCACCGACGGCCCGTTGTCAGACCCTGCCGGTAGCGTCATGGGTGTCAGGAAGCTTTGGCGCAGGCTGGGGCTGGCCCCGGGGACTCTGGCGGAGTCCGTCGTGGTCACCCCGTCGTGCGGCCTGGCGGGCGCTTCACCCGCCTACGCCCGCGCGGTGCAGGCGCATTGCGTCAGGGCGGCGAGGTCGCTCGCCGACAACCCTGAGTGACGGTCGAGACGGGGCACGGGAGGACACGGCATGGCAGCCGAACAGCAGGACACGGCAGTACCGACGGCGGCGCGTGAGCAGCACCAGCTGCTCGCCGAGCAGGTCGAGGAGCACCGCTTCCGGTACTACGTGAACGACCAGCCGGTCGTCAGCGACGCCGAGTTCGACAAGCTGCTGCGCTCGCTGGAGGCGCTGGAGGAGGAGTACCCCGAGCTGCGCACGCCCGACTCGCCCACCCAGAAGGTGGCCGGGGCGTACGAGACGGACTTCGCCTCGGTCGAGCACCGGGAGCGCATGCTCTCCCTCGACAACGCCTTCGACGACGAGGAACTGGCCGCCTGGGCCGAGCGCGTGGCCCGGGACGTGAACACCCCGGACTTCCACTACCTGTGCGAGCTGAAGGTCGACGGCCTCGCCGTCAACCTGACGTACGAGAACGGCCGCCTCACCCGCGCCGCCACCCGTGGCGACGGCCGCACCGGCGAGGACATCACGCCCAACGTCCGCACCATCGCCGAGATCCCCGACCGGCTGAAGGGCGACCGGATCCCGGCCCTGGTCGAGATCCGCGGCGAGGTCTACTTCCCGATGGAGAAGTTCGAGGAGCTCAACGCCCGGCTCGTCGAGAGCGAGGGCAAGCCCTTCGCCAACCCGCGCAACGCCGCAGCCGGTTCGCTGCGCCAGAAGGACCCCAAGGTCACCGCGAGCCGTCCGCTGCACATGGTGGTCCACGGCATCGGCGCCCGCGAGGGCTTCGAGATCGAGCGCCAGTCGCAGGCGTACGAGCTGCTCCACGAGTGGGGCCTGCCCACCGCCCAGCACAACAAGGTGGTCTCCTCGCTCGCCGAAGTCCGCGAGTTCATCGCCTACTTCGGCGAGAACCGGCACTCGGTGGAGCACGAGATCGACGGCGTCGTCGTCAAGCTCGACGAGATCGCCCTCCAGGGCCGGCTCGGCTCCACGGCGCGCGCCCCGCGCTGGGCCATCGCCTGGAAGTACGCCCCCGAAGAGGTCAACACCAAGCTGATCAACATCAGGGTCGGCGTCGGCCGCACCGGCCGCGTGACCCCGTACGCACAGGTGGAGCCGGTGACGGTGGCCGGCTCCGAGGTCGAGTTCGCGACGCTGCACAACCAGGAGGTCGTCAAGGCCAAGGGCGTGCTCATCGGGGACACCGTCGTGCTGCGCAAGGCGGGCGACGTCATCCCCGAGATCCTCGGCCCGGTGGTGGACCTGCGGGACGGCAGCGAGCGGGAGTTCGTGATGCCGGCCGTCTGCCCCGAGTGCGGTACGGAGCTGCGCCCGATGAAGGAGGGGGACATCGACGTGCGCTGTCCCAACGGGCAGACCTGCCCCGCCCAGCTGCGCGAGCGCCTCTTCTACCTCGGCGGGCGCCAGTCCCTGGACATCGAGAACTTCGGCATGGTGGCGGCGGCCGCCCTGACCGGCCCGCTGGAGCCGGCCCAGCCGCCGATGCTGGACGAGGGCGACCTCTTCGGCCTCACCATCGAGGACCTCCTGCCCATCAAGGCGTACGTCCTGGACCAGGACAGCGGCCTGCCCAAGCGGGACCCGAAGACCGGCGAGGAGAAGATCGTCACGGTCTTCGCCAACCAGAAGGGCGAGCCGAAGAAGAACGCCCTGGCGATGCTGGAGAACATCGCCGCCGCCAAGGAGCGCCCCCTTGCACGCATCATCAACGGCCTGTCGATCCGTCACGTCGGCCCGGTCGCGGCCGAGGCCCTCGCCCGCGAGTTCCGGTCGATCGAGCGCATCGAGCAGGCCACCGAGGAGGAGCTGACCGCCACCGACGGGGTCGGCGCGATCATCGCGGCCTCCCTGAAGGAATGGTTCGCCGTCGACTGGCACCAGGAGATCCTGCGCAAGTGGCGGGAGGCCGGGGTCCGGATGGAGGAGGAAGGTTCCGCCGAGGAGGCCGGTCCGCGCCCCCTCGAAGGGCTGACCGTCGTCGTCACCGGTACTTTGCAGAGCCACACCCGGGACGGCGCCAAGGAGGCCCTGCAGAGCCGCGGCGCCAAGGTCACCGGATCCGTTTCGAAGAAGACCTCCTTCGTCGTCGTCGGAGACAATCCCGGCTCCAAGTACGACAAGGCCGTGCAGTTGAAGCTTTCCATCCTCGACGACGCCGGTTTCGCGGTACTCCTGGAACAGGGTCCGGACGCGGCGCGCGAGGCCGCCCTCCCGGTGGACGGCGCGGCCGCGGCGGAGTAGCGAAGGCGAACGGATGCGTGGCGTGCGGCCGTACGGGCGGGCGCACGCCAGGCGCGACCGGTGGTGGCAAACGGCTGGTACAAGGCTGGTCGCAGGCCGGTGACCTGTCGGATCATCGGATGGGTGACCAGGGGGTCCTGGTCCAAACTCACCCGTTCGGCGGATACCGTACTGATGAGGATGGCTGGGACGCATTCGGGCAACCACTGCCGACGGCTGCCCCTGGGAGCCTCCCGCGTCCTACTGTTGAGGGGTGCGCCTGTCGTGCACGGCAGCGGGATGCGATTCCGGCCGTGATGGCATGACATCGGGGCCATCGCGTGACATCGGCATCGCCGGCTGTGAGAGGGACGGGCATGAAACCCACCGAAAGCGCCGACCCGTCACCTGAATTCGGCGGGGACATCCCGTCCATGCGGGCGGGCCGGCTCGGTGTCCTGGGTGCCAGGACACCGGAGACCCGACCGCTCGACACGGGTGCGGGCGGAGCGGGGCGGGGCAACGTGCTGCCCTTCCTCGTCGTGGGCCTCGCCGCCGTGGTCCTCGTCGCGGGCATCGTCTCCGCACTGAGCAGCCGTCAGGCGCTGTTCCCCGGCGGCTCGGTCGGCTGGGCCCTGGCCCTGCTCACCGGCATCATCGTCGGCCACCTCGTCGCGCTCGGCCGCGACCGCTGGTGGGGCGGCACCGGGTCGGGCGCCGCGCTCACCCTCGGCGTCCTCATCCTCTACGGATGGGTCCCGGCCGGACTGGTCTCCCTCGCCGTGGTCTCCCTGGTCGGGGCCGCCCGCCGGCACCGCTGGCGGCAGGGGCTGCTGCACGGCTCCGTGGACGTCCTCGGCATCGGCGCGGGAGCCCTCGTCCTCTCCGCCTTCGGCGAGCGGCCCTCCGTCGAAACCCCCTGGAAGCCCACCAGCTGGGGGCTGGATGCGGTCCCCGAGGTGATCCTCGTCGCCCTCGCCTACCTGGTCGTCACCCGGGTGGTGCTGTGGGCCGCGCTCACCCCGCGCGGTGGCGGGCTGCCCACCGTCGCCCGCACCGCCCTGCTGCGCCAGGCCCTGGTCGCCGTGGCGCTGCTCGGCATCGCACCCCTCATCTGCGCCGTGGCCGTCACCCAGCCGGTGCTGCTGCCGCTGTTCGCCGTGCCGCTGATCGCACTGGACTCCACCCTGTGGATCGCCCGGGCGCGTGCCGAGGAACAGCTGCGGGACCCGCTGACCGGCCTGCCGAACCGGCAGTGGCTGCTGGAGCGGGCCTGGACCGCCCTGGACGAGGCTGAACGTTTGGGCACCCGGGCAGCTCTTGTGCTGATCGACCTGGACCGCTTCCGCGCGGTCAACGACACGCTGGGCCACCTCGCGGGCGACCGGCTGCTCCTCCAGATCGCCGAGCGGCTGCGCCAGGCCCTGCCCGAGGACGCCGAGGCGGCCCGGCTCGGCGGCGACGAGTTCGCCGTCCTGCTGCCCGTCGCCGACTCCACCACCAGCGCCCAGCGGATCGCCCGCAACCTGGTGGCCGAGCTCAGCTCCCCCCTCGACCTGGACGGCCTCACCCTCGTCCTGGAGGCCAGCGCCGGCCTCGCCGTTTTCCCCGACCACGCGCTGGACGCGGAAGGGCTGCTGCGGCGGGCGGACGTGGCGATGTACCAGGCGAAGCGCGACCGCACGGGCGTGGAGGTGTACGAGTCCAAGCGGGACAGCAACACGCCCGACCGGCTCGGCCTCCTCGGCGACCTGCGCCGGGCCCTCGACGCCGGCGAAGTGGAACTCCACTACCAGCCGAAGGTCCGCTTCGACGGGCAGGTGGCCGGGCTCGAAGCCCTGGTCCGCTGGGTCCATCCGGAACGCGGCCGGGTACCCCCCGACGAGTTCATCGCCATCGCCGAGACCTCCGGGCTGATGCCGCACCTGACGGAATACGTCCTGGAGACGGCCCTGGCGCAGGTCGCGCGGTGGCGGGCGCAGGG
Source organism: Streptomyces sp. NPDC091371 (assembly GCF_040684275.1). Lineage (NCBI taxonomy): Bacteria > Bacillati > Actinomycetota > Actinomycetes > Kitasatosporales > Streptomycetaceae > Streptomyces > Streptomyces sp. NPDC091371. Next base: position 380,972 of record NZ_JBFBFP010000002.1, read on the forward strand.
CCTGAAGGTCCCGGTCGCCGTCAACGTCTCGCCGCGCGACGTCCACACCCCCGGTTTCGCCGGCGCGGTGGCCGCGCGCCTCGCCCGGCACGGGGTCCCGGCGAGCGGGCTCCAGCTGGAAATAACGGAACACGTCCTGCTGGAAGACCCCCAGCGGGCGGCCGACACCATGGCGGGCCTGACCGGCCACGGCGTGAAGATGTCCCTGGACGACTTCGGCACCGGCTACTCCTCCCTGGTCCACCTGCGCAGGCTCCCGGTCAGCGAGCTGAAGATCGACCGCTCCTTCGTGGGCCGTCTCGCGGTCGACGCGCAGGACGCGGAGATCGTCCGCTGCACGGTGGACCTGGCCCACTCCCTCGGCCTCCTGGTCGTCGCCGAGGGCGTGGAGGACGACGAGACCTGGGAGCGGCTGCGGGACCTGGGCTGCGACGCGGTCCAGGGCTGGCTGGTGGCAGCGGCCATGCCCCCGCAGGAGGCCACGGCCTGGCTCCTGGCCCGCGGCGAACGCGGCTGGCGCCGCCCGGCCGACATCACGGCGGAGCTGGCGGCCGCGGAGGCCGACGCCGTCTGACTCCGCCGCCCGGCGGGGCTGAGATTTGCTCCGCAAATCCAGCCCCGCCGGGCGAAACCCCAGCCCCTCCGGCGATTGAGGAGCGGGGTCCGGGGCGGAGCCCCGAATCGGTGAGCCGCACCCGGCAGCCGGACCGCACCACCAACCGTTTAGCGGCGCAGCCACCCGGCCCCATAGGATTGGGCCCGAAACCTACACACTCACCACCCCCAGAGGATCGCTGCATGCCTGGCATCACGCGCGAGGAGGTCGCCCACCTCGCTCGGCTGGCACGTCTGGAGCTCAAGGCCGAAGAGCTGGACCACTTCGCCGGACAGCTCGACGACATCATCGGCGCGGTCGCCCGCGTTTCCGAGGTCGCCGACCGAGACGTACCGCCGACCTCCCACCCGCTGCCGCTGACGAATGTCTACCGCGCGGACGAGGTCCGTCCTTCGCTCACCCCCGAGCAGGCGCTCTCCGGCGCTCCCGCCCAGGAGCAGCAGCGTTTCAAGGTGCCGCAGATCCTGGGGGAGGGCTAACCGCCATGACCGACCACATCATCAAGCTCACGGCAGCCCGGACCGCCGAGAAGATCGCCTCCGGCGAGCTCACGGCCGTCGAGGTCACCGAGGCCCACCTGGCCCGCATCGACGCGACCGACGAGAAGGTCAACGCCTTCCTGCACGTCGACCGCGAAGGCGCCCTCGCGCAGGCCCGCGCCGTCGACGCCAAGCGCGAGCGCGGCGAGAAGCTCGGTCCGCTGGCCGGCGTACCGCTCGCCCTCAAGGACATCTTCACCACCGTCGGGGTCCCGACCACCGTCGGTTCGAAGATCCTCGAAGGCTGGATCCCGCCCTACGACGCGACCCTGACGCGCAAGCTGAAGGAAGCCGACGTCGTCATCCTCGGCAAGACCAACATGGACGAGTTCGCCATGGGGTCCTCCACCGAGAACAGCGCGTACGGCCCCACCGGCAACCCGTGGGACCTCACCCGGATCCCCGGCGGCTCCGGCGGCGGCTCCGCGGCCGCGCTGGCCGCCTTCCAGGCGCCCCTCGCCATCGGCACGGACACCGGCGGCTCCATCCGCCAGCCCGCCGCCGTCACCGGCACCGTCGGCGTCAAGCCCACGTACGGCGGCGTCTCCCGCTACGGCATGGTGGCCTTCTCCTCCTCCCTCGACCAGGGCGGCCCGTGCGCCCGTACGGTCCTGGACGCGGCCCTCCTCCACGAGGTCATCGCCGGCCACGACCCGATGGACTCCACCTCCATCGACGCCCCGGTCCCGCCGGTCGTCGAGGCGGCCCGCAACGGCTCCGTCGCCGGCATGCGCGTCGGCGTGGTCAAGCAGTTCGCCGGCGAGGGCTACCAGGCCGGCGTCGTCCAGCGCTTCAACGAGTCGGTGGAGCTCCTCAAGGAGCTCGGCGCCGAGATCGTAGAGCTGGACTGCCCGTCCTTCGACCTCGCGATGGCCGCGTACTACCTGATCGCGCCGTCCGAGTGCTCCTCGAACCTGGCCCGCTTCGACGCCATGCGCTACGGCCTGCGCGTCGGCGACGACGGCACCAAGTCCGCCGAGGACGTCACGGCCCTGACCCGCGAAGCCGGCTTCGGCGACGAGGTCAAGCGCCGCATCATCCTCGGTACGTACGCGCTCAGCTCCGGCTACTACGACGCGTACTACGGCTCCGCCCAGAAGGTCCGCACGCTCATCTCGCAGGACTTCGAGAAGTCCTTCGAGCAGGTCGACGTGATCGTCTCCCCGACGACCCCGACCACCGCCTTCCCCATCGGCGAGCGCACCGACGACCCGCTCGCCATGTACCTCGCGGACCTGTGCACCATCCCGACCAACCTGGCCGGCAACTCCGCCATGTCGCTCCCGTGCGGCCTGGCGCCGGAGGACGGCCTGCCGGTCGGTCTGCAGATCATTGCCCCGGCGATGAAGGACGACCGCCTGTACAAGGTGGGTGCGGCCGTCGAGGCCGCCTTCGTCGAGCGCTGGGGCCACCCGCTGCTTGAGGAGGCACCGTCGCTGTGAGCACCAGTGCACTGTCCAAGGCCAAGGGCTTCAAGAAGTCCAAGTCCGGCACCTACCTGTCGATCGGCACCACCGCCTTCGGCGCCATCAGTGTGATCAAGCAGGTCAAGAAGGCCCGCGTCGAGCACGACACGCTGAAGCTGGTCGATGCCGTCGTGTCCGCCGCCGCCATCGTCACCGGCCTCGCGATCCTGTACCGCGAGCTGAAGCGCCTGGGCGACGACGACGTCCTGCTGGGCTGAGAGGGAAAGTTTCACCGTGACCACCTTCACCGAACTGCTGTCGTACGACGCGGCCCTCGCGGCGTACGACCCCGTCATGGGCCTCGAGGTCCATGTCGAGCTCGGCACCAGGACCAAGATGTTCTGCGGCTGCTCGACCGAGCTGGGCGCCGACCCCAACTCGCAGACCTGCCCGGTCTGCCTGGGCCTGCCCGGCGCGCTCCCGGTCGTCAACGCGATCGGCATCGAGTCGGCCATCAAGATCGGTCTCGCGCTGAACTGCGAGATCGCCGAGTGGTGCCGCTTCGCCCGGAAGAACTACTTCTATCCGGACATGCCGAAGAACTTCCAGACCTCCCAGTACGACGAGCCGATCGCCTTCAACGGCTACCTGGACGTCCAGCTGGAGGACGGCGAGATCTTCCGCGTGGAGATCGAGCGCGCCCACATGGAGGAGGACACCGGCAAGTCGCTGCACGTCGGCGGCGCCACCGGCCGTATCCACGGCGCGTCCCACTCCCTGCTGGACTACAACCGCGCCGGCATCCCGCTCATCGAGATCGTCACCAAGCCGATCGAGGGCGCGGGCGAGCGCGCCCCCGAGGTCGCCAAGGCGTACGTGGCCGAGCTGCGCGAGGTCATCAAGGCGCTCGGCGTCTCCGAGGCCCGCATGGACAAGGGCCAGATGCGCTGCGACGTGAACCTCTCGCTGCGGCCGCACGGCCGCGAGGAGTTCGGCACGCGCTCGGAGACGAAGAACGTCAACTCGCTGCGCTCCGTCGAGCGCGCGGCGCGCTTCGAGATCCAGCGCCACGCGGCCGTCCTCGAGGCCGGCGGCACGATCGTGCAGGAGACCCGGCACTTCCACGAGGAGGACGGCTCCACCACGGCCGGCCGCATCAAGGACAACGCCGAGGACTACCGGTACTTCCCGGAGCCCGACCTGGTCCCCGTCGCCCCGGCCCGCGAGTGGGTCGAGGAGCTGCGCGCCGCGCTGCCCGAGATGCCGCGCGTGCGCCGCAACCGGCTCCGCGAGGAGTGGGGCGTGAACGAGCACGACATGCAGTCCATCCTCAACGCGGGCGCGGTGGACTCCATCGTCGCCACGATCGAGGCGGGCGCCGACTCGACCGCCGCGCGCAAGTGGTGGATGGGCGAGCTGGCCCGCAACGCCAACGAGCAGGGCGTCTCCGTGGACGAGCTGCCGGTCACCCCGGCCCAGGTGGCCCGGGTGGCGGCGCTGGTCGCCGACGGTTCGCTCAACGACAAGCTCGCCCGCAAGGTCTTCGAAGGCGTCCTCGCAGGCGAGGGCGACCCGGACGAGGTCGTCGAGAAGCGCGGCCTGAAGGTCGTCTCCGACGAGGGCGCGCTCGGCGCGGCCGTGGACGAGGCCATCGCGGGCAACGCGGCTATCGCGGACAAGATCCGCGGCGGCAAGGTCGCCGCCGTCGGCGCCCTGGTCGGCGCGGTCATGAAGACCACCCGCGGCCAGGCCGACGCGGCCCGCGTCAAGGAGCTCATCCTGGAGCGCCTGGGCGTGAGCGAGGGCTGAGCCCGAACGCTGTTCCGTACGAGGGGCCGTGCCCGGGATCTCCCGGGCACGGCCCCTCGCGTTCCGCTACTTCTTCAGGGTGGGGGCGCCCAGCGTGAGCGGGCCCAGACCGCAGTTGCGTCCGGGGTCTTCGTAGGAGATCTCCAGGCGCCGGCCGTTCGCGACGTCGAGCGACAGGGGCTTCGGCGACATGATCCGGAGCTCGCCGGCCCACACGGACGAGCCGTCCACCGTCACCTTCATCCGCGCCGTCGGATACGTGGAAGTGTCGTCGACGCCCGCGACCATGTTCAGGGTCTTCCAGCCGCCACCCAGGTCGTAGGCGGCCGAGCCGTTGCAGATCTTGTAGGGGCCGGCGGACACCAGCGCGGTTTCGTACCGCTGGTTGTTCAGCTTCCCCTTGCCCACCTCGAACCACGCGTCCTCGCCCTTGGCGACCAGGGCCAGGGTGGTGAGCGAGACCTCGTCGGTGCCGGGCGGGGCGGAGCCCGAACCCGAACCCGAGGGCTGCGCCGCCGGCCGGTCACCGCCCGCCTGCTTCGAGCCGTCCCCGTCCGTGTCGCCGAGGAGCCGTACGCCGATCACCGAGAGCGCCGCCAGGACCAGCACCCCGGCCACGGCGCTCAGCACCGGGCCGCGACGCCGCTTGCGCGAGGGTGAGGGCGGGGGCGGGGCTGGGGGCAGCGGCGGGGCGGACGGCATCGGCGGGGCGTCCTGGACGTCCCGCGGTACGGAGACCACGGCCCCGCGGACGTCCCGCACCCAGGCGGTCAGACTCGACGGCCGCTGCTCCGGGTCGGCCGAACAGAGCGCGGTGATCCGAGCCCGCCGCTCTCCGTCCAGTGCCGCGATCTGCGGCAGCGCGGCGATCGCGTCGGCCAGCAGGCCCGGTGCGGCCGGCGGGGACTGCCCGCTGAGCAGGAAGTAGGCGATGGCCCCGAAGGCGTACCGGTCCGTGCCCGGCGTGCGCTTGCCGTCGAAGACCTCGGGGGCCGCGTAGCCGGGCGTGAACCAGATCTCGGCGGTCTGGTGGTCGGCTGTCAGTTTGCTGAGGCCGAAGTCCACCAGCGTGGCCTGCCCGTGGGCGTCGACCATGACGTTGCCGGGGGAGAGGTCGCCGTGGATGACCTGGCGCCCGGACGGGGTGGCCTTCCCCGAGTGCAGCCAGTCCAGTACGTCGGCCAGCTGCTCCAGCGTCCGCATGATCTCGCCCCGCTCGGCGGCCGCGGCGAGGGTCCGCTCGGCCCGCCAGTCGCGCAGGTCGAGCCCGTCGACGTGGTTCATGACGAGCACCAGGGAGCGCCCGGTGACGTCGGCCGACTCGCCGGGCCGGTGGACCGGGGCGCCCTCGAAGTGCTCCCGTACGCCCACGACACCGGGCCGGTGGACGAAGCGCAGCAGCTCCGCCTGCTCGTTCCACTTCCGGCTGATCCGGTCGAACTCCTCGGCGGTGATCGTCTGCCGGGAGTCCAGCACCTTGACGACGACCGGCTCGACCCCGCCGGCCAGGTCGATCTCCGCGAGGTGGATCACGGCCTCGCCGCCGCGTCCGATGGGCCGCAGCAACCGGTACCGGTCGGGCGCCGCATCAGGTCCGATACACAGCCTCTGGCTGTTCAACGTGCCCCCATCACCAGAGAGTTGAATGGAGATCAGCTTCGCTGGCCGGGGCGGGCGGGGTCAATGGGATCAGTGGGTTCCCGGCGCGCCGAGGAATGCCAGGCGCGCCCTCTTGGTCGGCAGGTAGACCTCGGGCAGGTCGATCTCCGGGAGTTCGACCTCCGGGCCGAGCGTGAAACCGGTGCGCTCCAGCAGGGCGATCGCCTTGGCGTTGCGGGCGTCCGGCTCACCGACCACGCGCCGGGTGGCCGGGTCCGAGAAGACGAAGGCGATGAAGGCCGTCAGCAGGCCCGCCGTGAAACCGTGCTCGACCGCCCCCTTGGTCGGGCCGATGAGCAGGTGCACGCCGACGTCCCCGGGCAGCACCTCGTAGCACTCGCTGACCCGGTCCTCGGCGCAGTCGTACGTCTGGAACAGCGCGACCTGCTCGCCGTCGCGGGCGATCATGAACGCGTGGTGCGTCGTACGCCGGTCGACGTCCTCGTAGATCTCCTGGACGAGCTCGCGGCTCGCCTCGCCCATCCCCCAGAAGCGGGCGCGCTCCTCGGTGACCCAGCTGTGGATCAGGGCGGAGTCGGCGGCCGGGTCGACGGGGGTGATGGTGACCGTGCCGAAGCCCTCGACGAGGTGGCTGTACACGGGCTGCCGGGTGGAGGCGGGGGTCATATCGATTCCTTGGTGAGGCGGGACCAGTCCGTGACGACCGGTACGAGTTCGCACCGCGCCCACAGCGGCAGCTGGTCGCGGTGGTGGGGGGAGCCGGAGACGCCGTCAGCGCCGAGCGGTACCGCCCAGAGGCTGTCCTCGCGGCGGGCGAGGTCCCAGACGTAACGGGCCGCCGATGCGCGGGCGGTGAGGTCGGTGAAACCGGGGACGGAGGAGGTGGCGTTCACGCAGTCGTGGTCGCCGCCCAGGCCGGGCCACGCGGCCCCGTCGTCCGGGAGCGCCGACCAGGGCGCGAGGCGGTGGACCTCGGACCACGGGGTGTCGGGGGCGCCGGCCGCCGCCGTCTCCTCCAGCGCGGCGCGGACGTGCGCGGAGCGGTCCAGGCCGGGCAGCAGGGGACTGGCGAGCAGGCCTTCGAGGGCGTAGCCGATCCGGGGGACCAGGTACAGCCAGGGGTGGAAGACCTCCGGGCCGGCCGGCGCGCCCCACAGGTCCGCGAACACGGGATCGGCGGCGAGGCGGCGGACGGTCGCGGTGCGGAACGCCGCGAAGAGGGTGGCGTCGGCGCTGTCGGCCTCCATGTGCCGGTCCCAGGCCAGCAGCCGCTCGCGCAGAGCCCGCGCCGCCGGGGTCAGGTCCGCGAAGCCGGGCAGCAGGGCGAGCAGCGGCCCGGCCGAGCCCAGGTACGTGTCCCGGTGTACGTCGGCCATCGCCTTCGGGGACCACTCCGCCTGGCCGCTGAGCAGCTCGCGGATGCGGTTGGCGCGGTGCGGGGGAGCGAACTCCACCCCGAGCGGGGAGGCGATCCCGCGTGCGTTGGCCATGACGGCGAAGCCCTGCACCGGCTCGGCGGGCGTCTCGGCCCAGCCCCGCCAGGCGTGGCGCGACTCCCAGGCGGGGACGGGCCGCAGCCGGCCCGCGGGGTCGCGCAGCGGCACGGCGCCCGCGACCCGGTGCAGCAGGCCGCCCTCGGAGTCGGCGGCGTGGACGACGTTCACGGGCTCCGCCCAGCCGTCGAGCGCCCGGTCCACGTCGGCGACGGTGCGGGCGCGCAACAGGGCGGGGAGGGCGGCGAAGCCGAGGTCGCGGCGGACCCGGGGCGGGTAGCGCAGGGAGAGGGTGTCTTCGCTCCCGTCGGAGCCTTCGCGCACGACGACCGGTCCGCGGGCGGTCTCCAGCACCTCGACCTCGATGTCCGCGCCGCCGGCCACGGTGATGGTCTCCGTGCGGCGGTCGACGGGCTCCCAGACGCCGCCCGGACCCAGCGCCTCCAGAGCGGGGCCCTGCCCGCGCAGCTTCTCGACGTACAGGTCCTGGTAGTCGGCCATCGCGTTCGTGATCGCCCAGGCGGCGGTGCCGGTGTGCCCGAAGTGGGCGAGGCCGGGGACGCCGGGGACGGCGAGGCCGAGGACGTCGTACTCCGGGCAGGAGATACGTATCTGCTGGTAGACGCCCGGGTCCTCGATGAACCGGTGGGGGTCGCCCGCGATGATCGCCGCCCCTGTGGCCGTCCGGTCGCCGGGCACCAGCCAGCCGTTGCTGCCGGCGGTGCCGGGGCCGTCGGTGGCGAACAGGGTGGCCGCCTCGTCGCCGAGGGCGCGGGCCGCGCGCTCGCGCCACAGCTTGGTGGCGAACCCGGCGAACAGCACGTGGGTGGCGGCCCAGACCGCCAGCGGAACCCACGGCTCCCAGGGGGCGGGGGTCAGGCCGGTGCGGGCGAAGCGCCCGTCGCGGGCGGCGCCGGCGGCGAGGCCGTCGTTGACCCCGTCCACGTAGGAGCCGACCCAGGCGGCGGTCTCCGCGTCCAGGGCCTCGTGGCACCGCCGGGCCGTGTCGGCGAGGCGGCACTGGCGGGCGAAGCGGTCCCAGGCGACGGATCCGGCGCCGAGGAAGGCGGCGCTGGAGCCCTGGGCGCGGTGCCGTTCGACCTCCAGCTGCCAGGCGCGGTCGAACGCGGTGGCGCGGCCCTGGGCGTAGGCGAGCCGGAGGTGGCCGGCCGCGCGGAGGTGGGGGATGCCCCAGGGGTCGCGGAAGACCTCGTACGCACCGCTTTCGCTGCTCACACTCTCCCCCAAGGCGAATCGAGAATTAGGTTAGGCTGGCCTAACTATAGAGGTGTCAGGGGAGGGGTTGGACATGGCCGGCGGCAAGGGCTGGGAGGGCGTGGTCCTCAAGCTCATGAAGGGCAAGGACTTCACGTTCACGGTGACGGGGGCGGAGGACGTCACGGCGGACTACCGCCGCGTCTCCTTCACCGACGGCGGCCTGCTGGCCGTCCAGGCTCCACACCCGACGATGTGGGTGCGCGTCTGGTTCGAGGGAGCGCGGCCGCACCAGCGGGCCTACACACTCGTGGACCCGGACCCCGAGGCGGGCACCTTCAGCTTCGAGTTCGCCCTGCACGACGGTGTCGCCAGCGCCTGGGCGCGGACAGCCCGGCCCGGCGACACCATCGAAGCCACCGTGCAGGGCACCGGGTTCACCGCCCCGCAGCCGGCTCCGCCGCGCCTGCTGGTCATCGGCGACCCGGCGTCCCTCCCGGCGATCAACTCCCTGCTGGACGCGTACCCGCAGACCCCGGCCACGATCTGGTTCGAGACGCAGCACGCCTCGGACGCCGACCTGCCGCTGCGGGTGGACGCGGCCCGGCACGAGGTCCGGCGCGTGGCGCGCGACGGCGGCGCGCTGGTCGACCGGGTCAAGGCCGAGCTCCCGGAGCTGGCCGGGGACCCGGCCTCGGCGTACGTCTGGCTGGCCTGCGACACGGCGACGACGCGCACCCTCACGGCGTACCTGCGCAAGGAGCTCGGCCTGCCGAAGCAGCGGGTCAACTCCCTCGGCTACTGGCGCGCGGACACCCCCTAAGCGCCCGTCGCGCCGTCGATCGCCTCCCGGAGGAAGTCGGCGTGGCCGTTGTGGCGGGCGTACTCGTGGATGAGGTGGAGCATGAGCAGGCGCAGCGAGGCCTCCTCCTTCCAGCTCGGCACGTACGCCGTCACCTCCAGCGACTCGGCCTCCGCCTCGATGCGGCGCGCACGGGCCACCTCGGCCTCCCAGGCGGCGAACGCCTCCGCGCGCGTCGAGCCGGATGCGTCGTAGGCGGCCTGGAAGTCGTGGGTGTCCGACCACAGGTGCGGCAGCTCCTCACCGCTCAGCACCCTGCGGAACCAGTGCCGCTCGACCTCGGCCATGTGCCGGACCAGCCCCAGCAGGGACAGGCCGGACGGCGGCATCGAGGCGCGCCGCAACTCCTCGTCGCTCAGGCCCTCGCACTTCCAGGCGAGGGTGGCCCGGTGGTAGTCGAGATAGGCCCGCAGCGTCTCGCGTTCGCCGCCGACCAGGGGCGGTGAGATTCGTTCCATGCCCCGATCCTGCCCGCCGCCCCGCTGGGGGAACACCCCCGCCGGGGTCGGGCGCGCGCCGGGGCGTCCCCGCAGGACACCGAACGCAATCACCCTCGGCCTCCGGCCCCTGGAAACGTTCGGTGTCCGAGGAGACGCCCCGGCGCGCGCCCGGCCCCGGCGGCCCCCCGCCCCCGCCCGGCCAAGGAGGCCCGCACCCTTACGCCGTCGGCCAGACGTACGGCACCGTGACGCCCAGGCTCGCGAAGCCCAGCCGTTCCAGGATCGGGCGGCTGTCGTCCGAGGCGTCCACCTGGAGGTACGGGATGCCGCGCTCCGCCGCGACGCGCGCCCGGTGGGCCACCAGCAGGCGGTAGATGCCGCGGCCCCGCCACTGCGGGTCCGTCCCGCCGCCCCACAGCCCCGCGAAGGAACACCCCGGCCGCATCTCCATCCGGGCCCCGCACACCGGGGTGTCGCCCGCCATCGCGAGCACCGCCTCGACGCTCTCCGGCTCGTTCCGCAGCAGGCTCAGCACGTGCTCCCGGATCCGCGGCCGCTCGGTGCCGAAGGCCCGGTGGTGGGCCTCCATCATCAGGTCCACCCCGGCCTCGTCCTCCACCACCCGCAGGGTGATCCCCTCCGGCGGCTCCACCGGCAGCGCGGCAAGGTCCGAAGTCCGCGCCACCAGCACCGTCTCGGCCGGCTCCGCCACGAACCCGGCCGCCCGCAGCCGGTCCCCGAGGTCCGCCGGCCGGTCGTAGTCGTACAGCTTCCACTCGAACTCCGGGTCCTCGCGCCCGGAGAAGAACGCCACCTGCGCCGCGATCTCCGCGTCCGCCGTCCCCTCGTCGAGGTCCGACCAGACCACGCCGTTCCACCCCAGCCCGGGCACGGTGTGCCGGACGACCGCGCCCACCCGCTCCACCCGGGCCTCCGCCGAGTCCGGCTGCACGCCCTCGCGCATCTCCGAGTCGAAGAGGGCCCGTACCTTCACAAGTTCATCAAGATCCATCGTCATTGCCCCAGCTGACCAGTGTCCGTCCGCCTTCCACAACTGCATTAGCCTCGCCCCGTGAACGACGACTCCACGATCTACACGGGCAAGGCCGGAGCCGACGCGGCCACCGACCGCGGCTGGCTCCTCGGCCACTTCAAGGCTCCCGGCGATCCCCGTCACAGCGAGGACGTGGAGATCAAATGGGGCGTCCACCCCAAGGGCGAGGAGCGCGAGCGGTGGGCCACCGCGGAGAAGCGCACCGCGCTGCTGGTGCTGATCAGCGGGCGCTTCCGGCTGGAGTTCCCCGGGCGGACCGTCGTCCTCGCGGAGCAGGGGGACTACGTGCTGTGGGGCCGCGGAGTCGACCACTCCTGGTACGCGGAGGAGGACGCGGTGGTCCTCACCGTGCGCTGGCCCTCGATCCCCGGCTACCGGGTGGACGAGCCGGGCGAGCCCGACGACGGGCCCGACGACCGGCAGGACGAGCAAGACGACCGGCAGGACGGGCCCCACGACGGCACGAACACCCGGCCCTTGGGCCACCCACCCCGGTGACCTACGTCCCGCACCCCGCCGCAGCCCTGTGACGATGCCCACGAATCGGGCCAACGATCACGAAACGCTGCGATCGTGGCGGGATAGACCACCTCGGCGCGCCCTGGGGCGACCCCCCGCACGCGCGGCCGGGCCTTCACGAGTTCCAGCGTTCTTTGCGACGGGCCGTCCCCGGTAAAGATCCGAACCACCAGGGAGCACGTCCGTTGGCAGCAATCGCACGGTGGTGCATCCGCCACCGTCTCCTCGCCGTCCTGATCTGGCTGCTCGCGCTCGGCGCGACCGCGGCGGCCGCCGGGACCGCGGGATCGGCGTTCTCCAACGACTACGAAGTCCCCGGCACCGAGTCCGGCAAGGCGCACGCGCTCCTGCGCGAGGGCTTCCACGGCCAGGGCGGCGACACCGACACCATCGTGTGGCGGGCCCCGGACCACCAGAGCGCCCGCACCCCGGACATCGAGCAGCGCATGACCCGCGCACTCGACGCCATCGCCGGCCTTCCCGGCGTCGGCTCGGTCGCCGGCCCCTACGGCCCCGGCCCCGAGAGCGCCGCCCGGATCAGCCCCGACGGGCGCACCGCCTACGCCGTGGTGACCTTCGACCGGCAGGCCGACTCCGTACCCAAGGCCCAGGCCAAGGCGGTGGTCGACGCAGCGAAGAACCCGGCCACCGAGACCGACGGCCTCCAGGTCGAACTCGGCGGCCGCGCCATCGGCCTGACCGAGGCGCCCGCCACCCACCTCGCCGAGGTCATCGGCGTGGCCGTCGCGGCCCTGGTCCTCTTCCTGGCCTTCGGCTCGCTCGCCGCGAGCCTGCTGCCCATCGCGACCGCCCTGGTCAGCGTCGGCACCGCCTATTTCGGGATCACCCTCCTCGGGCACGCGATGGCGGTCGCCGACTTCGCCCCGATGCTCGGCACCCTCATCGGCCTCGGCGTCGGCATTGACTACGCCCTCTTCATCGTCACCAGACACCGCAAGGCCCTCGCCCGGGGCGTCCCGGTCGAGGAGGCCGCCGAGAGCGCCGTCGCCACCACCGGCCGGGCCGTGGTCTTCGCCGGGGCCACCGTCTGCATCGCGCTCCTCGGCATGCTGGTGCTGCGGCTGAACTTCCTGAACGGCGTCGCGATAGCCGCCTCCGTGACGGTAGTCCTGACGGTCGCCGCCTCGGTCACCCTGCTGCCCGCCCTCCTGTCCTGGATCGGCATGCGCGCCCTGTCGCGCCGCGAGCGCCGCAAGCTCGCAGCCGAGGGCCCGCTGTCCGAGCAGCCCACGGGCTTCGCCGCCCGCTGGTCCGCCTTCGTGGAGCGCCACCCCAAGCTGCTGGGCATCGCCGCCACCGCCGTGATGCTGGTGCTGGCCCTGCCCACGCTCTCCCTGCACCTTGGCACCTCAGACCAGGGCAACAACCCGGCCACCTCCACCACCCGGCAGGCCTACGACCTGCTGGCGGACGGGTTCGGCCCCGGCACCAACGGCCCGCTCACCGTCGTCGCCCGCCTCGACGGGGCCGGCGACCGGCTCGCCGTGGAGCACCTGGCGGACGCGCTCGGCAGAACGAAGGGCGTCGCCTCCGCCGGCCCCGCCGTCTTCAACCGCAGCGGCGACACCGCCGTCCTCACCGTCATCCCCGACTCCGCCCCCCAGTCCCGGGCCACGAGCGAGCTCGTCGACCGGCTCCGCGAGGACGTCGTCCCGCGTGCCGAGCACGGCAACTCCATGGAGGTCCACGTCGGCGGTGTCACGGCCGGCTACGACGACTTCGCCGAGGTGGTCGTCGGGAAGCTGCCGCTCTTCGTCGGCGTGGTCGTCGCCCTCGGCTGCGTGCTCCTGCTGCTCGCCTTCCGGTCCGTCGGCATCCCGCTGAAGGCGGCGGCCATGAACATCGCCGCCGTCGCCTCCTCCTTCGGAGTCGTGGTCGCGATCTTCCAGTGGGGCTGGGGCAGCGAGCTGCTGGGCCTGGGCAGCGCCGGCCCCATCGAACCCTTCCTGCCCGTGATCATGGTGTCCGTGCTGTTCGGGCTGTCCATGGACTACCAGGTCTTCCTCGTCAGCCGGATGTACGAGGAGTGGCTGGAGACCGGCGACAACAAGCGGGCCGTCCGCGTCGGCCTCGCCGAGACCAGCCGGGTCATCAATTCGGCGGCCGTCATCATGATCTCCGTCTTCCTGGCCTTCGTGCTCAGCGGCGACCGGATCATCGCCATGTTCGGCATCGCGCTCGCCGCGGCCGTGGCCCTCGACGCCTTCGTGCTGCGCACCCTGCTCGTCCCCGCGCTGATGCACATGCTCGGCGGCGCGAACTGGTGGCTGCCCGGCTGGCTCGACCGCCGACTTCCCAAGATCAGCATCGAGCCCCCCGAGCACCGCCCGCATGGGAAACTTCCGGCACAGCGGCCGAGCGAAGACAGCGCGGAGCCTGCTGACTCCGTACCCGTGTCCAGCTGACCAGCCGTAAGGACCACACATGTTCGCGATAGACCTGGCCGACGACGCCCAGCTCAAGCCGCTGGAGGTGTGGCACGCCGAGGAGTTCCTCGCCCACATCGACCGCGGCCGCGACTTCATTGGCCAGTACGTGGGCTTCCCCAACCGCGCCACGGACCTCGACTCGGCGCGCGAGCTGCTGCGTACGAACGCCGAGAAGGCCGCGAACGACGGCACCCGGTTCTTCGGCATCTGGGTCGAGGGAACCCTCGTCGGCGGAGTGCTCTACCCGGCCTTCGACGCCGCCGCGGGCAACTGCGAGGTCGGCTGCTGGCTGGAGCCCGCCGCCGCCGGACGCGGACTGGTCACCGCCGCCTGCCGCGTGCTCATCGACTGGGCCTTCAACGGGCGCGGCATGCACCGCGTGGAGTGGCACGTCGCCACCGGGAACAAGAAGAGCATCGCGGTCGCCGAGCGCCTCGGCCTGACCCGCGAGGGCGTGATGCGCGAGAACCACCTGCACCGGGGCGTGCGCCAGAGCACCGAGGTCTGGTCGGTCCTCGCGCACGAATGGGCCGCGGCCCACCCGGCCTGACCCGCGTCCGCACCCGGGCCCCGCGGATCGCGGGGCCCGAAACGGCCCCGACCAGCGGATTCTCAGAAAACTCTCAGACAAGGCACCTACGGTGCCCCGCATGGACACCACCAAGACCACCGACGCCCCCGAGGCGGACACCACCCCGGCCGACCTGACCAAGGCCGGGACCGACGCCGAGCCCACCGACGTCGAGCCCACCGGGGCCGAGCTCACCGACGCGGACCTGGACGACGACGAGTTCGCCGACGAGCAGGCCGGCACGGAGGAGCAGAGCCACGTCGGAGCCGCGGCCTCCGCGATCGTGGCCGCGGGCCTCGGTGTCGTGGCCCTCAGCGGAAGCTGGGTCGGCGGCATCGTGTCCGAGCGCGCCGGCGTCGTCGGCCGGCTGGAGCTGACCCAGGCCGCCGACGTGAACGCGCAGATCGCCGCCCAGTTCGTCCAGCCGTGGCACGCCACCGCCCTGGTGAACGGGGTCTTCGCCGCCCTCGCCCTGATCGTCGGCATCCTCACGCTGGCCCTGCCCGCCCTCGGTTCCCCCCAGCGCACCCTCCCCACCTGGGTCCGGTCCGTCTCCTGGGCGGCCGTCGCCCTGGGCGCCATCGGCGTCCTGCTGTTCGCCCTCATGTACTTCGACCTCCTCCTGACCATCCCGCAGGCCGCCGCGACAGCCGGCTAGGCACCGCCCCACCACCGGCTAAGCACCGCCTTAGGTGTGCTTAGGCCTACTCAGGGACCTTCGGCCCGGGTCTAAGGCCCCCTGCCCCCGCCGGATGCGGCATGCGACCGATGTGCCGGTACCCCCTGGGACGCGAAGCTTGGATCACACCGAACGAGGTGACCGGGAAACGCAACCAGGGAGTACGAGATGTTCGAGTACGAAATCGCCACCGCCCGCCGCGCCGACCTCATCCGCGAGGCCGACGAGTACCGGCTGATCCGCGAGGCCAAGAAGGCGCGGCGCGCGTCCTCTCGAAGCCAGGAAACCGAAGGGCCGGTGAGCGGGCACCGGAGCCGCTTCGCCCGCGCCGCGTAACCCGCGCCGCGATCCGTGCGGACTGACACGTGATGAGAAGCGCACCGATAACGAGTGCCGCCGGGCAGGACGTCTGTGCGATGCTCGGCGACGTGGAGACCAGATCTGTCAGCCCGGTGTTCGTCGGCCGCGCCGACGAACTGGCCGTACTCACCGACGCACTGACGCGAGCCGCCGGCCTGGAACCGCAGGCGTTGCTCATCGGGGGAGAGGCAGGGGTCGGCAAGACCCGCCTCACGGAGGAGTTCCTCTGTGAGGCCGCCCGCCGCGGCGCCGTCGTCGCCGTCGGAGGCTGTGTGGAGATCGGGGCGGAGGGACTTCCCTTCGCCCCGTTCTCGACCGCCCTGCGCAGCCTGCACCGCGCGCTCCCCGAGGAGCTGGCCGCCGCGGCCGTCGGCCAGGAGGACGAGCTCGCCCGGATCCTCCCCGAACTCGGCGAAACCCCGCGCGGCCCGCACGACGAGGAAAGCACCGCCCGCCTCTTCGAACTGACGGCACGGATGCTGGAGCGGCTCGCCGCCGACCGCACCGTCGTCCTCGTCCTGGAAGACCTGCACTGGGCCGACACCTCGACCCGGCACCTGCTCTCCTACCTCTTCCGGACCCTCGGCAGCGGCCGGCTCGTCGTTGTCGCCACCTACCGCGCGGACGACGTCCACCGCCGTCACCCGCTGCGCCCGCTCCTCGCCGAACTGGACCGGCTCCGCACCGTCCAGCGCATCGAGCTGCCCCGCTTCAACCGGGCCGAGGTGCGCCGCCAGCTCGCCGGGATCCTCGCCACGCAGCCCGACGAGGACTTCGTCGACTCCGTCTTCGACCGGTCCGACGGCAACGCCTTCTTCGTCGAGGAACTCGTCGCCTCCCGGGAGAGCGGCTGCCACGCCGGGCTCACCGAATCCCTGCGCGACCTGCTCCTCGTCCGCGTCGAGGTCCTGCCCGACGAGGCCCAGCGCGTGGTCCGCATCGTCGCCGAGGGCGGCTCCACCGTCGAGTACCCGCTCCTGCGCGCCGTCACCGGGATCGGCGAGGACGCGCTGATCGAGGCGCTGCGGTCCGCGGTCGGAGCCAACATCCTGCTCGCCACCCCCGACGGCGACGGCTACCGCTTCCGCCACTCGCTGGTCCGCGAGGCCGTCAGCGACGACCTGCTGCCCGGCGAGCGCGCCCGCGTCAACCGCCGCTACGCCGAGGCCATGGAGGCCGACGGCTCGCTGGTCCGCGCGGAGGAGCGGGCCATCCGGCTGGCCAGCTACTGGTACCACGCCAACGACCCGTCCAAGGCGCTTCCCGCCGTGCTCTCCGCGTCCGTGGCCGCCCGCCGCCGGCACGCCTACTCGGAGCAGCTGCGCTTCCTGGAACGCGCGCTGGACCTGTGGGACAGCGCCCCGGAGGAGGTCCGCGAGGAGCTTCGCCCGGTGGACTACACCGACGTGTACCCGCCGTGCGGCTGCGACCCGGCCAGCACCCCGCTCCAGCGCCTCGACCTGCTGGCCGAGGCGACCGTGGCGGCCCGCTACGGCGGCGAACGGGAACGCGCCCTGAAGTTCTGCAAGACGGCCCTGCGCACGCTGGACGACGGCCACGACCCGCTGCGGGCGGCCTGGTTCTGGACCGAGCGCTCCCGGCTGGTCGCCAGCCTGGGCCGGGGCGACGGCTGGGACGAGATCGCCAAGGCCCAGGAGCTCGTCCAGGGGCTGCCCCCGTCCCAGGTGCACGCCGAGGTCCTCGTCCGGGCCGCGGGCTGGGGCATGCTCCACGACCCCGGTCCGGACAACATCGTCGCCGCCGAACGCGCCGTCGAGTACGCGCGGATGGTCGGCGCCGAGGACATCGAGCTCAACGCCCGGATCACGGTCGGCTGCCTGCTCACCGACTCGGGCGACCCCGAACGGGGCCTGGCCGAGATGCACGCGGTCAGGGAACGGGCCACGGAACTGGGCCTCATCCTGCTCGCGGGACGTGCGCATATCAATCTCACCTCTCAGTTGGAAAGCATGGGCCGGTCCCGGGAAGCCGTGGAACTGGCCGAACAAGGGGCGGAACTGGTCAGGAAGTCCCGGCTGTTGGACACCGAGGCCTGGGTCCGCGGAAACATGGCGGAGAGCCTCTACACCCTCGGCCGCTGGGACGAGGCCGTCGAGGCGGCCCAGCGCACCCTGCTGGTCGGGCAGAGCGCGGCCCCGCGCGGCTCCGGAGCCTCCCGGCTCGCCTATCTGGCGCTGGCACGCGGCGAGTTGGCGGAAGCGGCCCAGCAGCTCGCGGCGGCCCACGCCCACTTCGGCAGCCACGACATCCAGCCCCAGCACCGGATACCGCTCTACCGCCTCGCCGTCGGCGTCGCCGCGGGGGAGGGCCGGATCGCCGACGTCCGCGCCGAGACAGCCGCCGCCCTCGCCTACGGGTTCCCCCAGGGACAACACCGCTACGCCTGGCCGCTGCTGCTCGCCTCCGCCACCGCGGAGGCGGACTCCCGGGGACTCCCGGCCGCCGACGCGGACCGGGAAGCCGCCCTGGACGTCCTGCGCAACGCCGCCCGCACCCTCGCCACCCCGGCCCCGGTGTGGCGCGCCCACGCCGAGTACGTCCGCGCCGAGCTGCTCCGGGCCGAGGCCCGGGACACCGTCGCCGACTGGACCGCGGTGGAGGAGGCCATCCGCCCGCTGGAACGCCCCTACCTGCTGGCCCGCGCCCGCCACCAGCTCGCCGAGGCCATGCTGGCCGCCGGCGGGGACCGGGAGCCCGCCGCCGCCCTGCTCCGCGCGGCCTACGCCACCGCCGACCGGCTCGGCTCACGCCGGCTGCGCGAGGACCTGGCCCTGCTCGCCCAGCGCGCCCGGCTCCCGCTCGCCGCCGCCGACACAGCCCCGGCCGCGCCCGCCCCGGAGGCCGACCCGGTCGAGACCCTCGGCCTGACCAGCCGGGAGCGGGACGTACTGCGCCTCGTGGCCGCCGGCAGCACCAACCGCAAGATCGCCGAGGAGCTCTTCATCTCCCCGAAGACGGCGAGCGTGCACGTCTCGAACATCCTGGCGAAGCTCGGCGTCGCCGGCCGCGGCGAGGCGGCCGCCCTCGCCCACCGGCTGAGGCTCTTCGTGCCGCCCGGCCCCGTCAGCACCCGGCCGGAGGCTGCTGGGTCTGCTCGTCGAGGCGTATGAGCACCTTGCCGGAGTCCAGGTCTATCGGACCCCGCCCCGGGTCGCCGTCATTGACGTCGACCCGGGACAGCTCCAACCGCTTCTTCTCCTCGTCCGTGTGCTTGCGACCCGGATTGAACAGCTCCTCGATCATGTTGAACACCGTGCCCACCGCGCCCTCTCCGTGCCCTGCCGGGGCTGGTGCCCCCGGGCCGGCTATTGCACCGTCAGTGTCAGGATCCTGTCGTCGCCCGCTTCCGGCGACCCGCGCCCATCGGTCTCGCTCGTGACCAGCAGCAGCTTGTCCCCGCCGAGTGCCACCACCGTGCGCAGCCGGCCGTACTTCCCCTCGAGGAACGCTTCGGGTGCCGCCACGGGTTCCGCCCCGGCCAGGGGAATCCGCCACAGCCGCTCGCCCTTCAGCGCGGCCATCCACACCGAGCCCTGCGCCCACGCGATCCCGCTCGGCGAGGCCTCATCGGTCCCCCACACGGCCACCGGATCCCGCATCCCCGGCCGGCCGGCCTTTCCCTCGGCCTCGGGCCAGCCGTAGTTCGCGCCCGGCTCGATCAGATTCAGCTCGTCCCAGGTGTTCTGCCCGAACTCGGCCGCCCACAGCCGCTTGTCCTTGTCCCAGGCGAGGCCCTGCACATTGCGGTGCCCGTAGGAGTAGACGACGGAATCCGCCTCGGGATTGCCGTGCACCGGATCCCCGTCCGGAGTCATCCGCAGGATCTTGCCGCCCAGCGACTTCTTGTCCTGCGCGAGCCCGGTGTCACCGGTCTCGCCCGTCCCCGCATAGAGCATCTTGTCCGGGCCGAAGGCGATCCGGCCGCCATTGTGGATCGTCCCCTTGGGGATGCCCCGCAACACCGTGTCCGGAGCGCCCAGTTGCTGACCGGGCGGTCTCTTCTCGTCATAGCGCATCCGGGCGATGCGGTTGTCGGACTCGGTGGTGAAGTAGGCGTACACGAGCCGGTCCGAGGCGAAGGACGGCGACACCGCGAGGCCCAGCAGCCCGCCCTCGCCGCCGGGGGCCACCCCCGGCACCTCGCCGATCTCCGTCACCGCGCCCGAGCCCACCGCGACCCTGCTGATCGTCCCCTTGTCCCGCGAGGCCACCAGCAGGTCCCCGCCGGGCAGCGGGGCCACGCCCCACGGCGACTCCAGGCCCTTGGCGACCTCCCCGGTCACCGTCACCGCGCCCTTCGCCGGGGGACCGGAGGGCGGCGGCGAGCCTGACGCGCTCCCCGACGGGCCGGACGACCCGGAACCCGCTGCGGGCGTGCCCGGTGGGGAACCGCCCGGCCGGGCCCCCGCGCCGCCGGGCGGGGAGCACCCCGCCGCCAGCAGAGCGCCGCACCCGGCCAGCGCCACCGCCGCCAGCGCGCTCCGACGCCGCGCGCCCGTGCCCCCGTACATCCTCGATCCGTATCGCATCGCCCTGCTCCCCTCCCGTGCGCCAGTCGTGCCTTCCATCTCTCTCAACAGCTCCGGCCGTACCCCGAGTTCCACCCTTCGTACACTCGATCGAGTGGTTGTGGCGGGGCCGCGGGGGAGGCCCGCGGGCAGCCCGCTCAGTCCCAGGCTCCCACCGCCGCGGGCAGCGCCGCGATCTCCCCCAGATCCTCCGCCGAGAGCCGGACCTCCGCCGCCAGGGCGTTCTCCGCGGCCCACCGCGCCCGGTCCGCCCCCGGCACCGGCACCACCTGCGGCCCCTGCGCCAGCACCCAGGCCAGCGCCACCTGCGCCGCGGTGACCTCGGGTCCGTGCCGCAGCGCCACCCGCCGCAGCCCCGCCAGAAGCCCCTGGTTGGACGCCATCGCGTACGCCGTGAACCGGGGGTGCCGGGCCCGTACGTCCTCCTGCTCGAACCCCTCGCCCGGCGTGAGCGTCCCCGTCAGGAACCCGCTGCCCAGCGGCATCGCCGCCAGGAACCCCACCCCCCGCGCCGCGCACCACGGCAGGAGCTGCCACGCCGCCTGCGGCGACCACACCGACAGCTCCGCCTGCACCGCGCTCACCGGGAACACCTGCTGGGCCCGCTCCAGGTGCGCCAGGGTCGTCCCGTACGCCCGGTCCCCGCGCCGCCCCGCCCCCGGCCCGGCCCCCGCGCCCAGCGCGCAGAACCCCAGCGCCCGCACCTTGCCCGCGCCCACCAGCTCCGCCATCGCCCCCCAGGTCTCCTCCACCGGCACCTCGGGATCCACCCGGTGCAGCTGGTAGAGGTCGATGACGTCCGTCCGCAGCCGCCGCAGCGAGGCGTCGCACGCCCGCCGCAGATAGCCCGGCCGCCCGTCGGCCACGACGTGCTGCTCGCCCGCGCGCAGCCCCACCTTCGCCGAGACGAAGGCCTCGGAGCGGCGCTCCCGCAGCACCCGCCCGAGCAGCAGTTCATTGGTGAACGGGCCGTACACATCGGCGGTGTCCAGCAGGGTCGACCCCAGGTCCAAGGCCGTGTGCACGGCGGCCAGCGACTCGTGCCCCCGGCGCCGCGAAGGCGCGTACGCCCAGCTCATGGGCATGCAGCCGAGGCCTATGGCACCCACCGCCAGCGCCCCCGCCCCGATCGACCTGCGCTCCACCCCTGAGTCCCCCTCCCGCTCCGGCACACAAACTAACGGCTTGATCCGGATGGCTTGGCATAGCCTCGTGATCATGACCTCAAAGACCGGGGACGTCTGGCTCCCCTTCCCCGCCGACGAGATCGCCGGCCTGCCCGACTCCTTCCGCTACCGCCTCTGGGACGGCGAGGACACCTTCCCGGCCGACCCGGCCGACTGCGTCTTCTACGTCACGCCGTACATGAAGTCCCCCGAGGTCACCGTGCGCCCGCTGGCGGCGATGCCCGCGCTGGAGGTCGTACAGACCCTGACCGCGGGCATCGACCACGTCCTTGGCGGGCTGGGCCACCTGCGCCCGGGCGTACGGCTGTGCAACGCCGTCGGCGTCCACACGGCCAGCACCGCCGAACTCGCCCTCGCCCTCACCCTCGCCTCCCTGCGCGGCATCCCCGGCATGGTCCGCGGCCAGGACCGCGAGGAATGGCGCGGCGGCTTCTACGAGGCCCTCGCCGACAAGTCCGTCCTGATCGTCGGCTACGGATCCATCGGTTCGGCCATCGAGGACCGCCTCCTGCCCTTCGAGTGCGGGCCCGTCACCCGCGTCGCCCGCTCGGCGCGGACCACCCCGCACGGCCCCGTGCACGCTCTCGCCGACCTGCCCGGGCTCCTCCCGCAGGCCGACGTGGTCATCCTGGTGACCCCGCTGACCGACGCCACCCGGGGCCTGGCCGGGCCCGGGTTCCTGAGCCGCATGAAGGACGGCGCGCTGCTCGTGAACGTCTCGCGGGGACCGGTCGTCGACACCAAGGCCCTGCTGGCGGAGCTGGAGTCGGGCCGGCTGCGCGCCGCGCTCGACGTCACCGACCCGGAACCGCTGCCGGCCGGCCACCCGCTCTGGCATGCTCCGAATGTCCTGATCACGCCTCATGTCGGCGGCAGCAGCTCGGCGTTCGAGCCGCGGGCCAAGCGCCTGCTGGCACGCCAGCTCGGCCGGTTCGCCGCCGGAGAGCCCGTGGAGCACACGGTGTTGATCACCGAGTGACGCCGGGCGGGCACGCTCCGCGTTCGCCCGGATGCACCCGGTAGGCGCAACTCCCGTATTGGTGACTCAGAGTAGAGAACCTATGTCGCTGAGTGACGAAAGTGGTGTATCGTCCGGAAGAAGGGGCTGCGCCACGAACGTCTGGCGCTGGGGAGTGATCGGACACTTTGGGGGGCGACGGGCGATGCACGGCCAATGGACGAAGGATCCGATGCGGCAGAGCCGCCGGAGGCGACGCTGCAGGGACTGGACCGCTCCGGAACCAGCCGGCGAGGGGGACCGGTGAGTGCCCCGGGGGCGGCGCTCCTGAACCGGCCGTCCGTCTCGCACGGTGGCACCGGTGCCGGCGGAGGCCGGAGCCTGGCGATGCAGCTGCTCCTCGCGGTGGTCAGCGGCGGCTACGCCGTCGGCGCCGCCCTCAACTGGGGCTCGGAGGAACTTGCCGAGATCATGGGCGACTTCGGGCTCAGTGCCGCCGGATTACTCGCCGCCGTCTCCTGCTACAGCTACGCCCGCGCGATCGACAGCCGGGAACGCCCCGCGTGGCTGCTGTTCGCCTTCTCCTCGCTCATGGGCGCGAGCGGCAACGCGGTCTGGGGCTGGTACGAGGTGATCCTCGGCCAGGCCGTGCCGAAGCCCTCGCTCGCCGACTTCGCCTTCCTCTGCTTCGCCCCGCCCGCCATCGTCGGCCTGCTCGTCCTCGCCAAACGCCCGGTCACCCGGGCCGGTTGGGTGTGCCTCGGGCTCGACTCGTGGCTCATCGGCGGCTCCCTGCTGACACTGTCCTGGAGCCTGGCCCTCGCCCACGCGGCGCGGACCGCCCAGTCCGGCGCCCCCGGCAGCGTCCCGCGCGCGGCGCTCTCGCTCGCCTACCCGCTGCTGGACATCGCGCTGGTCTCGATGGTCCTGGTCCTGCACTTCCGGCGCAGCGAGACCAACCGCTCCGCCGTCAACACCGCCATCGCGGCGCTCGCCCTGACCGTCCTCAGCGACGCCCTGTTCACCTCGCCCCTGCTCAGCGCCGAGTACCAGTCCGGGCAGCTGCTCGACGCGGGCTGGTTCGCGGGCTCGCTGCTCCTCGCGTACGCGCCCTGGGGCGCCCGGCGCCCCCAGCACGGGCCCGACCCGGCCGCGGCAGCGCGCGCCGAACGGCCGCACAGCCGCCCGATCACCGGCTCGCTGCCCGCGCTGACCCCGTACCTCGCGGCCGCCGTGTGCACCCTCGGCATCCTCTACAACGTCGTGGACGGCCGGAAGGTCGACCGGATGGTCGTCTTCACCGGCTGCACGGTCGTGCTCGCCCTCGTCATCCGCCAGGGCATCATGCTGCTCGACAACATCGCGCTGACCCAGGAACTGGCCCAGAAGGAGAACCACTTCCGCTCCCTGGTCCAGGGCTCCAGCGACGTCATCATGATCGCCGCGCCCACCGGCACCCTGCGCTACGTCAGCCCCGCCGCCGCCGGGGTCTACGGCCGCGACGCCGAGGAGCTGGTCGGCACCGAGCTCGCCACCCTGATCCATCCCGACGACCTCGGCCGGGTGGTCCACGAGGTACGCCGCTTCCTCGCCGCACCGCCGGCCGAGGAGCCCACCACCCGCATCGAATGCCGCTTCAAGTCGGGCGGCGGCGAGTGGCTCAACGTGGAGTCCACCGTCAACCGCCACCAGGGCGGGCTCATCCTCAACAGCCGGGACGTCACCGAGCGGGTCCGGCTCCAGGCCCAGCTCCAGCACAGCGCCGAGCACGATCCGCTGACCGACCTGCCCAACCGGGCCCTGTTCACCCGGCGGGTGCGCCAGGCCCTGACCGGCCGGCGCGCGGGGGACCACAGCACCGCCGTGCTCTTCATCGACCTCGACGGCTTCAAAGCGGTCAACGACACCATCGGCCACCAGGCCGGCGACGAGCTGCTCATCGAGGCCGCCCGCAGGCTCCAGGACTCGGTGCGCGCCGGGGACACCGCCGCCCGCCTCGGCGGCGACGAATTCGCCGCGCTGATCCTGGGCGACGGCAGCCGCGACCGCAGCGCCCGTGAGTACCAGGTCCACGAGATCGCGGACCGGCTGCGGACCACCCTCTCCCAGCCGTACCGGATCGGGGGCAGCGAGGTCAGGGTGGCCGCGAGCATCGGCGTGGCCTTCGCCGACCCCGGCATCACCCCTTCGGACCTGATGCGCAACGCGGATCTCGCGATGTACCGGGCCAAGGCGGGCGGCAAGGACCGCGTGGAGATGTACGCCCCGCAGATGCAGGCCGAGGTCGTGCGCAAGGCCGAGCTGGCGGGCCGGCTGCGGACCGCGCTGCACGAGGGAGAGTTCGCCCTGCTGCACCAGCCCGTGGTCTCGCTGGCCACCGGCGAGGTCGCCGCGGTGGCCGCGCAGGCCCGCTGGCGCTCCGCGCAGGGGATCCTCTTCACCCCCGCGGAGTTCCTCCGGGTCGCCGAGTACAGCGAGGGCGCGGGCGGCGCGGGCTCCGGGCCGGACGCCTCGCGCACCGCCGAGCTGGGGCGCTGGCTGCTGGAGCAGGCCGTGGAGCAGGCCGCCGACCGGCACCGGGCCGGGCACGACGTGCCCGTCGCCGTCCGGATGACCGCCCAGCGGCTGCTGGACCGGGCGATGCCGCTGGGTTCCGTGGAGGCCTTGCTGACCAGGCACGGGCTGCCTTCCGGGGCCCTCGTGCTGGAGCTGGCCGTCTCCGATCCCAGGGTGCCGTTCGACGACCTGGAGCGCCGTCTGACGGCCTTGCACCGGCTCGGGGTGGGAATCGCCCTGGACGGCTTCGGAAGCGGCTACGCGGCCATCAGCGCCCTGCGCCGCCTCCCCGTGGACATGCTCAAGCTGGACCGGGGCCTGGTGGAAGGGGTCGTCGAGTCCCCCCGGCTGCACAAGATCACCGCAGGCCTCTTGCGGATCGCAAACGACCTCGGCATGCGCTCCGTGGCCGACGGGGTGGACCTCCCCGAGCAGGTCATGGCCCTGCGCGCCATGGGCTGCACACACGGCCAGGGGATGGCCTTCTCGGGGCCGCTGGACGAATACCGGCTGCGCCGCGCGCTCGTGCGCGGTACGTTCCCAGTACCGGGCGGAGCAGTCCAACCAGCCCTGGCCGGTGGTTCCCCCGGGGGCTCCATGGTTATCCGTAGAGGCTCACATAATGAGACGGCTGTCCCACCTACTTGACATCCACCTCCCGCCGGAGGGAGGGTCAGTGCCATGCGCACCCGAATTCTCGTACTTGGAAAGCGCGTCGGCTGAAGCCGGGACCAGCATGTCCCCGCTCAACGCACCCGACGCGCTCCCCTCGCTTGCCCACCGGCACGAGGGGTTTTTTGTTGCACTGGCACAGAGCCGAATCCCGTAAAACCCTCAGCTTCGAGAAGAGAATGCCGATGACCGAGCAGGCCACCGGGGCCCACCATCCGCAGCCGCGGCCCCGTTCCGGCGGACAGCAGTCCGCCGCAGTTGAGCACGTCACGGGTGCGCAGTCCCTCATCCGCTCTCTCGAAGAGGTGGGGTGCGACACCGTTTTCGGGATCCCGGGCGGCTGCATCCTTCCGGCGTACGACCCGATGATGGACAGCAAGAAGGTCCGTCACATCCTGGTCCGCCACGAGCAGGGGGCCGGTCACGCGGCCACCGGGTACGCGCAGGCCACGGGCAAGGTCGGCGTCTGTATGGCCACCTCGGGCCCGGGTGCGACGAACCTGGTGACGCCGATCGCGGACGCGCACATGGACTCCGTGCCGCTCGTCGCGATCACGGGTCAGGTCTCCTCGAAGGCGATCGGTACGGACGCCTTCCAGGAGGCGGACATCGTCGGCATCACCATGCCGATCACCAAGCACAACTTCCTGGTCACCAAGGCCGAGGACATCGCGAAGACCATCGCGGAGGCGTTCCACATCGCCGCGACCGGTCGTCCCGGCCCGGTCCTGGTCGACATCGCCAAGGACGCGCTCCAGGCGAAGACCACCTTCTCCTGGCCGCCCAGCCAGGACCTGCCCGGTTACCGCCCGGTCACCAAGCCGCACGCCAAGCAGATCCGCGAGGCGGCCAAGATGATCGCCGCCGCCAAGCGGCCGGTCCTCTACGTCGGCGGCGGCATCATGAAGGCCGGCGCCACCGCCGAGCTGAAGGTCCTCGCCGAGCTCACCGGCCTCCCGGTCGTCACCACCCTGATGGCCCTGGGCTCGATCCCGGACAGCCACCCGCAGAACCTCGGCATGCCGGGCATGCACGGTGCCGTCACCGCCGTCACCGCGCTGCAGAAGTCGGACCTGCTGATCGCCCTCGGCACCCGCTTCGACGACCGCGTCACCGGCAAGCTGGACAGCTTCGCCCCGTTCGCGAAGGTCATCCACGCGGACATCGACCCGGCCGAGATCGGCAAGAACCGCGAGGTCGACGTCCCGATCGTGGGTGACGCCCGCGAGGTCATCGCCGACCTGATCCAGGCCGTCCAGGCCGAGATCACCGAGGGCAACACCGGCGACTACGCCGCCTGGTGGAACGACCTCAACCGCTGGCGCGAGACCTACCCGCTGGGTTACGACCTGCCCGAGGACGGCACCCTGTCGCCGCAGCAGGTCATCGAGCGGATCGGCCAGCTGGCGCCCAAGGGCACCATCTACGCGGCCGGCGTCGGCCAGCACCAGATGTGGGCCTCGCACTTCGTCCAGTACGAAGAGCCCCGTACCTGGCTGAACTCCGGCGGTGCCGGAACCATGGGGTACGCGGTGCCCGCCGCGATGGGTGCCAAGGTCGGCATGCCCGAGCGGACGGTGTGGGCGATCGACGGCGACGGCTGCTTCCAGATGACCAATCAGGAACTGGCCACCTGCGCGCTGAACAACATCCCGATCAAGGTCGCGATCATCAACAACGGTGCGCTGGGCATGGTCCGCCAGTGGCAGACCCTGTTCTACAACCAGCGGTACTCCAGCACCGTGCTGCACGCGGGTGAGACCGGCTTCGACGCGGTGGGCTCCCAGCTCGGCGAGTCCGTCGCCCCCCGCATGGGTACCCGCGTCCCGGACTTCGTCAAGCTGTCCGAGTCCATGGGCTGTGTGGCGCTGCGCTGCGAGGACCCGGCCGATCTGGACAAGGTCATCGCCGAGGCCAATGCGATCAACGACCGTCCGGTCGTGATCGACTTCATCGTCCACGAGGACGCCATGGTGTGGCCGATGGTCGCCGCCGGCACCTCCAACGACGAGGTCATGGCCGCCCGGGGCGTCCGCCCCGACTTCGGCGACAACGAAGACGACTGAGCCCAGAGAGCCGAGAGAGAGAACGCCTCACATGTCCAAGCACACGCTCTCCGTTCTGGTCGAGAACACGCCCGGCATTCTTGCCCGGATCGCCGCGCTGTTCTCCCGCCGCGGGTTCAACATCGACTCCCTCGCGGTCGGTGTCACCGAGCACCCCGACATCTCCCGCATCACCATCGTCGTGAACGTGGAAGACCTCCCGCTGGAGCAGGTGACCAAGCAGCTCAACAAGCTGGTCAACGTGCTCAAGATCGTCGAGCTGGAGTCGCACAACGCCATCGAGCGCGAACTCGTTCTGGTGAAGGTCCGCGCCGACAACGAGACCCGCTCGCAGATCATCGAGATCGTCCAGCTGTTCCGCGCCAAGACGGTCGACGTCTCTCCGGAGGCCGTCACCATCGAGGCCACCGGCGGTGCCGACAAGCTCGGTGCGATGCTCAAGATGCTGGAGCCCTTCGGCATCAAGGAGCTCGTCCAGTCCGGCACGATCGCCATAGGGCGTGGCGGCCGGTCCATCACGGACCGCAGCCTGCGGGCCCTCGACCGCAGCGCCTGACGCATCGGTCACACGTCCGGGGGGCGTCCGGCGGAAACGCCGGACGCACCTGGGACGCAACGGACACGCAAGAAGCGTCAGACACGCTCACGCTCGCATAGCGAGACCGAAAACTCAGATTCCGTTCCCCGCCGTACGGTGGGTGCAACACCAGCGCACCAAGGAGATATCCCAGTGGCCGAGCTGTTCTACGAGAACGACGCCGACCTGTCCATCATCCAGGGCCGCAAGGTCGCGGTCATCGGTTACGGCAGCCAGGGCCACGCCCACGCGCTGTCGCTCCGTGACTCCGGCGTCGACGTCGTCGTCGGTCTGAAGGAGGGCTCGAAGTCCAAGGCCAAGGCCGAGGAGCAGGGTCTGAAGGTCGTCCCCGTGGCCGAGGCCGCCGAGTGGGCGAACGTCATCATGATCCTGACGCCGGACCCGCTGCAGGCCGAGATCTACGAGGAGTCCATCAAGGACCACCTCAAGGAGGGCGACGCGCTCTTCTTCGGCCACGGCTTCAACGTCCGCTACGGCTTCATCAAGCCCCCGGCCAACGTGGACGTCGCCCTGGTCGCCCCGAAGGGCCCGGGCCACCTGGTCCGCCGCCAGTACGAGGAAGGCCGCGGCGTCCCGTGCATCGCCGCCGTCGAGCAGGACTTCTCCGGCTCCGCCTTCGCGCTCGCGCTGTCGTACGCGGCCGGTATCGGCGGCACCCGCGCCGGCGTCATCAAGACCACCTTCACCGAGGAGACCGAGACCGACCTGTTCGGTGAGCAGGCCGTCCTCTGCGGTGGCGCCTCCGCGCTGGTCAAGGCCGGTTTCGAGACCCTGACCGAGGCCGGCTACCAGCCGGAGATCGCGTACTTCGAGTGCCTGCACGAGCTGAAGCTCATCGTGGACCTCATGTACGAGGGCGGCCTGGAGAAGATGCGCTGGTCGGTCTCCGAGACCGCCGAGTGGGGCGACTACATCACCGGCCCGCGCGTCATCACCGACGCCACCAAGGCCGAGATGAAGAAGGTCCTCGCGGAGATCCAGTCCGGCGAGTTCGCCAACACCTGGATGGCCGAGTACAAGGCCGGTCTGCCGAAGTACAACGAGTACAAGAAGGCCGACGAGGCGCACCTGCTGGAGACCACCGGCAAGAAGCTGCGCAAGCTCATGAGCTGGGTCGACAGCGACGAGAGCTGATCTCGCACTCGGCGGGGCCGGGACACTGCGTCCCGGCCCCGCCGCGCGTCACCGGACCGGCCCGGGACGCCCCGGGTTGTCCAACGCGGCCAACCACGGACGGGTGATCCTTCCGTACAGGCGGAAATCCGGTCCGTCAGCGCCACTACACTGCTCAACACATACGCGTCAGGCCCACAGTGTCGTGCGTCTTCCACGCGGCTACCCCCTCCACCGCCTGCGGCCGTCGGGACGGCCGTCCGCACTGGACTTGTGAGGACCCACGTGAGCTCGAAACCTGTCGTACTCATCGCCGAAGAGCTGTCGCCCGCCACCGTCGAGGCGCTCGGCCCGGACTTCGAGATCCGGCACTGCAACGGCGCGGACCGCGCCGAGCTGCTGCCCGCGATCGCCGACGTCGACGCGATCCTCGTGCGCTCCGCGACCAAGGTCGACGCCGAGGCCATCGCCGCGGCGAAGAAGCTGAAGGTCGTCGCCCGCGCCGGCGTCGGTCTGGACAACGTGGACGTCTCCGCGGCCACCAAGGCCGGCGTGATGGTCGTCAACGCCCCGACCTCGAACATCGTGACCGCCGCCGAGCTCGCCTGCGGTCTGCTCGTCGCCACCGCCCGCAACATCCCGCAGGCCAACACCGCCCTGAAGAACGGCGAGTGGAAGCGGAACAAGTACACGGGCGTCGAGCTGAGCGAGAAGACCCTCGGTGTCGTCGGCCTCGGCCGCATCGGCGTCCTGGTCGCCCAGCGCATGTCGGCCTTCGGCATGAAGATCGTCGCGTACGACCCCTACGTGCAGCCCGCGCGCGCCGCCCAGATGGGCGTCAAGATGCTGACGCTGGACGAGCTCCTCGAGGTCGCCGACTTCATCACCGTGCACCTGCCCAAGACTCCCGAGACCCTCGGTCTCATCGGGGACGAGGCGCTGCACAAGGTGAAGCCCTCCGTCCGCATCGTCAACGCCGCGCGCGGCGGGATCGTGGACGAGGCCGCCCTGTACTCGGCCATCAAGGAGGGCCGCGTCGCCGGCGCCGGCCTCGACGTGTACGCGAAGGAGCCCTGCACGGACTCCCCGCTGTTCGAGCTCGACCAGGTCGTCTGCACCCCGCACCTCGGCGCGTCCACGGACGAGGCCCAGGAGAAGGCCGGTGTCTCGGTCGCCAAGTCGGTGCGCCTCGCGCTCGCCGGCGAGCTCGTGCCGGACGCGGTCAACGTCCAGGGCGGCGTCATCGCCGAGGACGTGCGTCCGGGCCTGCCGCTCGCCGAGAAGCTCGGCCGCATCTTCACCGCCCTCGCGGGCGAGGTCGCGGTCCGCCTCGACGTCGAGGTCTGCGGCGAGATCACCCAGCACGACGTCAAGGTGCTCGAACTCTCCGCGCTCAAGGGCGTCTTCGAGGACGTCGTCGACGAGACGGTCTCCTACGTCAACGCCCCGCTGTTCGCGCAGGAGCGCGGAGTCGAGGTCCGGCTGACCACCAGCTCGGAGTCCCCGGACCACCGCAACGTGGTGACCGTGCGCGGCACCCTGTCGGACGGCCAGGAGGTGTCGGTCTCCGGCACCCTCGCGGGCCCGAAGCACCTTCAGAAGATCGTGGGCATCGGCGAGTACGACGTGGACCTCGCGCTCGCCGACTACATGGTCGTGCTGCGCTACACCGACCGCCCGGGCGTGGTCGGCAAGGTCGGGCAGCTGCTCGGCGAGGCCGGCCTGAACATCGCGGGCATGCAGGTCGCCCGCGCCGAGGAGCACGGTGAGGCCCTCGCGGTCCTCACGGTCGACGCCGAGGTCCCGAGCGACGTCCTCGCGGACATCGCCACCGAGATCGGCGCGGTCTCCGCGCGCACCGTCAGCCTCGGCTGACCGGCAGGAAGTACGGGGAAGGGCCCGGGGGAGATCCCCCGGGCCCTTTCGCGTCGTACGGCTCCCGTGTGCGCGTCAGTTGTACGCCGGCTCGTTCGCCGGGGCCGAGGGAACTCCGGCCGGCTCCGCCGCGGCCGGGGCAGGGGTTCCGATTCCCCGCATCAGGGCCGCGGCGAGCAGCGCCGCCCCGAGCAGCAGCGCCGTGCCGCCCCAGGCCGCGTACTGCATTCCGTGGACGAAGGCCTCCCGGGCCAGGGCCAGCACCTGGGCGCCGGCCTCCCCGCCGAGCTGGTGGGCGACGGCCACGGCTCCGCCGAGGGTCTCCCGTACGGCCGGGTCGGCGTCGGCGAGGTCGCTGCGGTAGACCGCGGTGCCCAGCGAGCCCAGGACCGCCATGCCGAGGGCGCCGCCGAACTCCTGGCCGGTCTCCAGCACCGAGGCGGCGGAACCGGCCTTCTCGGCGGGGGCCGAGGCGAGCGCCATGTCGGAGACCAGGGACATCACGGTGACGATGCCGGAGGCGAGCACTCCGGCGCCGGTCAGCAGCAGCCACAGCGAGTCGGTGCCCACCAGGGCCATCAGGGCGAATCCGGCGGCGGCGAGGACGAACCCGCCGGCGATGACGTAGGCCCGGTCCACCTTCTGGGCCAGGGCGGCGGAGGCCGGGGCGGCGGCACCGATGACGACCGAGGGCGCGAGGCTCCACAGCGCGGCTTCCAGGGTGCCCATGCCGAGCACGGACTGCAGGTACTGGGTGGTGAAGTAGGCAGAGCCCAGCATGACGAAGGCAGCGATCGTGTTGAGGCCGACGCCGGCCCCGAAACCGCGGCCCTGGAACAGCGACCGGCTGACCATCGCGTCCTCACGGGTGCGCTGGCGGCGGAGGAAGACGTATCCGAAGGCCAGGCCGACGAGCAGGCAGGCCAGGTAGAGCGGTGTGACGCCCTCGGCGGCGATCTCCTTGAGCCCGTAGACGACCGGAAGCACGGCGGCCATGGACAGGGGGACGGACAGCAGGTCGAAGCGGCCGGGGGCGGGGTCCTTGAACTCCGGGACCAGCACGGGGGCCAGGACCAGCAGGAGCAGCATCGCGGGCACGTTGATCAGGAAGACGGAGCCCCAGTAGAAGTGGTTCAGCATCACGCCGCTGAGCACCGAGCCGAGGGCGATGCCGCCGGTCATGGCCCCGGACCAGAGGGCGATGGCCTTGCCGCGCTGCTTGTCGTCCTGGAAGAGGTTGCGGATGAGCGCCAGCGTGGAGGGCATCAGGGTCGCGCCGCCGATGCCGAGCAGCACGCGGGCCGCGATCAGCATCTCGGCGCTGGTGGCGTAGCCGGCGCCGATGGAGGCGAGGCCGAAGGCGGCCGCTCCGATCAGCAGCAGCTTGCGGCGGCCGATCCGGTCGCCGAGCGAGCCCATCGTGATCAGCAGGCCGGAGAGGGCGAAGGCGTAGCTGTCGAAGATCCAGAGCTGCTGGGTGGCGCTCGGGTCCAGCTGCTCGGTGATGGCGGGGATGGCGAAGTAGAGGACGGAGGCGTCCATCGAGACCAGGAGCAGAGGCAGCAGGAGGACCGTGAACGCGGTCCATTCGCGGCGGCCGGCGAGACGCGCGGTGGCGCTGGGGTTCGTCATGAGAAGCAATGTACAGACGTCATAAACGTTTGTCTATGACGGCCGTATGGATCGGTTGTCTTGAACTTCCGTCTGTGACGTCCGTCTTGCTACGGTGGCGGCATGGGACATCGCGAAGATCTGCTCGAAGGTGCCAAGAAATGCCTGGTCGAGAAGGGTTTCGTGCGCACGACGGCGCGTGACGTCGTGAAGGCCTCGGGCGCGAACCTGGCCTCCATCGGCTACCACTACGGCTCCAAGGACGCGCTGCTCGCCGAAGCGTTCGTCGCCCTGATGCAAGAGCTGGGCGCGGGCTTCCAGGAGGGCGTGACGGGAGAGGGCGGCTCGCTGGAACGCTTCCGCGCGGTCTGGGAAGGCTTCCTCGCCCAGCGCGAGCAGGCCGGCCCGGTATGGGCGGCCAGCCTGGAGATCGCGCTCTCCCGCGACCGGCTCCCGGACCTGTACGCGATGATCGCGGCCTCCCAGGGCGAGGGGCGCCGCGGCCTGATCGCGATGCTCACGGGAACCCCGGAAGAGGAGATCAGCGAGCGGGACGAGCGGACGCTCGGGTCCTTCTACCAGGCGCTGCTGAACGGCCTGATGATCCAGTGGCTGTTCGACCCGAAGTCGGCCGCCAGCGCCGAGGAGTTCACCGAGGGCATGCGGATGGCCGCCACCGCGGCGCTGGCTCGCCCGGCGGAGTAAGCGGAGGCGGAACCACCGCGGGGCGGCACCCGTCCCATCCCCGAATCGGTCCGAGGCGAGGGGGAATTGCGATGGCGGCGAGGATTGCGCGAGCCGGGGTGGCGCTGGGCGCCCTGGTGGTGGCGGTGCTGGCAGGCGGATGCGGCACGACCGCGCGCGTGGAGCCGCCGGGGCGGAGCGAGCGGACCGCCCCGGCCGACACCCGGCCGCGCATGCAGCAGGTGGCCGCGGCCTGGGAGGGCTCGGCGGCCCTCAAACAGTGGCGGGAGGGCTTCCACCCGCTGGGCGCGCTGGACTGGGCGCCGCCGGGCGGATTCCGCTCCGAGGACAAGCTCGCCGCCGTGAACGGGCACTTCGAGCTGCGCGCCGACCTGCCCGCCGATCCGCCGGCGGCCGCCCCCATCCGCTGGGCCGGCGGAGGCGAGCTCACCCTGCCGCTGCTGAGCGCGCGGGAGGCGTACGGGCAGTTCGCCCAGCCGAAGGCCCCGGCGGGCAGCGAACGCCCCGTGCCGGTCACGGCCGTCCGCTTGGGCGAGACGACCGTACGGACCAGCCGGGGCCAGGCCCAGGTGCCCGCCTGGCTGTTCACCATCGAGGGCTACGACACCCCGCTGGCGCAGATCGCGATCCGGCCGCAGGAGCTGCCGAAGCCGCCGATCGAACCGCTGGGCCTCTCGGGCGGCGGCACGGCCCGGATCTCCGGCCACTCGGCCGGGTCCCCGGACACCGCCTCCTTCGAGGTGACGGCGGGCCACGGAAGCTGCGACGGCGGTGTGGCCGTCGACGTGCTGGAAGGCACGGACACCGTGGTCCTCGCCGGGCGGATCCTGCCCGGCAAGGAGCCGGCCCCTGGGCAGGGCTGCGACCTGGCCATGCGCATGCAGAACGTCACCGTCACCCTGACCCGGCCGGTGGGCGACCGGATCCTCATCGACTCCGAGAGCGGTGCACCGATCGAGCAGGAGGCCCGGCGAGGCTGATGCACCCTCAGCAGGTGATGACCACTTTGGCGCTCGCGTGCTCCACTTCGAGGTAGCGGATGGCCTCGGCAGCTTCGCTCAGCGGGTAGGTCCGGTCGACGGCCGGGGTGACCTTCCCGCCCTCGACGAGCTCGCGCAGCGCCGCCAGGTTGTCCGTGCTCGGCTTCGCCGTCAGGACGCGGACCCGCCGGCCGAACAGCGACATGGCCGATCCGCGGATGATGAGGCCCATCGGGCCGAACAGGCTGCCCCCATCGGACACGCCGCCGCCGGACAGCACGAGCACGCCCGTCGGCGTCAGCGCGCGCCGGCACTCGGCCAGCGTGCGGTTCCCCACGAGGTCGAGGAGGAGGTCGTACCGCTGGCCCGTCCGGGTGAAGTCCTCCCGGGTGTAGTCGACGACGTGGTCCGCTCCCAGCGAGCGGACCAGGTCCACGTTCCGGGTACTGCACACGCCGGTCACCTCCGCGCCCAGCGCCTTGGCGATCTGCACGGCGAACGTGCCCACGCCGCCCGAGGCGCCGTTGACCAGGACGTGCTGCCCCGGCCGCACCTTCCCCAGATCGCGCAGGCCCATCAGGGCGGTGTTCCCGGCCAGCGGTATGGCCGCGGCCTGCTCGAACGTCAGGCCGGCCGGCTTGCGGCCCACGACGTCCTGCGCGGCGCACACGTACTCGGCGAACGCCCCGTCGGCCTCCCCGTACACCTCGTCCCCGGGGCGGAGCCCGGTCACGCCCCGGCCCACCGCCTCCACCGTGCCCGCGAAGTCGCGGCCCCGGATCGGCACCTTCGGCCGGCGCAGCCCGAGGACCGGGCGGGCGACGTACGGGTCACCGCGCATGAGATGCCAGTCGGCCGCGTTGACCGCGGCGGCGCGGACCTTGACGAGTACCTCGTGGTCGCCGGGCTGTGGCCGGTCGACCTCCCGGTACTCCAGGACGTCGGGCGGTCCGTACCGGTCCTGGACGATCGCCTTCATGGGGCCTCCATGGCACGAGGGCTGAGCGGTGCTCGCGACTGTAGGCGGCCGGACCGGGGCGGGTCATCGGGGACGACCCCTGACGCGGCCCGGACGTCAGCGGTGCCGCCGTACGTCTGGAGTCGTACACGGCATCAGCCGTGCAGGCGGGCCGCCTTGAGGGCCATGTGCAGCAACAGGCGGTCCTCGCCCTCGTCCAGGTCCAGCCCCGTCAGCTGCTCCACCCGCGAGAGCCGGTAGTACAGGGTCTGCCGGTGGATCCCCAGGGCGGCCGCCGCGCGCCCCGCCTGCCCGGCGCAGTCCAGGAACACCTCGGCCGTACGGGCCAGTTCGCGGTGGGCCGGGTCCAACAGGGGGCGGGCCGCCGGGTCGTTCACCGGGTCGGCGGCAAGTGCGGCCAGCAGCCGGTACGGGCCGATGGCCGACCAGCGCGCGACCGGACCGAGCCTGGGCTGCGCCGAGGCAGCCCGGGCCGCTGCGACGGCCTGCTCCCAGGCGGCGGGCAGCCCGGCGAGGCCCCGCGCGGGTTCGGCGACGCCGGCGGCCATCGGGCGGGCCCCGGCCGGTGCAGCGGACCCGGCCGGTCCGGCCGGGCGCGGGAGCAGCCGGGCCACCGCCGCCAGGGCCGGTTCCAGGGCGTCGGGCGAGCGCAGCCGCAGCAGCACGGCGAGGTCGCCCGAGCCGCCGCCGGGGCTACTGTTCGATTCCCCGTCGTTCCCGCCCCCCGCCCCGCGCGGGACCACGCACACGGCCGCCGCGCCCGGAACGGAGGCCGGAGGCTCCCCGGGCCACGGGGCCACGCACACCGCGGCGTGCAGCCCGTCGCCGCCCGGGCCCAGGGCGAGCCTCAGCGCGGCCACCGCCATGTCCTGCTGCCAGCCCCGCCCGGCCGTGAGCACCGCGAGGAACTCCCGCGAGAGGTCGGCCCCGGCCTTCGCCTCCTCGGCGAGCAGGACCCCGATCCGCTCGGCCACCTCCATCGCCGCGTCCAGCGCCGCCGGCCCGGGGCCGGTGCCGGGGGCGGTGCCGGGCTCCGGGTCGAGGAGCCACACGTAACCCTGCACGATGCCCCGGTACCGCACCGGAAGGCACAGCCGCCCGCGGAACACCCCCGCGTCGGGGGCCGCCGGGATCCGGACGGGCCCGGTGGCGCGGGCGATGCCGAAGCCCTCGAACCAGGAGCGGACGGCCGCCGTCGACTGCCGCGTCAGGATCGACCGGGTCCGGACCGGGTCCATCGCCGCGTCGTCCTCGCTGTCGTGCGCGCCGAAGGCGATGAGGCGGAAGTCCCGGTTCTCCAGCGTCGCCGGGGCGCCGAGCAGCGCCGAGATCTCGTCCACCAGGTCCTGGTAATCGCCCTTCACCCGGACATTCTCCCACCCGCGCACCGACTCTTCAGACAGATGTATGAGATCCGGGACACGGATGCGTGACAGCTGTCGATGGCAGAGCATCGAAGCGATCCTTAGGTTTCACGGAGGTTTTACTTGAGCTTTTCTTCTGCCACCCGCTGGAGGTGCCCCCGTGCTGGGTCCCGTGATCCTCGCCGCTTCGCGCAGCGACAAGATGCGCCGAATCGTCTCTGCCGCCCCGGTGACCAAGCCCGTGGTGAACCGGTTCATCCCCGGTGAGACGGTCGACCAGGTGATCCCGATCGTCGAGGACCTCACGCAGAAGGGCCTGGAGGTCACCCTCGACGTCGTCGGCGAGGACATCACCGAGGTGGCCCAGTCGCACGCCGCCCGCGACGCCTACCTCCAGCTCATCGAGCGCCTCGCGGAGCTCGGCCTCGGCGAGACCGTCGAGATGTCCGTGAAGCTGTCCATGTTCGGCCAGGCACTGGAGGGCGGCCACGAGCTCGCCCTCGCCAACGTCCGCCCCGTCGTCGAGGCCGCCGCCGCCATCGGCACCACCGTGACCCTCGACGCCGAGGACCACACCACCCTCGACTCGATGTTCGCCATCCACGAGGAACTGCGCCGGGACTTCCCGCAGACCGGCTGCGTGATCCAGGCGTACCTCTTCCGCACCGAGGCCGACGCCCGCCGCCTGGCCGCCGCCGGCAGCCGCGTCCGGATCGTGAAGGGCGCCTACAAGGAGCCCGCCGAGGTCGCCTACCAGGACAAGGCCGAGATCGACAAGGCATACGTCCGCATCATGAAGATCCTGATGGAGGGCGAGGGCTACCCGATGATCGGGTCGCACGACCCGCGCCTGATCGCCATCGCACAGGAGCTCGCCCGGGCGGCAGGGCGCAAGCTGGACGAGTACGAGTTCCAGATGCTCTACGGCATCCGCAGCGAGGAGCACCTGCGGCTCGCCGCCGAAGGCCACCGGATGCGCGTCTACACCGCGTACGGGACGGACTGGTACGGCTACTTCATGCGCCGCCTCGCGGAGAAGCCGGCCAACCTCCTCTTCTTCGTCCGCTCGATGATCACCAAGAACTAGCCCACCCCAGGTCAAGGAGTTAACTGAGCCATGGATGCTGTGACCCAGGTCCCCGCTCCGGTCAACGAGCCGGTCCACTCGTACGCCCCCGGCACCCCGGAGCGCGCACGTCTCGAAACGCAGCTCAAGCAGCTGTCCGAGAACCCGATCGACCTCCCGATGACGATCAACGGCGTCAAGCGGATGGGCGGCGGCGAGCGCTTCG
The DNA here is from genome assembly GCF_040684275.1 of Streptomyces sp. NPDC091371. Taxonomy (NCBI): domain Bacteria; kingdom Bacillati; phylum Actinomycetota; class Actinomycetes; order Kitasatosporales; family Streptomycetaceae; genus Streptomyces; species Streptomyces sp. NPDC091371. Next base: position 419,111 of record NZ_JBFBFP010000002.1, read on the forward strand.
ACGTGGTCCAGCCCCACGACCACAAGTCGGTCATCGGCACCTACGCCAATGCCACCCAGGCCGACGCGCAGGAGGCCGTCGACGCCGCCCTCGCCGCCGCCCCGGCCTGGCGCGCGATGTCCTTCGACGACCGCGCCGCGATCATCCTCCGCGCCGCCGAGCTGCTGTCCGGCCCGTGGCGCGAGAAGCTCGCCGCCTCGACCATGCTGGGCCAGTCCAAGACCGCCCAGCAGGCCGAGATCGACACCCCCTGCGAGCTCGTCGACTTCTGGCGCTTCAACGTCCACTTCGCCCGCCAGATCCTGGCCGAGCAGCCGGTCGCGAACTCCGCCGGCGTGTGGAACCGCAGCGACCACCGCCCGCTCGAAGGCTTCGTCTACGCGATCACGCCGTTCAACTTCACGGCCATCGCCGGCAACCTGCCGACCGCCCCCGCCCTCATGGGCAACGTGGTCCTGTGGAAGCCCTCCCCGACGCAGACCCACTCCGCGGTCCTCCTCATGGAGCTGCTGGAGGAGGCCGGCCTGCCCAAGGGCGTCATCAACCTGGTGACCGGAGACGGCATCGCCGTATCCGAGGTGGCCCTGAACCACCCCGAGCTGGCCGGCATCCACTTCACCGGCTCGACCAAGACCTTCCAGTACCTGTGGAAGACGGTCGGCAACAACATCGAGAAGTACAAGTCCTACCCGCGCCTGGTCGGCGAGACCGGCGGCAAGGACTTCGTCGTCGCGCACCCGTCCGCGGACCGCGCCGTCCTGAAGACCGCCCTGACCCGCGGCTCCTTCGAGTTCCAGGGCCAGAAGTGCTCGGCGTCCTCGCGCGCCTACGTCCCGGCCTCCATCTGGAACGACGGCTTCAAGGAGGCCTTCGCGGCCGAGGTCGACGGCATCGCCATGGGTGACGTCCGCGACCTGACCAACTTCATCGGCGCCGTCATCGACGAGCGCTCCTTCGCGAAGAACAAGGCCGCCATCGACCGCGCGAAGGCCGACCCGACCTGCGAGATCATCGCGGGCGGCACGTACGACGACTCGGAGGGCTACTTCGTCCGCCCGACCGTCATCGCCTGCACCGACCCGGAGAACGAGGTCTTCACGACCGAGTACTTCGGCCCGATCCTCGCCGTGCACGTCTACGAGGACGCCGACTTCGACGCGATGCTGGCCCAGATGGAGTCCGTCTCGGCCTACGCCCTGACCGGCTCGATCATCGCCGCCGACCGCTACGCGGCCGCGGACGCGATGGAGAAGCTCCGCTTCGCGGCGGGCAACTTCTACATCAACGACAAGTCCACGGGCGCCGTGGTCGGCCAGCAGCCCTTCGGCGGCGGCCGCGCCTCGGGCACGAACGACAAGGCCGGCGCGGCGACCAACCTCCAGCGCTGGACGTCGACCCGCTCCATCAAGGAGACCCTGGTGGCCCCGACCGAGTACGGCTACCCCCACATGGGCTGACCTCCCGCCCGGCTGAACCCCGCCCCCGTTCCGGTACCCCCAAGTCCGGAGCGGGGGCGGTTTCCATTCCCGGAGAGAGCCGGTCAGACCTCCACGATGACCTGGTCCAGGGACTTGCGGACCAGGTCCGGGACCTCGCAGTCGTCCGCCGGGTAGCCCACCGGGATCACCGCGAAGGCCTTCTCGTTCTCGGGGCGGCGCAGGACGTGGGAGAGGAAGCGCATCGGGCTCGGCGTGTGGACCAGGGCCGCCAGGCCGGACAGGTGCAGGGCGGAGAGGAGCATGCCGACCGCGATGCCGACCGACTCGTCGACGTAGTAGTGCTTGCGCTTCGCGCCGTCCGGGCCGAGCCAGTAGCGCTGCTGGAAGACCACGATGAGCGCCGGGGCGTCGGTGAGGTGGGTCTTCACTGCGTCCGTGCCGAGGGGGCGCAGGGCGGCGAGCCACTCGTCGCCGAGTCGGCCGTCGTAGGAGAGCTCCTCCTCCTGCTCGGCGGCGGCCCGGATCTGCTCCCGCACGGCGGGATCCTTGACCAGCACGAACGTCCACGGCTGCTGGTGCGCCCCGGAGGGCGCGGTCGCGGCGCACGCGATGGCGTCGCGGACCACCTGCTCGGGCACGGGGTCGGGGGAGAAGTGGCGCACGGTGCGGCGCTCGTCCATCCGGGCGCGCAACTCGGCTGCTCGGGCGAGTGATTCGGCGGTCGGCATCCGCGCGGGGCGGTAGGCGGCGGGGCGGTACGGCTGGCCGTGGATCGGGGTCCAGGCTTCGGTATCGGGCGACATGGGGCGAGTCTGCCGAGCCAATGGTCCAGACCGCCAGAGCCGCGTCGGCCGATTCCGGCAGCCCCGAATCACCTCGCGTCCGCAATGCGCGCCTTGCTACGGTCCGTGGATGAGCGACTGGGACGCGGACGCCGTGCGGGCACGGTTGCGGCAGAGGGCGGCGCGCGGCCCCAGGAGCAGGGACGACGGATGGCACGGGTACGAGCTGTCCCCGCCGCTCCCGGAGGCCCGGATCCGTGCCTTCGAGGACGAACACGGGATCCGGCTGCCGGCCTCGTACCGGGCCTTCGTGGCGACCGTCGGCGACGGCCCGGCCGGTCCCGGGTACGGGCTGATGCCGTTGCTCACCCCGCGCCCCGCCGACGACTGGGCGGTGGACGACGAGTGGGAGCAGGACCGGCAGCCGGGACGGTTGGCCGCGCCCTGCCCGATGGACAAACCGCGGCCCTTTGACGCGAACCGGCGGTTCGACGAGCGCGAGGGGGTGACCCGGGGCACGCTCGTCCTCGCCGACCACGGCTGCGGCACGTACTCCCGGCTCGTCGTCACCGGCCCCCGGGCCGGCCAGGTCTGGCACGTGGACCAGGACTTCGGGAGCTGCGTGCCCGAGAGCCCGGACTTCCGCACCTGGTACACCGACTGGCTGGAGCAGTGATGGACACGCGGACCGCGCACACTTCGGAGCTGGCCGCCGGTGAGCTGCGTGAGGTGCGGGACCTGCTCGACGCGGCGTTCGACGGGGACTTCGCCGACGAGGACTTCGAGCACGCGCTCGGCGGGATGCACGTGCTGGTCCGTGAGGACGGCCGGCTCGTCGCGCACGGGAGCGTGGTGCAGCGGCGGGTCCTGCACCGGGCGCGGGCGCTGCGGACCGGGTACGTCGAGGCGGTGGCCGTACGGGCCGACCATCGGCGCCGGGGGTACGGGAACACCGTCATGGCCGCGCTGGAGGCGGTGATCGGTCGGGCCTACGTGCTCGGGGCGCTCTCGGCGTCCGAGGACGGGGCCGGGCTGTACCTCAGCCGCGGCTGGGCCGTGTGGCCGGGCCGGATTGGGACGCTCTCCCCGGACGGGCCGGTGCGGCTCCCGGACGAGGAGGGGTCCACCTACGTGTGGACGCCGCCCGGCGGGGTCCGGTTGGATCCGGCCGGGCGGCTCGACTTCGACTGGCGCGACGGGGACGTGCTGTAGCCGTCGGGGGCTACGAGCCCGAGACGCTGGCGGCGCCCGTCTCGATGTGGCCCGTGTAGCGGCGCGACCAGGTGCCGTCCGAGTCCGCGAGGACCGTGAAGTCGTACCAGCCGTTGCTGTACGCCACCGCGTTGAAGTAGTCCTCGCGCGAGGAGTTCGCCGGGACGGTGTAGGTCCATGGGCCGTCGGTGCGGTAGGCGTTGGAGCGGATCGTGAAGGTGACCGGGGCCGCCGATGCGTTCGTCATCTTGAAGTAGACCGCCGTCTTGCCCGTGCCCGGCTCGACGGCGAAGCGGGCCGCGACCTCCAGGGACTTGCCCGGCTTCGTCGCGTCGCCGAGGAAGCGGCGCAGGAAGCGGTTCGGGCCGTACATGGAGATGTCGTACTTGCCGGAGCCGTGGCCGAGCCCGATGTTGAAGTAGTCGGAGGCGGCGGCGCCCGGGTCCACCGTGTACTGCCAGGCGGCCGTGTCCCGGTACTGGTGCGGGTGGATCGAGAAGTGCGCCGCCCGCTTCGCCTCGGTGCCCTGGTTGGTCATCGAGAACCAGGCCAGGATCTTGCCGGACGCGCCGAATTCCAGCCGGTCCATGTTGCCGTTCACCTGGTAGGGGAGGGAACGGGCGGGACGCGTGCCGGCCTCCTGCGCCGGGAGGGCGTTGTCCTGGGGCGCCGGGTTGGGCAGCGGGCCGCAGGTCGACTGGCCGATGACCTTGGCCGTGGAGGGGAGGCCGGCCGGCACGCCGTAGACCGGGTGCGCGAAGTCGAAGACGCCCGTCAGGTCGCCGACGACCTTGCGGCGCCACGCGCTGATGTTCGGGCAGGTGGCGGGGGTGCCCAGGGCGGCCGTCCAGGTCTCCATGAAGCGCAGCACGGACGTGTGGTCGAAGACCTCGGAGCTGACCCAGCCGCCGCGCGTCCACGGGGACATCACCAGCATGGGGACGCGGAAGCCGAGCCCGATCGGGGTGCCGTCGATGTACTCGCCCGGGGTGCCCGGCGGGGCGACGGGCGGGGCCACGTGGTCGAAGAAGCCGTCGTTCTCGTCGTAGTTGAGGAAGAGGACGGTGGAGTCGAAGACCTCCGGGTTCGCGGCGAGCGCCCGGTAGACCAGGTCCACGAAGTGCGCGCCGTCGCCGGGCGGGGCGTAGGGGTGCTCGGAGAAGGCCTCGTTCGCCACGACCCAGGAGACCTGCGGGAGGGTCCCGGCGACGACGTCGGCGCGGATGGCGGCGGCGATGTCGTCCGGGGTGGAACCGGTGGCCTTCGGGACCGAGCCCATGCCCCGGTCCCACAGCGGGTCGCCGGGCTTGGCGTCGGTGAACTTCTTGAAGTAGGCGAGCCCGTTGTCCCCGTAGTTGTCCTGGGCGTTCTGGTAGACCTTCCAGGTCATCCCGGCCCGCTGCAGGGCCTCCGCGTACGTCTCCCAGGTGAGCCCGGACTCCTCGCCGCCGTCCTTGCTGCCCGCGTCGATCTTGCCGCTCCACAGGAACGTGCGGTTCGGGCCGGTCGCGCTGAGCGTGGAGCAGAAGTAGGCGTCGCAGATGGTGTAGTTGTCGGCGAGCCCGTAGTGGAAGGGGATGTCCCCGCGGTCGAGGTAGCCGAGGGTGTGGGTCTTGCCGACGGCGGTGACCCAGTTGTCCATCCGGCCCTTGTTCCAGGCGCCGTGCTGCGAGCCCCAGCTGTGCGGGAGGTCGCCGGTGCACTGGGCCAGGGTCTCGCTGTCGGCCCCGCCGGCCGGCGGGGTGGCGGACAGCTTCCACGGGTACTGCCGGCCGCCCCAGTTGTACTGGTTGAACGTGCCCCAGCCGCCCGGGATGTTGCCGGCGGCGCGGTCGCCGAAGCCGCGGACACCCTTCAGCCTGCCGAAGTAGTGGTCGAAGCTGCGGTTCTCCTGCATGAGGATCACCACGTGCTTCACGTCGGTGATGGTGCCGGTCGCGGCGGCAGCGGCCGCCGTCGTCGGCAGGAGCGGGGGCAGGGCCGCCCCCGCCACCAGTCCCGCGCCGATTCCCACGAAACCTCTGCGGCTGATCGGTGTCACTGAGTCCTCGCCTCCAACTCCAGTGCCCGGTTGGCACATTGACGCACAGAGTGGCGGCAGCCGCTGCAAAGGTCTACATCCGTGCGGTAAGAACTCGGTGAACATCCGGGTGGCTGGATTCAGTCGTTGATCCGCACGAGCATCTTGCCCAGATTGTCCCCTCGGAACAGGCCCAGGAAGGCGTCCACCGTGTGGTCGAACCCCTGGACAACCGTGGTGTCGGTGCCGATCCGGCCGCTGCGCAGATGCGGGACGAGGAAGTCCTCCAGCTCGTCCTGGAGATTGGTGTGATGGCGAACCAATACCCCTTCCAGCCGCAGTGACTTGTGTACGACTTCGAAGAGGTTCCGGGGCGCGGCGGGGGACCGGTCGCCGTTGTAGGTGGACAGGGCGCCGACCCAGGCGATCCGCCCGAACTCGCGCAGCACGTCGATCGCGCCCTCCAGGTGCTCGCCGCCCACGTTGTCCACGTACACGTCGATACCGCCCCCACTGACAGCCGCGGCCTGCGCGAGCTGCTCGCCGACCGGGCCGTCGTGGTAGTCGAAGGCCGCGTCGAACCCGAGGGTCCCGGTCAGGTGGCGGACCTTCGCCGCCGAGCCGGCGCTGCCGATGATCCGGCGGGCGCCGAGCAGCCGGGCGATGCGGCCGGTGGCCGTGCCGACCCCGCCGGCCGCGGCCGAGACGAAGAGGTCCTCGCCCTCGCGCAGGGCCGCGGTCCGGGTCAGGGCGGCGTACGCGGTGAGCCCCGTGCCGCCGAGGATGGAGAGGTACGCCTCCAGGGGGACCCCCTCGTGCCCGCGCAGCCTGCGCGTGCCGTCCACGCCGAGGGTGACGAGGGCGTGCGTGCGCCAGCCCGCGCGGTGGAAGACCAGGTCGCCCTCCGCCAGGCCGGGGTCGCGGGAGGCGACGACCCGGCCCACGGAGCGGCCTTCCAGCGGGGTGCCGAGCGCGAATCCGCCGTCGCCGCCGTCCATCATTCCGCGGTGGTAAGGGTCCACGGAGAGCAGCAGGTTCTGCACGAGGGCGGTCCCGGGCCCCGGCTCGGGTACGGCGGTGCGGACGTACGTGAAGTCGGAAGCCTCGGGGAAGCCGGTGGGGCGGGCGATCTGGTGGACGGCGTAAGCGGTGTTCGTGGTCATGGCCCTGACGCTAGGAGGGAATCACCGGGCCGGGCAGGGGGTTCGCCTCATGGAAGCCGCACGTCCATGAACGACGCTCATAGAACGAGGTGAAGGCCATGGCAGCCGCCGAACTGGGGCCGCAGGAACTGCGGGTCCTGGTCGCCGTCGCCGAGACGGGCGGCTTCTCCGCCGCGGCCGGCGCGCTCGGCCTCACCCAGTCGGCCGTCTCGCATTCGGTGCGCGGCAGCGAGGGCAAGCTCGGCACGGTCCTCTTCGAGCGCGGCCGGGCCGGGGCCAGCCCCACCCCGGCCGGGGAGCGGGCCGTCGGCCACGCCCGCCGGATCCTGCGGCTGTACGAGGTGATGGGCGCGGAGGCGCGTGCCGCGGGCCGGGGCGCGGACCCGGCGGAGGGGGTGCTCCGCATCGCCGCCTTCCGCAGCGCGGCCCTGCACCTGCTGCCGCCCGCCCTGGAGCGGCTCGCCGCCCGGCACCCCGGCATCCGTCCCGAGGTCCGGGTGGTCCGGGAGATCGGCCCCGGCACGGCGGGGGAGGTGGCCGCGGGCCGCGCGGACCTCGGCATCGCCACCCTGGGCGGCGCTCAGGACCTGCCGCCCGGCCTGCTGAGCGGGGTGCTCGTGGAGGAGGCGTACGCCCTGGTGCACCCGGCCGGACATCCGGACCCGAAGGCGCTGCCGCTGATGGACTGGGACGAGAACTGCGGCTCCTACACCCGCTCCTGGTGGCTGGCGCAGGACTGGATCCCGCGGGCCACCGTCAAGGCCGAGGACGACGCGATGGTGCTGACCATGGTCGGCCGCGGGCTCGGGATGGCGATCATGCCCGAGCTGTCCCTCCGGGAGGCGACCGGGGCGGTCGACATCACCGGTCTGGGTCCCCGGGGGCCGGTGAGGCGCGTGGGGTACGTCACCACGCCGGAATCTGCTTCCACCTCCGCCGTAAGGGCTCTGATCAGGGAACTTCGCTCCGCGAACGGCTGAAAACGGAGCCCCCTGAGCGGCTTTCCGGGCGGTTCCGCGTCTCAGATAGTAGGAAGTCCGAGTAATTGCGGAGACAGACAGCGGGACCTGCCCTAGCTTTGTAGAAGCCGAACGTGTCGCCGATCAGGCGAATGGCGGTAGAGAGCGCGCGCCCCCGGCAGGCAACCCCTGCGGCGCACCGCTCCCCGCCTCTTCCGGCGCCTTGAAGGAACCCCTCATCCGTGGCCCCGCCACGCCGTGATCTCAAGGAGTCGCATCCCCATGAACACCGTCACCACCGCAGCCCGCCGCGTCCGCCGCTCCTCCCCGGCCGACGTCGACCGCAAGAACGCCGCCGCCGCCCTCCAGCGGGCTCTCGACCGCCGTGACAACGGCGGATCGACCGGCCACTGACCAACCCGCTCATCGGACATATTGCGATCCAGCGTCCAGATGGTGGACGCGATATGTCTGAGGGCTGGGACAGGGAGTACGGTTTCGCCATGTCGACCAGCATCAATCTCGCAGTGATCCCCGGTGATGGCATCGGCCAGGAAGTCGTGGCTCAGGGCCTCAAGGTCCTTACCGCGGTCCTGCCCCAGGATGTGAAGCTGGAGACCAAGGAATACGACCTCGGCGCCCAGCGCTGGCACCGCACCGGTGAGACCCTCCCGGACGCGGAGCTCGAAGCCCTCAAGCACCACGACGCGATCCTGCTGGGCGCCATCGGCGACCCGTCGGTCCCGTCCGGCGTGCTGGAGCGCGGCCTGCTGCTGAAGCTCCGCTTCGCCTTCGACCACTTCATCAACCTGCGCCCGTCGAAGCTCTTCCCGACTGCGCTCAATCCCTCTGGGGCCACCCCGCTGGCCGGCGATCACGACATCGACTTCATCGTGGTCCGCGAGGGCACCGAGGGCCCCTACACCGGCAACGGCGGCAGCCTGCGCACCGGCACCCCCGCCGAGGTGGCCACCGAGGTCAGCATCAACACCGCGTACGGCGTCGAGCGCGTCGTCCGCGACGCGTACGAGCGGGCCAACGCCCGCCCCCGCAAGAAGCTGACCCTGGTCCACAAGAACAACGTCCTCGTGTACGCGGGCACCATGTGGAAGAACATCTTCGACAAGGTCGGCCAGGAGTACCCCGAGGTCACCACCGACTACCTGCACGTCGACGCCGCGACGATCTTCTTCGTCACGCAGCCCGAGCGCTTCGACGTCATCGTGACGGACAACCTCTTCGGTGACATCCTCACCGACCTGGCCGCCGCCGTGACCGGCGGAATCGGCCTCGCCGCCTCCGGGAACATCAACCCGACCGGCGCGTTCCCGTCCATGTTCGAGCCCGTCCACGGCTCGGCCCCGGACATCGCGGGCACCGGCAAGGCCGACCCGACCGCGACGATCCTCTCCGTGGCCCTCCTGCTGCGCCACCTGGGCTACGAGGCCCAGGCCGTCCGCATCGAGGACGCGGTCTCCGCCGACCTCGCGGAGCGCGACGGCACCTTCCGCTCCACCGACGAGATCGGCGACGCCCTCGCCGCGCGCGTAGCCGGCTGACCCGGCCGCACCACTCCAGGAAGCCGTCGGGTCACATAGGGGACCCGGCGGCTTTTCCTGCGCGGCCCCGGGTGCCACCATCTCCCCTGGGCCGCTACCCCCGCTTCTCCGAAGTCCTCGTGCGCGCGATAATCGAACGCGAGGCCGCGGAATGCGGGGAAGCTCGGACGTCCTAGTACGCCGTGAGCGCGGTCCGCCATACACAACCGGTGAAGGACAAGCACTCATGACGACGCCCACGATCGAGCTCAAGCCCTCCTCGAACCCGCTGTCCGACGCGGAGCGCGAGGCGATCCTGGCCAGCCCCGGCTTCGGCCGCCACTTCACCGACCACATGGTGACGATCAAGTGGACCGAGGGCCGCGGCTGGCACGACGCCGAGCTGGTCCCGTACGCCCCGCTGTCGATCGACCCGGCGAACATGACCCTGCACTACGCGCAGACGATCTTCGAGGGCCTCAAGGCGTACAAGCAGCCCGACGGCACCGTCGCCACCTTCCGCCCGCAGGCCAACGCCGAGCGCTTCCAGTCCTCCGCGCGCCGCATGGCCATGCCGGAGCTGCCGACCGAGCTGTTCATCCAGGCCTGCGACGCCCTGATCCAGCAGGACCGCGCCTGGGTTCCGGACTCCGGCGAGGCCTCGCTGTACCTGCGGCCCTTCATGTTCGCCTCCGAGGTCGGCCTCGGCGTCCGCCCGGCCAACGAGTTCCTGTTCATCGTCATCGCCTCGCCCGCCGGCGCGTACTTCCCGGGCGGCGTGAAGCCCGTCTCCGTCTGGCTCTCCGAGGAGTACGTCCGCGCCGTCAAGGGCGGCACCGGCGCGGCCAAGACCGGCGGCAACTACGCGGCGTCCCTGGTCGCCCAGGCCCAGGCCGCCTCGCACGGCTGCGACCAGGTGGTCTGGCTCGACGCGGTCGAGCACCGCTGGATCGAGGAGATGGGCGGGATGAACCTGTACTTCGTGTACGGCGACCGCATCGTCACCCCCGAGCTCACCGGCTCGCTCCTCCCGGGCATCACCCGCGACTCCCTCCTCACCATCGCCCGCGACCTCGGCTACACCGCCGAGGAGGGCCGGATCACCACTGAGGACTGGGAGCGCGACAATGCGAACGGCAGCCTCACCGAGGTCTTCGCCTGCGGTACCGCCGCTGTGATCACCCCGGTCGGCTCGGTCAAGTCCGAGCGCGCCAACTGGACCCAGGGCGACGGCGAGCCCGGCCCGGTCACCATGCGCCTGCGCAAGGCCCTGCTGGAGCTCCAGACCGGCCACGCCGCCGACGCCCACGGCTGGATGCACCCGCTGGGCTAGCCCGTCCAGCCCCGAACGCACTGAAGGCCCCCGCGCGCTGCGCGGGGGCCTTCAGTCGTGACGGGCGGCGGGAGGGGCGTGGTCAGCGCTCCTCTTCGGCCTCTCCCTCGCGCTTCTTCTTCCGCTCCCGGTCGTTCCCTTCCGGGCCGAGGCCCACCAGGGTGTCGCCGAACGCGTAGGCCAGGCCCGCGAACCCCTTGACGATCTTGCCGGCCACGTATGCGAGTTCTTCCACGACGTCTCCCCGTGTTGTTCGTGGCGGCCCCGTTCTGTCGGCCGCCGCTGTACCTGTAGACGCCACCGGAGGCCCGACGGTTGAACACCGAGGTCGAACCGGGGAACCTGAAGGTGGGGGACCGTACCGAGGTGGTGTGCGATGTCCGAGGCGAGCAACTACTGGGCTTCAGGGAACTGGAAGGTCTCCGAGGGCAAGGAAGACGAGTTCGTCGACCGCTGGACGGCCTTCCTGACCTGGACCAAGGAAGCGAACGAGGGGTTCCTCTTCGCCCGCCTGATCCGAGACCTGGGCAATCCGGGCCACTACGTGTCCTTCGCCTCCTGGCGCGATGTCGACGCGATGAAGGCCTGGCAGGACAAGCCCGAGTTCGCCGAACACTTCGGCGGCTGCCGCGCCCTGTGCGAGGACATGCAGGGCGGCGGCTTCGCGCTGGCGCGGGCGGTGGACGCGTAGCGCTTCGTACGCGGGTAGGGCCCGCCTCCCGATGGGGAGGCGGGCCCTGCGCGCATGCGGGCGGCTCAGGCGGCCGCGGGCTCCGGCTCCGGCTGCTCGGTGACGACGGCGGCCGGGGCGGTGCGGGCGGTCAGGGCCGTGTAGACGAGGCCGCCGGCCAGGCCGGAGAGGACGAAGGAGCAGTCCACGCCGCCGGTGAGGGCGAGCAGCGGGCCCTCGTAGAACGGGGTGGTCACGGCGAGCAGGCCGACCCCGGCGCCGATCGCCCAGGAGGCGGTGGCGGCGATGTTCCAGCCGCCGCGGTACCAGTAGACGCCGCCCACCGAGCGGCGGTTGAAGACCTGGAGGGCGTCGGCGTCGTACTGGCCGCGGCAGCGCAGGTAGCCGATGAGGGTGATGACGGCCCACGGGGTGCCGATCGCGGTCAGCAGCAGGACGAACGAGGTCATCGCGGCCTGGACGTCCCACTCGAACGAGCCGATGAAGACGAAGGCGGTGGCGACGGCCGCGGCGACCAGGGTGGCCGTGGTCCGGGTGGCCTTGGGGACGATCGCGTCGAGGTCGAGGCCCATGGAGTAGAGCATCAGCCCGGCGTTGCCCACGGAGCCGGCCGCGGCGGCGGCGAGCAGCGGAACCAGGTACCAGAAGGGCGCGGCGTCCACGAGCGGGCCCGCGTAGTCGGCGCCGGCCTTGGCGGCGAGCGCGGTGTAGGTGCCGAACAGCTGCGGGATCAGCAGGCCGACGAGCAGGCCGAGACCGGTGGCCCAGTACACCTTGCGGGGGCTGTGCTTGCGGGGGGAGATGTAGCGGGTGTAGTCGCCGAGCAGGGTGATGAAGGCGACGGGACCGCTCAGCCCGGCCGCGACGGCCGCCAGCAGCCAGGTCGGCCAGAAGGAGCCGAGCAGGAGCTCGGTGTCCGGCGGGGCGGCGGTGGTGAAGTCGGGGGCGTAGGCGTAGATGCCGATGGCCAGCAGCACCACCATGCCGATGGACAGCACCTTGCTCATGCGCAGCAGCAGCCGGTAGCCGAAGACGGCCCCGACGACGGTACAGGCGGCGAGTACGCCGTACATCACGGCCCGCGAGACGCCGCTGTTCGGCAGCCCGGTCAGCCGGGACAGTACGCCGACCATCACGTCGCCGCCGATCCACAGGGTGAGCGCCGTGTACCCGAGCGAGAGCAGCAGGCCGACCACCGACCCGACGAGCCGGCCCCGGACGCCGAACTGCGCTCCGCTGGAGGTGGAGAGGTTGGTGGCGGTCCGCAGCGAGACGAGCGCGAGCGGCGCGGTGAAGGCGATCCCGACGAGGGTGCCGGTCACGATGGCGGTGACCGAAGGCCACAGACCCAGCCCGAAGGACGGGGGCAGCCAGCCGAAGACGATCACACCGAGGCAGAGGTTGGAGCCGAGGAGGATCGAGATCAGGTCACGGGGACCGCTCGTCCGCTCCTCTTCCGGGATCGTGTCGACTCCGCGCTGTTCGATGGGCATGGGGGGACTCCCTTGGCAGGGCGGGGGGTGGTTGCGCATTCGTTTGAGCGACATTCAATGTGACTTACTCCCTGGTCTCGGGTCAATGATTCCTTGCGAGGAAATGAAGAGTTAGAGTGATGCTCTAACCCATCGACTCAAGAGGTGGTGGATCGGCGTGCGGCTGACCCCTACGGAGCGCGACCGGCTGCTGCTCCGCAGCGCTGCTGAACTGGCCAGGGCCCGGCGGGCCCGGGGCCTCAGGCTCAATGTCCCGGAGGCCACCGCGCTGATCGCGGACACGGTCTGCGAGGCGGCGCGCGACGGCAAGCGGCTGGCGGAGGCCATCGAAGAGGCCCGCGGCGTGCTGGGCCCCGACGACGTCCTGCCCGGCGTGGCCGACGTGGTCGCCGAGGTGCACGTGGAGGCCGTCTTCGACGACGGATCCCGCCTCGCGGTGGTCTCGTCGCCCATCCAGGGCGCCGTGCGGCTCGGCGACGACGCCCCGGGCGCGGTCGTGCCCGGCCCCGGCGTCCCCCAGCCGGAGCCCGTCCTGCACCTGCTGGTGCGCAACACGGCCTCCGTGCCGGTGAGCGTGACCTCGCACTTCCACTTCTTCGAGGCCAACCCGCGCCTGGACTTCGACCGCGCCGCCGCCTACGGCATGCGGCTGTGCGTGCCGGCGGGCTCGTCCGTCCGGTTCGACCCCCACGGCGAGGGCGAGGTCGGCCTGGTCCCGATCGGCGGCGACCGCATCGCCGTCGGCTTCGCGGGCCTGGTCGACGGCCCCCTGGACGCCCCCGGCGCCAAGGAAGAGGCCCTGCGCCGCGCGGCGGCCTGCGGTTACCTCGGAGTGACCGCCCCCGACGAGGACGGAGACCAGGCGTGAGCCGTCAGACCCCCCACACCGACCACAGCGCGCACTGCGCACCAGGCAGCCGGCACATCGACCCGCACGAGTACGCCTCCGTCTTCGGCCCCCGGGCCGGCGACCGGGTGCGGCTCGGCGACTCCGGGCTCACCGTCCGGGTGGAGTCGGACGCGCAGAAGCCCGGTGACGAGTTCCTCGCCGGTTTCGGCAAGACGGCCCGTGACGGCCTGCACCTGAAGGCCGCGGCCGTCCGCGAGACCTGCGACGTCGTGATCAGCAACGTGCTGGTGATCGACGCGGTGCTCGGTATCCGCAAGGTGTCCATCGGCATCCGCGAGGGCCGGATCCACGCGATCGGCCGGGCCGGCAACCCCGACACCCTCGACGGCGTCGACGTGGTCGTCGGCACGGGCACGTCGATCGTCTCCGGCGAGGGCCTCATCGCCACCGCCGGAGCCGTGGACACCCACGTCCACCTGCTCTCCCCGCGCGTCATGGAGGCCTCGCTCGCCGCGGGCGTCACCACGATCATCGGCCAGGAGTTCGGCCCGGTCTGGGGCGTCGGCGTCAACTCCCCGTGGGCGCTGAAGCACGCCTTCAACGCCTTCGACGCCTGGCCCGTCAACATCGGCTTCCTCGCCCGCGGCTCCTCCTCCGACGCCGCCCCCCTGGTCGAGGCCCTCGCCGAGGGCGGCGCATCCGGCTTCAAGGTCCACGAGGACATGGGCGCCCACACCCGCGCCCTGGACACCGCTCTGCGGGTGGCGGAAGAGCACGACGTACAGGTCGCCCTGCACAGCGACGGCCTGAACGAGTGCCTCTCCGTCGAGGACACCCTGCGGGTGCTGGAGGGCCGGACCATCCACGCCTTCCACATCGAGGGCTGCGGCGGCGGGCACGTCCCGAACGTGCTCAAGATGGCGGGCGTGCCGAACGTCATCGGCTCCTCCACCAACCCGACCCTGCCCTTCGGCCGGGACGCGGTCGCCGAGCACTACGGCATGATCGTCTCCGTCCACGACCTCAAGCCCGACCTCCCGGGCGACGCCGCCATGGCCCGCGACCGGATCCGCGCGGGCACCATGGGCGCCGAGGACGTGCTGCACGACCTGGGCGCGATCGGCATCACCTCCTCCGACGCCCAGGGCATGGGCCGCGCGGGCGAGACCGTCCGCCGCACCTTCGCCATGGCCGCCAAGATGAAGGGCGAGCTGGGCCCCCTGGACGGCGATGGCGAGGGCGACGACAACGCCCGCGTGCTGCGCTACATGGCCAAGCTGACGATCAACCCGGCCATCGCCCACGGCCTGGCCCACGAGATCGGCTCGATCGAGGTCGGCAAGCTCGCCGACATCGTGCTCTGGCGCCCCCCGTTCTTCGGCGCCAAGCCCCAGCTGGTCCTCAAGTCCGGCTTCCCGGCCTACGGCGTCACCGGCGACCCCAACGCCGCCACCGACACCTGCGAACCGCTGGTCCTCGGCCCGCAGTTCGGCTCGTACGGGGCCACGGCCGCGGACATCTCCGTCGCCTTCGTCTCGGCCGCCGCGGCGGCCCTCGGCAGCGACGAGATGCCCACCCGCCGACGCCGGGTCGCCGTCCGCGGCACCCGCGGGATCGGCCCCAAGGACCTGCTCCTCAACTCCCGGGTGGGCGCGGTCGATGTGGACGCGCGCAGCGGCCTCGTCTCCCTCGACGGGGAACCGCTGCGCTCCGAAGCGGCCGATTCGGTCTCCCTCAACCGCCTGTACTTCCTGTAAAGCCCGTAAGGACCCTGCCATGACCACGAACAAGCCCGTGAACGACGGATTCCGGATGCCCGCCGAGTGGATGCCCCACGAGCGCACCTGGATGGCCTGGCCCAGCCCCAACCCCACCTTCACCAACGAGCAGGAGCTCGCCGAGGCCCGCCAGGCCTGGGGAGCAGTCGCCCGCGCGGTCCGCTCGTACGAGCCCGTGACCCTGGTCGTCTCGCCCGGTGACGCCGACAGCGCCCGCGCCATCGTCGGCGACGACATCGAGCTGGTCGAGCGCGAGCTCGACGACGCCTGGATGCGCGACATCGGCCCCACCTTCGTCACCAACGGCGCCGGCGAGCTGGCGGCCGTCGACTGGACCTTCAACGGCTGGGGCGCCCAGGAATGGGCCCGCTGGGAGCACGACTCGAAGATCGCCCGGCACATCTCGGACACGATCGGCACCCGCACCTACAGCACCCCGCTCGTCAACGAGGGCGGCGCCATCCACGTCGACGGCGAGGGCACGGTGCTCCTCACCGACACCGTCCAGCTGGGCAAGGGCCGCAACCCCGACTGGACCCGCGAGCAGGTCGAGCAGGAGATCCACGCCCACCTCGGCACCACCAAGGCGATCTGGCTCCCGTACGGCCTGGCCGGTGACTACGGCACCTACGGCACGCAGGGCCACGTCGACATCGTCGCCGCCTTCGCCCGCCCCGGCGTCGTCATGGTGCACTCCCAGCCCGACCCGGCGCACCCGGACCACGAGCGCTGCAAGACCATCGCCGCCATCCTGCGCGCGTCCACCGACGCCCAGGGCCGGCTGCTGGAGGTCGTGGAGATCCCGGCGCCGACCGTGCTCGAAGAGGACGGGGAGTGGGTGGACTACTCGTACATCAACCACTACCTGTGCAACGACGGTGTTGTTCTGTGCGCCTTCGACGACCCGCGCGACGAGGAGGCCGCCGAGATCTTCCGCGGACTGTTCCCGGAGCGGACGGTGACCCTCGTCGACGCACGTACGATTTTCGCCGGGGGTGGCGGTATCCACTGCATCACCCAGCAGCAGCCGAAGGTCTGACCCGCGGCTGACACGTTCGAAGGAGTGGACCATGGTGGCGGGTGGAGTACCGGTACGGGCGGCGCGCAAGAACGCGCCCCCGCGCGAGGACGTACTCGTCGCCGCCATGGCCACGATCGCCGAGCGCGGGCTGGAAGGCCTGACCATGGCGGGTCTGGGCCGTGAGGTCGGCATGAGCAGCGGCCACCTCCTCTACTACTTCCGCAGCAAGGACGAGCTCCTGCTGCAGACCCTGGAGTGGAGCGAGGCCGAACTGGGCACGGAGCGGCGCGCCCTGCTGTCCCGGCGCGGCCCGGTGCGCGAGCGCCTGCAGGGGTACGTGGACCTCTACGTGCCCACGGGGGCCCGCGACCCGCACTGGACGCTGTGGCTGGAGGTCTGGAACCGCTCCCAGAACGCCGGCCCCGAGGAACGCGACCGGCAGGCGGCCATCGAGGGCGCCTGGCACCGCGACCTGGTGGCCCTGCTCGCCGAGGGCATCTCGCGCGGCGAGTTCCGGGCGGTGGACCCGGACCGCCTGGCCGCCCGTACGCGTGCGCTGCTCGACGGCTTCAGCATCCAGCTGGCGGTGGGTCTGCCGACGGTCGACCGCGCGGAAATCCTGGACCACGTCCGCGAGTTCCTCACCGAAGCCCTGACCCCGAACCACTAGCCTCGCCGGCGTTTGAGGCGCGGGGTCCGGGGCGGAGCCCCGGCAACGGCGCCGCACCCGGGCGGGTCCGGCGCGGTGCCCGCATGGTGAGATCCCCGTCCATCCGCGGCGAGCGTTATGGCACACTGCGAGCGTGCCTGCTCAGCTCATGATTATCGCCAGCAGCGCGCCGGTCCTCAGTGGCCGCTGAACCGTGGAAGACCTTCGCGGGAAGCGGCCACCGTGCCCCAGACCCGCGCGCAAACCTCTCGCACCCGCGAGAGGTTTTTTCGTTTCCCGGCCTCATCCCTGCCGGGACGTGAACGCGCGCGATGATGGGGGCAGTGGATCCCGGATCTCCGGAACCACTCATCCGACAGGAGTCAGATCAGCATGACGACGACACCAGAGGCAGCAGCGGTCCTCGACGACAGCTTCCACGTCTTCGACACCACCCTGCGCGACGGCGCCCAGCGCGAGGGCATCAACCTCACGGTCGCCGACAAGCTGACGATCGCCCGGCACCTGGACGACTTCGGCGTGGGCTTCATCGAGGGCGGCTGGCCCGGCGCCAACCCCCGCGACACGGAGTTCTTCGCCCGCGCCCAGGCCGAGATCGACTTCAAGAACGCCCAGCTCGTCGCCTTCGGCGCGACCCGCCGCGCCGGCGGCTCGGCCGCCACGGACCCGCAGGTGCGGGCCCTGCTGGAGTCCGGCGCCCCGGTGATCACCCTCGTCGCCAAGTCCCACGACCGCCACGTCGAGCTCGCCCTGCGCACCACCCTCGAAGAGAACGTGGAGATGGTCCGCGACACGGTCTCCTACCTGGTCGGACAGGGGCGCCGCGTCTTCGTCGACTGCGAGCACTTCTTCGACGGCTACCGGGCCAACGCCGAGTACGCGAAGACCGTCGTACGCGCCGCCCACGAGGCCGGCGCCGACGTCGTCATCCTCTGCGACACCAACGGCGGCATGCTCCCCGCCCAGGTGACCGCGACCGTCGCCACCGTCCTCGCCGACACCGGCGCCCGCCTCGGCATCCACGCCCAGGACGACACCGGCTGCGCCGTCGCCAACACCCTGGCCGCGGTGGACGCCGGCGCCACGCACGTCCAGTGCACGGCGAACGGCTACGGCGAGCGCGTCGGCAACGCCAACCTCTTCCCCGTCGTCGCCGCCCTGGAGATCAAGTACGGGCGCAAGGTGCTCCCCGAGGGCGCGCTCGCCGAGATGACCCGGATCTCGCACGCCATCGCCGAGGTCGTCAACCTCACCCCCTCCACGCACCAGCCCTACGTCGGCCTCTCCGCCTTCGCGCACAAGGCCGGCCTGCACGCCTCGGCCATCAAGGTCGACCCGGACCTCTACCAGCACATCGACCCCGAGCGGGTCGGCAACACCATGCGGATGCTCGTCTCCGACATGGCCGGCCGGGCCTCCATCGAGCTCAAGGGCAAGGAGCTCGGCGTCGACCTCAACGGGGACCGCGCGCTGATCTCCCGCGTCGTGGAGCGGGTCAAGGAGCGGGAGCTCAAGGGCTACACCTACGAGGCCGCCGACGCCTCCTTCGAGCTGCTGCTGCGCGCCGAGGCCGAGGGGCGGGCCCGCAAGTACTTCCGCATCGAGTCCTGGCGCGCGATCGTCGAGGACCGCCCGGACGGCACCCACGCCAACGAGGCCACGGTCAAGCTGTGGGCCAAGGGCGAGCGGATCGTCGCCACGGCGGAGGGCAACGGCCCGGTCAACGCCCTGGACCGGGCGCTGCGGGTGGCCCTGGAGCGGTTCTACCCCCAGCTGGCCAAGTTCGAGCTGACCGACTACAAGGTCCGCATC
This sequence comes from Streptomyces sp. NPDC091371, assembly GCF_040684275.1. Classification (NCBI taxonomy): domain Bacteria; kingdom Bacillati; phylum Actinomycetota; class Actinomycetes; order Kitasatosporales; family Streptomycetaceae; genus Streptomyces; species Streptomyces sp. NPDC091371. The sequence goes on from NZ_JBFBFP010000002.1 coordinate 437,872, forward strand.
CTGGAGGGCACCCACGGCACGGAGTCCACGACCCGCGTCCTGATCGCCACGACGGACGGCACCCGCGAGTGGAACACGGTCGGCGTGGGCGAGAACGTCATCGCGGCGTCCTGGCAGGCCCTGGAGGACGCCTTCACCTACGGCCTCCTGCACGCGGGCGTGGAACCGGCCGAGTAGTCCCTTCGCCGGGCGGGCTTATGTCCTACTCACACGCGAATTAGCCCGTTCGGGTAGTTTCGTGAGTATGAGGACCAGGCTGATATCCGTACGTTTGGGATCGATACTGTCCGGTCTGCTGCTGGCACTGTCGGCGACCGCTCTCGCGGTCGCCCCACAGGCATCGGCCGACACCGGAGTCGCCGCCGTGGGAGAGGCCCTCAAGGAGGGTCCGGTGTACGTCGACCCCCGGGCCGAGGCCCAGCTGCCGAAGGCCGAGGCGGACGCGCTCGCGCAGAAGATCAAGGACGCGGGGAAGCCGGTGTTCATCGCCGTGCTGCCCGCCACGGCCGAGTTCCCGCAGGACAAGGTGCTCAGCGCCGTCCGCGCCGAGACCGGCATCACCGGGGTCTACGGGATCCGGTTGGGCGACGGCTTCAACGCCGGAGCCGACCCGGCGGTCATGCCGGTGAACGCCGTGCGCAACCTCACCGACGCGGTGAAGGTGGGGTCGCCGGACGCGGCCACGCAGCTCGACAACTTCGTGGACCAGGCCCTGAGCCAGGCCAAGGGCGGCGCCCCGGCCTCCTGGGCCGGCACGGGCACCGACAGCGGTGTCCCCGTCGGCGGGCTGATCACCCTCGGCGCGGTGGCCGCGATCGGCGGCGGCGGTGCGTACGCGCTGGTGCGGCGCAACCGGAAGAAGAAGGAAGAGACCCGGCGCGAGGCCATCGAGCGGCTCGGCGTGGTCGTCGACGAGGACATCACGGCCTTCGGCGAGGAGCTGGACCGGCTCGACTTCCACCCCGGCGAGCCCGGCGCCGACGATGCCATGCGCAAGGACTACGGCCAGGGGCTCGACTCGTACGAGAGGGCCAAGCAGATCATGGCCTCGGTCCAGTACCCGGAAGAGGTCAAGGGCGTGACCCAGGCCCTGGAGGACGGCCGGTACGCGCTGGCCTGCCTGGACGCGCGCCGGCAGGGCAAGCCGCTGCCCGAGCGCCGCTCGCCCTGCTTCTTCGACCCGCGGCACGGGCCGAGCACCGAGGACGCCACCTGGGCTCCGGCCGGCGGGGCCGCCCGTACCGTGCCCGTCTGCACCGCGGACGCCGTACGGCTGCGCGACGGCCTGGACCCGGCGGTCCGCACGGTCGACACCGAGTACGGGCCGCGCCCCTACTACGACGCCGGCCCGGCGTACGGTCCCTGGGCCGGCGGCTACTTCGGCGGCGGCATCCTGCCCGGCCTGCTCATGGGCACGATGCTCGGCTCGATGATGTCCAGCCCCGCCTACGCCTCCGATTTCGGCGGCGGCAACGGCTTCGAGGGCGGGGACGTCTCCGGGGCCGACTTCAACGGCTCCGACTTCGGCGGCGGAGACTGGGGCGGCGGCGGAGGATTCGACGGGGGCGGCGGGTTCGACGGCGGGGGCGGCTTCTAGCCGCCCCCGGGTCACGCCGGTCAGGCCTGCTTGATCGCGGAGATGTCGAAGGTCAGCTTGACCTTGTCGCTGACCATGACACCGCCGGCCTCCAGCGCGGCGTTCCAGGTCAGGCCCCACTCGGAGCGCAGGATCTCGGCGGAGCCCTCGAAGCCGACGCGCTCGCTGCCGTAGACGTCGGTGGCGGAGCCGTTGAACTCCAGGTCGATGGAGAGCGGCCGGGTCACGTCCTTGATCGTCAGCTCACCGGTGATGCGGTACTTGTCGCCGCCGAGCTGGGCCGCCCCGGTGGAGCGGAAGGTCATCTTCGGGAACAGCTCGGCGTCGAAGAAGTCGCTGCCCAGCAGGTGGGCGTCGCGGTCGGCGATGCCGGTGCTGACCGAGCCGATCGTCACGTCGATGGAGGCGGTGGAACGGGCGGGCTCGCTGCCGTCCAGGTGCAGGCTGCCCTCGAAGGCGTCGAACCCGCCGCGGACGTTGGTCACCATGGCGTGCCGGACGGTGAAGCCGATGCTGCTGTGGGCGGGGTCGATGGCGTAGTCGCCGGTGAGGGCGGCGAGTGCCGGGTCGACCTCCGGCGTGGCGACGGCGGTGTTCTCCTGGCTGCGGCGGCTGAAGATGCCCATGACGTGCTCCTTGGTCTGTGTCCTGTTGAATCTTCAACGACTTCAACGGGAATGACGCTAGACCCATTCCGTTCAAATTTCAACATCTAGTGGGGGTGTCAGGTCGTTTTGTGGAAGGCCCACAAAGGACGAAGGTCCCCTCTGGTGGAGTCCTTGCATCCCTCCGCCGTACTGTGCGGGCCGGACAGCGGAAGACTCCCGAGACTGTGTGGAATGAACGGAGGTTTTTGATGGCGCGCTTCGTAAGGTCGGTACATGACCGTTGTGGACCAGACCCCGAGCGAGCCGACGGACGCCCGCGGGCGCGTGGCCGAGCTGCACTCCCTGCGCGAGCAGGCGCAGCGCGGCCCCAGTGACCGGGCGACCGAGACCCAGCACGCCAAGGGCAAGCTCACCGCCCGTGAGCGCATCGCGCTGCTGCTCGACGAAGGTTCCTTCAAGGAGGTCGAACAGCTGCGCCGCCACCGCGCGACCGGCTTCGGCCTGGAGGCCAAGAAGCCCTACACCGACGGTGTCATCACCGGCTGGGGCACGGTCGAGGGCCGCACGGTCTTCGTCTACGCACACGACTTCCGCATCTTCGGCGGCGCCCTGGGCGAGGCCCACGCCACGAAGATCCACAAGATCATGGACATGGCCATCGCGGCCGGTGCCCCGCTGGTCTCCCTGAACGACGGCGCCGGCGCCCGCATCCAGGAGGGCGTCTCCGCCCTCGCCGGCTACGGCGGCATCTTCCAGCGCAACACCAAGGCCTCCGGGGTCATCCCGCAGATCTCGGTCATGCTGGGCCCGTGCGCCGGCGGCGCCGCGTACTCCCCGGCCCTGACGGACTTCGTGTTCATGGTCCGGGACACCTCGCAGATGTTCATCACCGGCCCGGACGTGGTCCGCGCGGTGACCGGCGAGGAGATCACCCAGAACGGCCTCGGCGGCGCCGACGTGCACGCCGAGACCTCGGGCGTCGCGCACTTCGCGTACGACGACGAGGAGACCTGCATCTCCGAGGTCCGCTACCTCATCTCGATGCTGCCCTCCAACAACCGCGAGAACCCGCCCGTCCACGAGACGAGCGACCCGGCCGACCGCCGCAGCGACGTCCTGCTGGACCTGGTGCCCGCCGACGGCAACCGCCCGTACGACATGCTCAAGGTCATCGAGGAGCTCGTCGACGAGGGCGACGTCCTGGAGATCCACGAGCGCTGGGCCCGCAACATCATCTGCGCCCTGGCCCGGATGGACGGACAGGTCGTCGGCATCGTCGCCAACCAGCCCGGCCACCTCGCCGGCGTCCTGGACATCCACGCCTCCGAGAAGGCGGCGCGCTTCGTCCAGCTCTGCGACGCCTTCAACATCCCGATCATCACCCTCCTGGACGTCCCCGGCTTCCTGCCGGGCGTCGACCAGGAGCACGGCGGCATCATCCGCCACGGCGCCAAGCTGCTGTACGCGTACTGCAACGCCACCGTCCCGCGGATCTCGCTGATCCTGCGCAAGGCCTACGGCGGCGCGTACATCGTCATGGACTCCCAGTCCATCGGCGCCGACATCACCTACGCCTGGCCCACCAACGAGATCGCCGTCATGGGCGCCGAGGGTGCCGCCAACGTCATCTTCCGCAAGCAGATCGCGGATGCCGAGGACCCCGAGGCCATGCGCGTCCGCATGGTCAAGGAGTACAAGGCCGAGCTGATGCACCCGTACTACGCGGCCGAGCGCGGCCTCGTCGACGACGTGATCGACCCCGCCGAGACCCGCGAGACCCTCGTGGCCGCCCTCGCCATGCTCCGCAACAAGCACGCCGACCTGCCGTCCCGCAAGCACGGCAACCCGCCGCAGTAAAGGAGAGAAGCCACCGATGAGCACCGACACCCTGCTGCGCGTCGAAAAGGGCAACGCCGCCCCCGAGGAGCTGGCCGCGATCACCGCGATCCTGCTGGCCCGCGCCGCCGCCACCCCCGAGGCCGTCACCACCCCCCGCTCCCAGGCCGGCTGGCGCCGCCTGGAGCGCACCCCGGGCTTCCGCGCCCCGCACAGCTGGCAGGGCTGATCCCCCTGGCCGAGTAGCCGAGAAGGCCCCGCACCCTTGATGGGTGCGGGGCCTTCCGCGTGTCCGGCGCCGGGAGCCTGGGAGACGTGGGCGAAGGCCCCCGCGTCGTACGACACGGGGGCCTTCGTCGGGTTCCGGCGGGCTCGCCTACCGCAGGCGTGCCATGAGGGCGTGCTCGACGAGCGTGATGAGCGCGCTCTTGGCGTCCGCGCGGTGGCGGGCGTCGGTGGTGATGATCGGTGCGTCGGGGCCGATCTGCAGGGCCTCGCGCACCTCCTCCGGGGTGTACGGCTGGTGGCCGTCGAAGCCGTTGAGCGCGATCACGAACGGCAGGCCGCTGTTCTCGAAGTAGTCCACCGCGGGGAAGCAGTCCGCCAGGCGGCGCGTGTCCACGAGGACCACCGCGCCGATGGCGCCGCGGACGAGGTCGTCCCACATGAACCAGAAGCGGTCCTGTCCGGGGGTACCGAAGAGGTACAGGATCAGGTCCTGGTCCAGGGTGATGCGGCCGAAGTCCATGGCGACCGTGGTGGTCGTCTTGTCACCGGTGTGGGTGAGGTCGTCGATTCCGGCGGAGGCGCTGGTCATGACGGCTTCGGTGCGCAGCGGGTTGATCTCGGAGACCGCGCCGACGAACGTGGTCTTGCCCACGCCGAAGCCGCCCGCCACCACGATCTTCGCGGAGGTGGTGGAGCGAGCGGGAGCCGCTCCGCCGTTAGAGCTTGCGAAGTCCACTGAGCACCCTTTCGAGCAGTGTCACATCTGGCTGGCCGCCGGCAGACTCGTCGCCGCCGGGCTGGTGAATGGCGACAAGGCCCGCCTCCGCCAGGTCGGCGACGAGGATGCGGGCGACACCAAGAGGAATGGAGAGAAGTGCCGAGATCTCCGCGACGGATTTGATCTCCTGGCACAGGCGGCAGATGCGCTGGTGCTCGGGCAACTGCCCTTGCAGCCGGGCGGGATCGGCCGTGGTACTGACCAGCGCCTCGATGGCGAGCTGGTAGCGCGGCCGGGTACGGCCGCCGGTCATCGCGTACGGGCGCACCAGCGGGTTGTGCGCCTTGGGAGCCGGCTGCCGCGCAGCGCGCGGAGGCTGCTGCGGAGGCATGTGCGGCTGCTGGGGCTGCTGGGGCTGTCCGTACGGCTGTTGCTGGTACGGGTTGTGCTCCGGCATGGGCCGGCTGGGAGCGGAGGGGAAGTTGAAGCGGTTCTGGTCGTGCCCACCCTGCGGCTGCTGCGCGCCGCCATAAGGATGTCCTCCGGGTGTTGTCACGTTTCCTCCTCCGACTCCAAGAACGCAGTACTCCCTGTGGAACCGCGCCACCGCACCCTACGGTGCGATGACGCGAAACACACTGCCTGTCTATTAGTTGAGAAGACTTCCCTGCAGCTCCGCACGCAGGTCCGGGGTCAGGACACTGCCCGCGCGATCCACCAGAAGGGCCATCTCGTAGCCCACGAGGCCGATGTCGCACTCGGGGTGCGCCAGCACCGCGAGGGAGGACCCGTCGGAGACGGACATGAGGAAGAGGAATCCGCGGTCCATCTCGACCACGGTCTGGTTGACGGCGCCGCCCTCGAAGATGCGGGAGGCTCCTGCGGTCAGCGAGGTCAGACCGGAGGCAACCGCCGCCAGCTGATCGGCGCGGTCGCGCGGAAATCCGTCGGACATCGCCAGCAGAAGGCCGTCGGCGGAGACCACCACCGTGTGGGACACCCCGGGGGTGTTGTCCACGAAGTTGGTGATCAACCAGTTCAGGTTCTGCGCCGCCTGGCTCATCGCGCTCACACTAACGCTCCTGGTCATAGCTGTTACTTGACTGCTCGGAACCCGCGTTGCGTCCCTGCTGGACACCCCGCCGCAGGTTGCTCAACCTGCCGCGGACGTCCTCCGGGGCGCGGGAGACCTGGGGGCCTCCCTGCGGGGTCGTCTCCGCCGCGCCCTCGACCAGGTTGGCCTTGGGCACCCGCCGAGGAAGACCGGACGGGGTGACCCCGCCCGCCTTCGGCTCACGGAGTTTGGCGGCCTGCTGCCAGCGCTCGTCGTTGCCCGAGCGCCACGCGCCGCCGTCTTCCGTGCTCTCCGGTTCCCGCTCCGCGGCCGCGGGCTGCTGCTGACGCGGCGGCCGCTGCTCGAAGAGGGATCCGGAGGACTCCGCTTCCTGCTGTGCCGGCTGCCACTGCTGCTGGCTGCCACGGCGCGGCAGGCCCGCTCCGGTCATCGCGTGACCGGTGTCCGCAGCGGCGCCCGGACGGTCGAAGCCTACGCGCTCCGGGGCCTGTTCGGGTACGGCAGGGGATTCCGATTCGGTGCGGTAGTCCTGCTCGTACGCCGGCTGGTAGGAGTTCCGCTCCGGCCACTCGGCCTGCTCCTGCTGGGCCTCGTAGCCGCCGTCGTAATTCTGCCCGGCCTGCTGCGGGTCCGGGTAGCCGGCTTCCGCATAGCCGTAGTCCTGCTGCTGGTAGGCCTCGTAGCCCTGCTGCGGCTGCTGAGCCTCGTAAGGGGAGTCGTAGCCCTGCTCGGCCTGCTGCTCGTAGCCCTGGTACGGCTGGTACCCGTGTTCAGGCTGAGGTTCCGGATAGCCCTGCTGCTGATCCTGCGGGTAACCGCCCTGGGCCTGGGCCTCCAGCGCGGCACGGCGCTCCTCGCGGACGAGGGAGCGGCCCACCGGGTCGAGGTCGCGACCGTCGGAGCCCTGCTGGTCATAGCGCGAGTCGTCGAAGCCGAGCTCGGCGGCCGTGCGCAGCGGGGCGGCCTGCTGGGCCTGCTGCTGCGGGATCATCGAGGAGACCGTGAAGTCGTCCTCCGGCATGCCCTCGCCGCCGCCACCGTGGGTGATGGCGTCCGGGAGCATGATCAGCGAGGTGGTTCCGGCCGCCTCGCCCGAGGGGCGCAGCTGGACGCGGATGCTGTGGCGGTCCGCCAGCCGGCCGACCACGAACAGACCCATGCGCTGCGAGATCGCGGCGTCCACGGTCGGCGGGTTGGCGAGCTTGTGGTTGATGTCCGCGAAGTCCTCGGCGGTGAGGCCGATGCCCTTGTCGTGGATCTCGATCATCACGCGGCCGTCCGGCAGACGGGTCGCGTTGACGCGGACCTTGGTCTGCGGGGAGGAGAACGTGGTGGCGTTCTCCAGCAGCTCGGCAAGCAGGTGCACGAGGTCGGTCACGGCCTGGCCGTGGATCTCGGCGTCGGAGACCCCGGAGAGCTCGATGCGCTCGTACTGCTCCACCTCGGAGGAGGCGGCGCGCAGGACGTCGACGAGGGGGACCGGCTGGTCCCAGCGGCGGCCCGGCTCCTCACCCGCGAGGATGAGGAGGTTCTCGCCGTTGCGGCGCATGCGGGTGGCCAGGTGGTCCAGGCGGAAGAGGTTCTCCAGCTGGTCCGGGTCGGCCTCGTTGTTCTCCAGGTCGGTGATGAGGGTCAGCTGGCCCTCGATCAGCGACTGGTTGCGCATGGAGAGGTTCGTGAAGATCGCGTTGACGTTCCCTCGCAGGAGCGCCTGCTCGGCGGCGAGCCGGACCGCTTCCCGGTGGACCTGGTCGAAGGCGCGGGCGACCTCGCCGATCTCGTCCGCGGAGTCGATCGGGATCGGGTGCACGCGGGTGTCGACCTTGCCCGGGTCGGTGCGCGAGAGCTGGTCGACGAGCGACGGCAGGCGCTGCTCGGCGATGTCGAAGGCGGCGGAGCGCAGGCGGCGCATCGCACGGCCCATCTGGCGGGCCATGAGGCCCGCGAGGATGAAGGCCGCGAGCAGGGCCACGACCACGATGGCGCCGTTGGTGATGGCCTCGTTGCGGGCGTCCTCGGAGACCGCGACGGCGTCCTTGACGGCCTTGTCGAGGAGTTCCTTCTCGACGTCGTCGTAGCCGTCGAACTTCGCGGTGGCGGCGGCCTGCCAGGCCATGGGCGTGGTGCCGCCGTCGATCAGCGTCTTCTTGGAGGCGCCGCTGGCGATCGCGTCGGTCATGCCGGCGAGCGGGGAGTTGTTGGCCCCGACCGGCGGCGGCACGAACTTGACGCCGGCCTGCTCCGCCTGCGCCTTGGCCGCGGCCAGCCGGGCTTCGCCCGCCTTGGACTTCTCGGCCATGACCTGCTTGAGCCGGTTCACGTCCTCCTCGGTGCCCGCCGCGACGTACTCGCCGATGGCGATTTCCTCGAGGTAGGCGTAGGAGGAGAAGGCGACGAGCTGGGACTTGCGTATGTTCTCGTCCGGGTTCGGGCGGACCAGCAGGTGGGTGCCGACGGAACGCTGCAGCGAGTTCGCGGCCTTGGCGAGCTGGATCGCGTAGACCATGCGGCCGTACGAGGTCACGTTGCCGGTGCCGAGGCCGAGCTCGTTCGCGAACTGCATGAGGTAGTGCTGGACCAGCACGTACCCCTCTTCAGTCGGGATGGGACCCGGCTGGCCGTTCGCGAGGTTCTTCTTCTGGGTTTCGAGTGCCGCCTGGTACGCCTTGTCGCGGACCTGGGTCAGCTTGGGCTCCTCCGCGCGGAAGAGCTCCAGGCGACGCTCCAGGCCGTGGTTCTTGGGGACGTCCTTGACGGCCTGGTCGAACTTCAGCTTGGCCGAGTCGGTCGTCCCGCGCACCTTGGTGACGATGTCGTTCTTGGAATCGCCGGACAGCAGGGGCTCGGCGGTGAGGTCACGCTCGTTGAGCAACGCCTGGCTGTATTCCGAGGCCGCCTGGACGACCCTGGCTATCTTCTCGGCGTCCTTGGCCTCGTTCCAGGTGTCGACGGAGCCCTTCACCTGGAAGCCGCCCATGACCAGGCCGACGAGGGCCGGCACGAGCAGGATGGCGTTCAGACGGGTCGGCACGCGCCAGTTGCGGGGGGAGAACCTGGAGGTGCTCCCGCTGCTCACGGGCGGGGCCACGGGCACGTCGACGGGCGACGCGGCCGCTCGCGGCGGCGGGGTGAAGTTGCCGCGCGCGGGTTCATCCGCGGGGCTTGCGTTGCTTCGCCTCACTCGACCAACAACCTTCCGGCGGTGCTACTAGCTAGTTCGTTGAATTCCAGCACGGTTGACGGCTGTGTTCCAAACAGTTGAAACCGGCCGCTCCCAGAGCCGTATGCCCCACGTAAAACGGACATAAAGAGCGTCCCGCGGCAAAAATGGGGGGAGTTGTGAGCGCAGCGGCATCAAACGAACGCGCCCTGTGGCGAACTGGCCGCAATTGTCTGTCGAAACGTTATGAACGAAGAGGGCGGGCCGTGTTCTATGACACAGCCCGCCCTCTCACGTTGTGAAGAACCGGTGGTACTTGAGTGGTGCCGCTTGAGCCGGCCAGGCGGTGTGGGTGTTACTTGAGGCGTGCCATGAGGGCGTGCTCGACGAGTGTGATGAGCGCGCTCTTGGCGTCCGCGCGGTGGCGGGCGTCGGTGGTGATGATCGGTGCGTCGGGACCGATCTGCAGGGCCTCGCGCACCTCCTCCGGGGTGTACGGCTGGTGTCCCTCGAAGCCGTTGAGGGCCACGACGAACGGCAGGCCGCTGTTCTCGAAGTAGTCCACCGCAGGGAAGCAGTCGGCGAGACGACGGGTGTCGACCAGCACGATCGCGCCGATGGCGCCGCGAACGAGGTCGTCCCACATGAACCAGAAGCGGTCCTGTCCGGGGGTACCGAAGAGGTACAGGATCAGGTCCTGGTCCAGGGTGATGCGGCCGAAGTCCATGGCGACCGTGGTGGTCGTCTTGTCACCGGTGTGCGTGAGGTCGTCGATACCGGCGGAGGCGCTGGTCATGACGGCTTCGGTGCGCAGCGGGTTGATCTCGGAGACCGCGCCGACGAACGTGGTCTTGCCCACGCCGAAGCCGCCCGCCACCACGATCTTCGCGGAGGTGGTGGAGCGGGCCGCCCCTCCGTTAGAGCTTGCGAAGTCCACTGAGCACCCTTTCGAGCAGTGTCACGTCCGGCGTGCCGCCGGCCTCTCCATTGCCCGGCTGGTGGATGGCCACCATTCCGGCCTCCGCCAGGTCGGCGACGAGGATCCGGGCGACACCGAGCGGCATCGACAGCAGTGCGGAGACTTCGGCGACCGACTTGACCTCACGGCACAGGGTGCAGATGCGCTGGTGCTCGGGGAGCAGGCCGGACAGGTGCATCGGATCGGCCGTGGTGCTGACCAGGGCCTCGATGGCGAGCTGGTAGCGAGGCCGGGTACGGCCGCCGGTCATCGCGTACGGACGCACCAGCGGCTGTTCGCCTTCCGAGTACGAATCTCCGTACGCATCGGGGTAGGCGGGGGGCGGGGTCATTGATCCTCCGGGCTGGACAGCAGTGGTCAGCGTGCCGTCTGACGGGGCGGCCGGTGGGGGGACGGTATGACGGCCTGTCGGGTGTACTGGGTTCCGGGTCGGGGGCCCCGGGCTCCCGGCCGGCAGTACCGGCCGACCGGGAGGCGGGCAGTCAGATGAGCAGGCTTCCCTGCAGCTCCGCGCGCAGGTCCGGGGTGAGGACGCTGCCGGCGCGGTCCACGAGGAGGGCCATCTCGTAGCCCACGAGGCCGATGTCGCATTCGGGGTGCGCGAGCACGGCCAACGAGGATCCGTCGGAGACGGACATCAGGAAGAGGAATCCGCGGTCCATCTCGACCACGGTCTGGTTGACGGCGCCGCCCTCGAAGATGCGGGAGGCTCCTGCGGTCAGCGAGGTCAGACCGGAGGCCACGGCCGCCAGCTGATCGGCGCGGTCGCGGGGGAAGCCTTCGGACATCGCCAGAAGGAGGCCGTCGGCGGAGACCACCACCGTGTGGGACACCCCGGGGGTGTTGTCCACGAAGTTGGTGATCAACCAGTTCAGGTTCTGTGCCGCCTGGCTCATCGAACTCAACTAACGCTCCTGCTGGTAAGTGGGGTCGATGTGGTAACTGCCGGTCGCCGGACCGCTGTTGCCGGCCTGGCGACCCTGCTGAATACCCCGTCGGAGGTTGGTCAGACGGCCGCGGACGTCGTCGGGTGCCCGCGAGACCTGCGGACCGGCCTGCGCGTCGGACTGCTGCTGCGCGGTACCGGCCACGAGGTTCGCCCGCGGGACCCTGCGGGGCAGCCCCGAGGTGGTGATCCCGCCGGCGGCGGGCTGGCGCACGCGCTCGGCCTGCCGCATCAGCTCGTCGTTCGGCGAGGAGCGCCAGCTGACGGTCGGCGTGGCGCCGGTCGTCGCCGCGGCGGGCTCGGCCGCGTGCTCCTGGCCGCGCTGCGGCAGCTGGTGCTGCTGCGGGGCCGGGACCGCGGGGGCGGACTGCTGCGGCTGCTGACCCTGCTGGGGGATCGCCGTGGCCGGTGCCTGCGGGGCGGGCGGCTGCCCCTCCTCGCGGAACCAGTTCGACTCCAGCGTGTCGAAGATCGGGCTGCGGGCCTCGCCCCGGCTCGGGGCCGGCGGCAGGGCCTCGGGCTGCGGCGCCTGCGGAAGGCGCGGAGCCTGCGGCTGCTGCTGCGGGGCCTGCTGCGGAGCGTACCCGCCGACACCGGGGCCGCCGGGACGCTGGGGCTGGTAAGCACCCGGGCGCTCGAACTGGCCGGTGGTCGACTGGTCCTGGAAGCCCCGTACGTCCGGACGCTCGAACTGCCCGGTCGTGCTGTTGCCGGCGTTCCCCTGGGGGAGCGGGGCGTTGAAGTCCGGGCGGGCGAACTCGGCAGTGGAGCCGGGGCCCGAGAGCTCGTCGTGGCCGCGGGCCTGGTCGGCACCCCAGCTCGTGGTCTGCGGGGCGGGAAGCTCCGCACGCGGAGCACCGCCGCGCGGCGGCAGCTGCGGCCGCTGGCCGTTCTGAGCCGGCGCCGCGGGGGCGGACTGCTGCTGGAACGACTGGGGCTGCGGCTGCGGCTGCGGCTGCGGCTGCTGCGGCTGCTGCTGGGGCTGCGGGGCCTGCGGCTGCTGCTGCGGGCGCTCGAAGCCGTTGCCCTGCGGGAACCCCGAGGGGCCGGCCGTCGGACGGGCCTGCGGGCCACCGGACAGCCCGGCACCCGTGAAGCCCGGAGCGCCGGCACCCGCGCCGGCCGCACCGCGGCCCGGCAGCGGAGCACCGCCGCCGAAAGCACCCTGGCCCTGGCCCGTGCCGGTCGGACCGGTCGGAGCACCGCCGCCGAAGCCGCCCTGGCCGCCCTGCTGCGGGCGGGCACCGGGACCGGACGGCTGCTGCGGCCGGCCACCCTGCGGGCCGCCATTGCCGTCGCGGCCCGGCAGCGCGGCACGCTGACCGCCCGCGCCGACCTGGCCGCGCTGCGGACCCGCGCCGACGGACTGGCGTGCGGCCGGACCGGGAACGGAGCCCTGCGCGGCGGGGCCGCCGGCCGGAGCCTGGCCGCCCGGACCACCCGGCTTCTTGCCGCCCTGGGCGACGTCCACCGGAAGCATGACGAGGGCCGTCGTACCGCCCGAGTCGGAGGGGCGCAGCTGGATGCGGATGCCGTGTCGCAGGGACAGCCGGCCGACCACGAACAGGCCCATGCGGCGGGAGACGGAGACGTCCACGGTCGGCGGCGCCGCGAGGCGCTCGTTGATCGCGGCGAGGTCCTCGGGGGAGAGGCCGATGCCGGTGTCGTGGATCTCGACGAGCACGCGGCCGTCGGGAAGCGCGTGACCGGTGACCCTGACCTTGGTCTGCGGGGAGGAGAACGAGGTGGCGTTCTCCAGCAGCTCGGCGAGGAGGTGCACGAGGTCGTTGACGACGCGGCCGGCGACATCGGTGCCCGGCACCGAGGCCAGTTCGATGCGCTCGTACTGCTCCACCTCGGACGCGGCGGCACGGAGCACGTCGACGAGCGGGACGGGGCGGGTCCACCGGCGGCCCGGCTCCTCGCCCGCGAGGACGAGGAGGTTTTCGCCGTTACGGCGCATGCGGGTCGCGAGGTGGTCGAGCTTGAAGAGCGAGGAGAGCTGGTCCGGGTCGGCCTCGCGCGACTCCAGCTCGGAGATGAGCGAGAGCTGACGCTGGATGAGGCCCTGCGAACGGCGCGAGAGGTTGGTGAACATCGCGTTGACGTTGCCCCGCAGGAGGGCCTGCTCGGCGGCGAGGCGGACGGCCTCGCGGTGCACGTCGTCGAAGGCCGCGGCCACCTGGCCGATCTCGTCGCGGGTGTGCACGCCGACGGACTCCACGGACGTGTCGACGTCCTGCGGGTCGGACTCGGAGAGCTGCTTGACGAGCTCGGGCAGGCGGTCCTGGGCAACGCGGGTGGCGGTGTCCTGGAGCCGGCGCAGCGAGCGGATCATCGAGCGGGCCATGACGAAGGCGCCGACGAGGGAGACGCCGAGCACGAGGAGGATCAGGGCACCGTTGATGATGGCGTCCTGCTGCGACTCCTGCTTGAGCTCGCGGGCCTTCTGCTCCATGTCCTCGAGCAGGCTGAGCTCGATCTGCTTCATGGCGGAGAGCTTGGTGCCGTCGGCGTCGTACCAGTCGAGCCAGGAGCGGTTCTTCTCGCGGAGGAAGGCGTCCTGGGTGGAGAGCACGCGGCGCGCGTAGTGGTCGGCGGTGGCGATCTCGGAGTTGCCGTCGCCGAGGCCGGCGAGGAGTTCCGTGGAACTGCCCTGGTAGACGAGCTCGAAGGTCTTCTTCGACTGCTGCTCACCGCGCTGGGCGGAGAGCGCGTACAGACGGTCGTTCTCCTTCAGGTTGCCCTGCCGGTCCGAGGTCTCGGGGAGCGAGGCGGCGATGATCGCGCGCTGGATGGAGGCGTACTCCTTGGCGGAGGAGAACGCCGCCAGGGCGCGCGTGCGCTTGATCATCTCCGGGTTGGAGGTGGCCTGGGCCATGTCCTGGGAGAGGGAGAGCAGCGAGACGATCAGCGCGTTGTACTCGGTGACGGTCTGCTGGGCACCGCTGGCGTACGCGTGCTTGCGGATGTCCTCGATGTTGCCGAGCTGACGGGCGATCTGCAGGATGTTGTTGCGGATCGACTTGAGGGTGTCGTCCTTGCCCTCGACGTCTTCGATCTTGTCCGTCGCGGCGGCGAAGGCCTTCGCCGCGTTGTCGGTCTCCTGGCGCTTGCCGTCGACCGTGCTGTTGCTCTTGCCCTGGGAGAGCGAGAGCGGACCCGCCGAGATGTCCCGCTCCTCCTGGAGCATGGCGGCCAGGTGGGTGGCCTGCCGGGTCATCGTCGTCAGCAGCTGCATGTGCTCCAGCTGCGCGATGTCGTTGAGCGAGTCGTTGATACGGACGCCACCGAGCGTGGTGGCGGCGACGACGGGCAGGGTCAGCAGCGACACGAGGCGCGTGCTGATTCGCCAGTTCTGCATGGCGAGACGGGAACCGGGCCCGCTGGGGGCCTTCGGTATCGCCGTGTCCTGCTGCTCGGTCTGCCCGGCCTTGGCGGGCTTCCCGCGGCCCTTCGCCTTCACCGTGGCGGAGGCGTCGTGGCCCGCGCCTTCGACAGCCGGCCCGCGGTTCTGGGCGTGCTGGGGCGAGGTGCCACGGTCGGTCCCGCGCGGCTCCTGCTCGGCCGCGGCATCCCCACGGCCCTGGCGGGCCTGGGGAGACCCCTTGCCATCCCTCTTGAATCGTCCCTGCACTAGCGTCGCAACCTCTGGACCAGGCGTTCCCCCGGGCGACCGGTGGAACGGTGTCGAGTCGTGGGGCACTAACGGCCCCATGGTGGTCGTCGGTGACCGGCGCGTCTCCCTCTCATGTGCCACCGCGCTCGGCGCTAGTCGCGCCACCTGCGCGCCGGTTGATTCCCGCGGTGGTCCCGCGAATTCCAGCACAGTGGCGGATCTCCAACAAGGTGCGCGTGTCGGCCCGGAGAGTCGGTGACGGCTTGTGACAGCCGTGCTACGGGATGTGGAGTCCCTTTCGGGAGAAACCGGACGTACATCGCCCAAACGTCAAGGGCTATGGGGTGTCCCAGTCGAGATGATCAGGAGCGGAATGGAGCATTCAGTGGCGCAATGTCCGTTTCTTCGGGGCGTATTGACTGCCTGTTATGCCCGTATTGCCGGGTCGCTGGTGAGCAAACTCACATAGCCCTGGCCATTACTTACCGGTTCGGCGAGGGATTTAGATGTTTAGCCTTGCCCTTTACACGGTTGACGGCCGCGTCAACCGACCCTCACCGACCTAGCCGAGGCCCGAAGCTCCCATGAAGACGACGTCGATGTTCCGCAACATAGCCAACCCCCGCCGCACGACCCTCGCGCACCTCAAGGACGCAGAGGAGCTGCAGGCGGCCCCGGCCACCCCGGAGCACTCCGTCGAGCTGCCGGCCCAGACCGCCAACCCGCGCCGCACGGTCCTGATGGACGCGCCGGTCGTCACCGCCGCGCCGTAGCCGCCCCCGGAATCAACGCGAAGCGCCCCAGCCCCGCGCGTTAGCCTGGAGTCCGCAGACTCCAGCCAGCGGAAACACAAGAGGGGCAGACGCAACACGTGCGCATCGCCAGGTTCTCGATCGACGGCAATGTCGCCTTCGGCGCGGTCGAGGGCGACGCCGCCCCCGGCGCCGAGGGGGAGCTCGTCCTCGACATCATCAAGGGCATCCCGTTCGCGGACTTCGAGCTCTCCGGCACGAAGGTCCCGCTGAGCAAGGTCCGGCTGCTGCCGCCGGTGCTCCCGAACAAGGTCGTGGCCATCGGCCGCAACTACGCGGAGCACGCGGCGGAGCTCGGCAACGAGGTCCCGGAAGCTCCGATCACCTTCTTCAAGCCCTCCACCTCGGTGGTCGGCCCGGGCGACCCGATCGCGTACCCCTCCTTCTCCCAGGACCTCCACCACGAGGCGGAGCTCGCCGTCGTCATCGGCCGCATGTGCCGCGAGGTCCCGCGCGAGCGCGTCAAGGACGTCATCCTCGGCTACACCTGCGCCAACGACGTCACCGCGCGCGACGTCCAGCAGCGCGAGAAGCAGTGGGCGCGGGCCAAGGGCTTCGACAGCTCCTGCCCCCTCGGCCCCTGGATCGAGACCGACCTGGACCCGAGCGATCTGACCATCCAGTGCACGGTCAACGGCGAACAGCGCCAGCTCGGCCGCACCAGCGACATGGTCCGCTCCATCGAGGACCTGGTCGTGCACATCACCGAGGCCATGACGCTGCTCCCGGGCGACGTCATCCTCACGGGGACCCCGGCCGGAGTCGGCCCCCTCAACGTCGGCGACGAGGTCGCCGTCACCATCGAAGGCATCGGCACTCTCACCAACAAGGTGATCAAGCGTGGCTAACGCGACCCCCCGCGTACGTTTCTGTCCGTCCCCGACCGGCAACCCCCACGTGGGCCTGGTCCGCACGGCACTCTTCAACTGGGCGTTCGCCCGCCACCACGGCGGCACGTTCGTCTTCCGCATCGAGGACACCGACGCGGCGCGCGACTCCGAGGAGTCGTACGACCAGCTGCTCGACTCGCTGCGCTGGCTCGGCTTCACCTGGGACGAGGGTCCCGAGGTGGGCGGCCCGCACGCCCCGTACCGCCAGTCCGAGCGCATGGACATCTACAAGGACGTCGCCCAGCGGCTCCTCGACGGCGGCTACGCCTACAAGTGCTACTGCACCACCGAGGAGCTCGACGCGCGCCGCGCGGCCGCCCGCGCCGCCGGCAAGCCCTCCGGCTACGACGGCCACTGCCGCGAGCTGACCCAGGTCCAGGTGGAGGCGTACGAGGGCGAGCACCGCGCGGCCATCGTCCGCTTCCGGATGCCCGACGAGCCGATCACCTTCACGGACCTCGTCCGCGGCGAGCTCACCTTCACCCCGGACAACGTGCCGGACTTCGGCATCGTCCGGGCCAACAGCGCCCCGCTGTACACGCTGGTCAACCCGGTCGACGACGCGCTGATGGAGATCACGCACGTCCTGCGCGGCGAGGACCTGCTCTCCTCCACCCCCCGCCAGATCGCCCTCTACAAGGCGCTGATCGAGCTGGGCGTCGCCAAGACCACCCCCGCCTTCGGCCACCTGCCGTACGTGATGGGCGAGGGCAACAAGAAGCTCTCCAAGCGCGACCCCGAGGCCTCGCTCAACCTGTACCGCGAGCGCGGCTTCCTCCCCGAGGGCCTGCTGAACTACCTCTCGCTGCTCGGCTGGTCCTTCTCCAAGGACCAGGACGTCTTCTCGATCGAGGAGATGGTGTCGAAGTTCGACATCGACGGCGTCAACGCCAACCCGGCGCGCTTCGACCTGAAGAAGGCCGAGTCGATCAACGGCGACCACATCCGCCTGCTCGACCCGAAGGTCTTCGCGGACCGCTGCGCCCCGTGGCTCCAGGCCCCGCACGCCAACTGGGCGCCGGAGGACTTCGACACCGAGGCGTGGGCGCGCATCGCCCCGTACGCCCAGACCCGCGTCACGGTCCTCTCCGACATCACGGCCAACGTCGACTTCCTGTTCCTCAAGGAGCCGGTGGAGGACCAGGCGTCCTGGGACAAGGCGATGAAGGGCGAGCCGGCGGCCCTCCTCACCACGGCCCGCGAGAACCTCTCCGCCGCCGACTGGTCGGACCCGGAGTCCCTCAAGCAGGCCGTCCTGACCGCCGGCGAGGCCCACGGCCTCAAGCTCGGCAAGGCCCAGGCCCCGGTCCGCGTGGCGGTCACCGGCCGCACGGTCGGCCTGCCGCTGTTCGAGTCCCTGGAGATCCTGGGCAAGGACCGCTCCCTGTCCCGCATCGACGCGGCCCTGGCGAAGCTCTCCGCGTAGCTTTCCCGTACGTCCCACAGGGGGCGGCGCCCGGACCTCCGGCCGCCGCCCCCTGTGGCGTTGTCGGAGCCGGGCCCTATGGTGCGCACAGTTGATCTCCGCCCCACCAGGAAGGCCGCAGCCGTGCCCATGACCGCCCCCGACTACTCCCTGCACTTCACCCCCGGTCACACCTTCTCGTACGAGAGCGGCGTGACGGGGACCATGGCGACGGTCGGGGTGGGCGAGCTGTCGCTGCCCACCGGCCGGGTCGTGGCCTGCGACCCGTTCGTCTACCTGGGGTCGGGCGACGTCGAGCCCTTCACCGCGCAGGTGCCCCCGGGCCGTTACCGGGTGGAGGCCGCGATCGCCACGCTGGCGCGTCCGGGGGAGCCCGCGGCGGCGCGCCCGCACACCCGGGTCGCCGCGGCCCGCCTCGTGATCCGTGACGTCCCCGCGGTGACCTGGGAGATCGCACTCCAGGAGGGGCAGGACCCGGCGGAGCTCGGCGAGGACGAGTTCTACGGCTACGGAGTGGACGCGGGCACCGGCTGCTTCTACGACCCCTCCGCGGACGGGGCGTTCCCCGGCACCGAGGAGGAGGAAGGGCCGGTCTGGGCGGCCATGGAGGCCGCCGGGGACGGCCCCATGATGTTCCTCGCCGAGGGACGGGACGGGCACAACCTCGCCGCCTTCACGTCCGGCTGGGGCGACGGGGCCTACCCGACCTGGGTCGGCCGGGACGCCGCGGGGGAGATCACCTGTTTCCTGACGGACTTCTTCGTCGTGCCCACCGAGGACGCGCGCCGGGCGTAGGCTCGGCACCATGCCGATCCGCGCCGTGCTGTGGGACATCGACGACACCCTGTTCGACTACACCGGGGCCGACGCCGCCGGGCTCGCGCGGCAGCTGGCGGCCGAGGGGATCGCGGAGCGGTACGGGACCCCCGTGGAGGCGCTCGCGCTGTGGCGGCGGATCACCGACCGGTACTGGGAGCGGTTCGCGGCCGGTGAGGGCACCTTCCAGGGGCAGCGCCGGGACCGGGTGCGGGAGTTCCTGGAGGAGCCCGGGATGACCGATGACGAGGCCGATGCCTGGTTCGACCAGTACGTCGAGCACTACAAGGCCGGCTGGAAGGTCTTCCCGGACGTGGTGCCCGTACTCGACACCCTCGCGGCGGACTACCGGCACGGGGTGCTCTCCAACTCCTCCCTCGTCAACCAGGACCCCAAGCTCCGCGACCTCGGCCTGCGCGACCGCTTCGAAGTGCTGGTCTGCGCCGTCGAGCTCGGGGTGAGCAAGCCCGAGGCGGGCGCCTTCCTCGCGGCGTGCGAGGCGCTCGGGCTGCCGCCGGGCGAGGTGGCGTACGTGGGGGACCAGCCCGAGATCGACGCCCGCGGGGCCCGTGATGCCGGCCTGCGGGCCTTCTGGCTCGACAGGACCGGCGGCCGGGGGCCGGGACCCGAGGGCGCACACCGGATCGAGGGCCTCGACCAGCTCCCGGAGCTGCTGGCGGCAGATACCCGTTTTGGAGCACGGTCAGGCATCCGGTAATGTTCTTTCTGCGCCGCCGGAGCGGGCCGAAAGGCCGGACGGGGGCGCCACTCGAAAGAAAATCCCCCCAAGGGCTTGACTTTCAGTGGGGTATAGTGTAATTGGCAACACGAGGGTTTCTGGTTCCCTTATTCTAGGTTCGAGTCCTGGTACCCCAGCGCAGTGCAGCAGTAACGCAGTGCTTTGCCCCCGTTGTGTAGCGGCCTAGCACGCCGCCCTCTCAAGGCGGTAGCGCCGGTTCGAATCCGGTCGGGGGTACAGATCCTTCCCGCGAGATCTCCAGGGTCGCACCCGGATGTTTTGATGCAGGATCGCTAGGGCCCCCGTTGTGTAGCGGCCTAGCACGCCGCCCTCTCAAGGCGGTAGCGCCGGTTCGAATCCGGTCGGGGGTACTGTGGTCTGGTCTAGACCACCCTTGGGCTATGGTGTAATTGGCAACACGAAGGTTTCTGGTTCCTTTGTTCTAGGTTCGAGTCCTGGTAGCCCAGCGCAGTACCTGCAAGCCCCCGTTGTGTAGCGGCCTAGCACGCCGCCCTCTCAAGGCGGTAGCGCCGGTTCGAATCCGGTCGGGGGTACGCACAGGAGAGGCCCTCCGCGTTCATCGCGGAGGGCCTCTTCGCTTTGTCCGCGCACACCTCACAAGTGCGGGCCCGGAGGCGCGTGTTCGGACGTGTGCGGCGTCGTACGCGCCCCCGGGCCCGGAAGTGGACGGGGGAAGGTGGTGCAGGGTCAGCCGGAGCGGCGCAGGGCCTCCGTGAGGCGGGCGGCCGCGTCGATGACGGCCTGGGCGTGCATCCGGCCCGGGTGGCGGGTCAGGCGCTCGATCGGCCCGGAGACCGACACGGAGGCCACCACGCGGTTCGACGGCCCGCGCACGGGCGCCGACACGGAGGCCACGCCGGGCTCCCGCTCGCCGATCGACTGCGCCCAGCCGCGGCGCCGTACGCCCGAGAGCGCCGTCGCCGTGAAGCGCGCGCCCTGCAGGCCGCGGTGGAGCCGCTCGGGCTCCTCCCAGGCCATCAGGATCTGCGCGGCCGAGCCGGCCTTCATCGGGAGCGTGGAGCCCACCGGGACGGTGTCCCGCAGGCCCGACAGCCGCTCGGCGGCCGCCACGCAGATGCGCATGTCTCCCTGACGGCGGTAGAGCTGCGCGCTCTCGCCCGTCACGTCGCGCAGGTGGGTCAGTACCGGTCCCGCCGTGGCCAGCAGGCGGTCCTCGCCGGCCGCGGCGGCGAGCTCCGCCAGCCGCGGACCGAGGATGAACCGGCCCTGCATGTCCCTCGCCACCATCCGGTGGTGTTCCAGTGCCACGGCCAGCCGGTGTGCCGTGGGTCGTGCGAGCCCTGTCGCCGCGACCAGCCCGGCGAGGGTGGCCGGACCGGACTCCAGTGCGCTCAATACCAGAGCTGCCTTGTCGAGAACGCCGACGCCGCTAGAGTTGTCCATGAAACGATATTCGCGTCTCACACTGTGAAACGCAAGTTCAATTTTTCCAAGAACAAGCGAGTCTGTATGTGCGGGTCCACGAACCACTGGGTCCGAGCCGTCGTCCGAGACGTGGGGTACGGGCGATCAGGCGCAACAGATCTCTATGAAGCGCCGGCACAACCGGCCGGCCGGAGGGAAAGCGATGGGTAGGACACTCGCGGAGAAGGTCTGGGACGACCATGTCGTCCGGCGCGCCGAAGGCGAGCCCGACCTCCTCTTCATTGATCTGCACCTGCTGCACGAGGTGACCAGCCCGCAGGCCTTCGAGGGTCTGCGCCAGGCCGGCCGCAAGGTCCGACGCCTCGACCTCACCATCGCGACCGAGGACCACAACACCCCCACGCTCGACATCGACAAGCCGATCGCGGACCCGGTCTCCCGGGCCCAGCTGGAGACGCTGCGCAGGAACTGCGCCGAGTTTGGCGTCCGGCTGCACTCGCTGGGTGATGTCGAGCAGGGTGTCGTGCACGTGGTGGGGCCGCAGCTGGGTCTGACCCAGCCGGGTACCACCGTGGTCTGCGGTGACTCGCACACCTCCACCCACGGCGCCTTCGGTGCGCTGGCCTTCGGCATCGGCACCAGCCAGGTCGAGCACGTGCTGGCCACCCAGACGCTGCCGCTGGCCCGCCCGAAGACGATGGCGATCACCGTCACCGGCGCGCTGGCCGAGGGTGTCACCGCCAAGGACCTGATCCTGGCGATCATCGCCAAGATCGGCACCGGCGGCGGCCAGGGCTACATCTTGGAGTACCGCGGCGAGGCCATCGAGAAGCTGTCGATGGAAGCCCGCATGACCATCTGCAACATGTCGATCGAGGCCGGCGCCCGGGCGGGCATGATCGCCCCGGACCAGACCACCTTCGACTACCTCCAGGGCCGCGACCACGCCCCCGCGGGCGAGGACTGGGACGCCGCGGTCGAGTACTGGAAGACCCTGCGCACCGACGAGGACGCGGTCTTCGACGCGGAGGTCGTCATCGACGGCGCCGCGCTGTCCCCGTTCGTCACCTGGGGCACCAACCCGGGCCAGGGCGCGCCGCTGTCGGCCAACGTCCCCGACCCGGCTTCGTACGAGGACGCTTCGGAGCGTCTGGCCGCCGAAAAGGCCCTGGAGTACATGGGGTTGACCGCCGGGCAGCCGCTGCGCGACATCAAGGTCGACACCGTCTTCGTAGGCTCCTGCACCAATGGCCGCATCGAGGACCTGCGCGCCGTCGCCGGGATCATCGAGGGCCGCAAAGTCGCCGACGGTGTGCGGATGCTGGTCGTCCCGGGCTCGGTCCGGGTCGCCCTGCAGGCCGTGGAAGAGGGCCTGGACAAGGTCTTCAAGGAGGCCGGCGCCGAATGGCGGCACGCGGGCTGCTCGATGTGTCTGGGCATGAACCCCGACCAACTGGCGCCCGGTGAGCGCTCCGCGTCCACCTCCAACCGCAACTTCGAGGGCCGGCAGGGCAAGGGCGGACGCACCCACCTGGTCTCCCCGCAGGTGGCCGCGGCCACCGCGGTGCTGGGCCACCTGGCCTCGCCCGCCGACCTGTCCGCCGCCGACGCGACCGCCGGAGTCTGAGAATCATGGAAGCCTTCACCACCCACACCGGCCGGGCCGTCCCGCTGCGCCGCAGCAACGTCGACACCGACCAGATCATCCCGGCCCACTGGCTGAAGAAGATCACCCGCGACGGGTTCGAGGACGGGCTGTTCGAGGCCTGGCGCAAGGACCCGGAGTTCGTCACCAACCGCCCGGAGCGCCAGGGCGCGACCGTCCTGGTCGCCGGCCCCGACTTCGGTACCGGTTCCTCGCGCGAGCACGCTGTCTGGGCCCTGCAGAACTTCGGGTTCAAGACGGTCATCTCCTCCCGCTTCGCCGACATCTTCCGCGGGAACTCGCTGAAGAACGGCCTGCTCACGGTCGTCCTCCCGCAGGAGACCGTCGACCGGCTGTGGGAGCTGACCGAGGCCGACCCGACCGCCGAGATCACCGTCGACCTCGTCGCCCGACAGGTCCGCGCGGAAGGCGTCGTCGCCGAGTTCGAGCTCGACGACAACGCCCGCTGGAGGCTGCTGGAAGGGCTGGACGACATCTCGCTCACCCTTCAGAACGAAGCGGACATCGCCACGTACGAAAGTGCGCGTCCCACCTTCAAGCCGCGCACGATTCAGGCCTGATTCCTGCCTGATCAGCGCTTATTCACCCTCGGGTGATCACATCGACAACACTGTGCCCCCCACCGGATGGTGGGGGGCACAGCTGTGTGTTGAGGCCCCGTGAGGCGACAACTCGCCCCAGATGGCACAATCTGTGCATGGAACGCGACAGTCAACTTGAGCTCTACGAACTCGTCGCCGACCGATTGAAAGAAGCACACACAAGGGTGCGCTCACTGCAAGTCCCGGAGGGCGTAAGGATGGCGCTGTCCCGGAAGCTGTTGGTCGTCACGGCCGCGGCGAAGCACGATCTCGCCGATGCGGCAAGGCGCCTGGACAGGTTGATGAAGGACCTCGACGAGGGTCGATTCCCTGAAGGCGACTGATGCGAAGGAACTCCGTAAGCGCCTCCGGCGTTGCGGCACTAGGGTGATTAGCCCGTTTCGTGTTTGATTTGCGGTATATATCCGCCTAACGTGCGAAATAAGCTTGAACACATTCGTTCTGGCGAAGTCTCCGAAGGGGAAGACGTGAACAAGGCGCAGCTCGTAGAAGCGATTGCCGACAAGCTGGGCGGCCGTCAGCAGGCCGCGGACGCTGTCGACGCGGTACTGGACGCGATCGTCCGCGCTACCGTCGCGGGCGACCGGGTCTCGGTCACGGGCTTCGGCTCGTTCGAGAAAGTCGACCGGCCGGCCCGTTACGCCCGCAACCCCCAGACGGGGGAGCGCGTCCGGGTCAAGAAGACCTCGGTGCCCCGCTTCCGCGCCGGCCAGGGCTTCAAGGACCTGGTCAGCGGCACGAAGAAGCTCCCCAAGGGCGGCGAGGTCTCGGTGAAGAAGGCGCCCAAGGGCAGCCTCACCGGCGGCGCCGCCGCGACGGTCAAGAAGGCCGTCGCGAAGAAGGCCACCACCGCCAAGAAGGCCGCGGCAAAGACCGCGGTCGCAAAGAAGACGGTGGCCAAGAAGACCACCGCCACCGCCAAGAAGACGGCCGCCAAGACCGCCGTGGCGAAGAAGGCCACCCCGGCGAAGAAGGCCGCCACCGTCAAGAAGGCCGCGACCGCGGCGAAGAAGACCACCGCCGCCGCCAAGAAGACCGCTCCGGCGGCCAAGAAGGCCACCGCGAAGACGACCGCGCCCGCCAAGAAGACGGCGACGCGCAAGGCCACCGCGAAGAAGACCACCGCCCGCAAGAAGTAGCAGCGGGGGCACGAGTCACACACGCCGGGCCGGTTTCCCACCTGCGGGAAGTCGGCCCGCGGCGCGTTCTGCGCAGGTCAGAGGGGCAAAGGGGCAAAGGGGCAATGAGGGACGGCGGGTGAGGGGCGGAAGGTCAGAACGTCTGCAGCGTGACCAGGGTGATCCGCAGCCCCGCGCCCTCGCCGTCCGTCTCGATCCGGACCCGCTGCCCGGGCCGCAGCATCAGCAGGCCCCCCGCGTCGAAGGCCGCGGCCTCGAAGGGCACCGGGGTGCCGTCGTCCAGCAGCACACTGCCGCTGCGGGTCTCGGAGTCGTACGTGTACGCGGTCGCCTGCATACCGGAACTGTATCGGGCCGTGTGACGCCCCACGCCAAGGGCGAGGGCCGTCCGCAGATCCGCCGCCGTGTCCACGTCCCGGCGGACGCTGTCGACGCCCTCCAGCGCGATTTCCACCGCCCCCGAGGCCGAATGCCTCGCCCGCGACGGCCCTCCGAACGAGGGTGCCAATTCCACAGCCGGAGCAGCCGAAAGCAAGGTCGTCCCGATTCCGGCGGCATCCGCCAGAAATGCCCGGGGAAATGCGGCGGCCGTATCGAGCACGCGTAGCAATTCGGGGGGCCGCAGCGCCGGCAGATCGGCGTTCATCGCGGCCACCGCCGCCCCGGGCCGCCGCGCGCGTATCGCCCGCGCCCCATGGGCCAGCGCCGCGTTGAGCCCGGCCCCCGGGGTGTCCGGAACGATTCGCGCACCCAGCCTGGCCAGTTCCGCACCGGCCGCCGCGTCGTCCGTGACGACCACCACATCCGCGACCGCCGCGCAGGCCAGCGCCCCCGCGACGGTGTCCTGGGCGAAGGCCAGGGCGAGACCGGGACGGGACCCGCCCACGGACTCGGCGAGACGGCTCTTGGCCACCGCCAGAGGCTTCAGCGGGACCACCAGACTCCACACGGCGTTCGTGGCCGCCCCCTTCCCTCGGGTTTCCCTCAGGCGCGCTCGGCCACCATTGTCACCTCCGCCCGGACGACCCCGGGGCCGTGTGCCGTGAGCGGGGCGTACGGTGTTCTCGACAGAGACCGGGCCGGGGTCCACACTTGTCCGGCCGACGAGGTGCCCGAGCCGCGCACCGGTCCTAGAGGAAGGTGTCCGAGTGTCCCGCCGCAGAATCGGCTTCTGGTACCGCCTGGCGGCGGTCATCGCAAAACCGCCGCTGGTAGTGCTCTTCAAGCGGGACTGGCGGGGAATCGAGCACATTCCGGCCGACGGCGGATTTATCACCGCCGTCAATCACAACTCGTATCTGGACCCGCTCTCCTACGCGCACTTCCAGTACAACACCGGCCGGGTGCCCCGATTGCTGGCGAAGGCCGCCCTGTTCAAGGTCCCCATTGTCGGCGCGATCCTGCGCGGCAGCGGGCAGATCCCGGTCTATCGGGAGTCCACCAACGCCCTGGACGCATTCCGGGCCGCCGTGGATGCCATCGAGCGCGGCGAATGCGTGGCCTTCTACCCGGAGGGCACGCTCACCCGTGACCCCGACATGTGGCCGATGGCCGGCAAGACCGGCGCCGCCCGTGTCGCGCTGATCACCAAGGCGCCCGTCATTCCGGTGGCGCAGTGGGGCGCGAACCTCGCGATGCCGCCCTACGCCGAGGAGAACAAGGTCAGCCTCTTCCCGCGCAAGACCCTCCAGGTGCTCGCGGGACCGCCGGTGGACCTCTCCGCCTTCTACGACCGGGAACCCACCCCGGACGTGCTCAAGGAGGCCACCGAGGTCATCATGGCGGCCATCACCGCGCTGCTGGAGGAGCTGCGGGGCGAAAGCGCCCCCGAGCAGCCGTACGACCATCGCAAGGCAAGGGCGGAACAGCGGCGCAAGGCCGCGGGGGAGGGCAAGAAGTGACACGTCCCATGAAGGCAGCCGTCTTCGGAACGGGCTCCTGGGGCACGGCCTTCGCCATCGTGCTCGCCGACGCCGGCTGCGAGGTGGTCCTGTGGGGCCGCCGCCAGGAGCTGGTCGACGCCATCAACACCGGCCGGACCAACCCGGACTACTTCCCCGACGTCGAACTCCCCGCGGGCATCCGGGCCACCACCGACCCGGCCGAGGCCGCGGCGGGCGCCGACTTCACCGTCCTTGCCATCCCGTCCCAGACCCTGCGCGGCAACCTCGCCGCATGGGCGCCCCTGCTCGCCCCCGAGACCGTGCTCGTCTCCCTCATGAAGGGCATCGAACTCGGCACCGCCAAGCGGATGAGCGAGGTCATCGAAGAGGTGGCCAAGGTCCCCGCCGAGCGCATCGCCGTGGTCACCGGCCCCAACCTGGCCCGCGAGATCGCCGCCCGGCAGCCCGCCGCCTCCGTCGTCGCCTGCGTGGACGAGGCCGTGGCCCAGCGCCTCCAGGCCGCCTGCCACACCCCGTACTTCCGCCCGTACACGAGCACCGACGTCATCGGCTGCGAGCTCGGCGGCGCCGTCAAGAACGTCATCGGCCTCGCCGTCGGCATCGCGGACGGCATGGGCCTCGGCGACAACACCAAGGGCTCCCTCATCACCCGCGGCCTCGCCGAAGCGACCCGCCTGGGCATCGCGATGGGCGCCGACCCGCTCACCTTCTCCGGCCTCGCGGGCCTCGGCGACCTGGTCGCGACCTGCTCCTCGCCGCTCTCCCGGAACCACACCTTCGGCACCAACCTGGGCCGCGGGATGACCCTGGAGGAGACCATCGCGGTCACCAAGCAGACCGCCGAGGGCGTCAAGTCCTGCCAGTCCGTGGCCGATCTGGCCCGTCGCCACGGGGTGGACATGCCGATCACCGACACCGTCGTCGACATCGTCCACCACGGCAAGCCTACCCTGGTCGCCCTCAAGGAGCTGATGGGCCGCAGCGCCAAACCGGAACGTCGCTGACACCTTTCCGGACGCTTGAGCGGGTACCCTCGTGGCGATATGAGCAGCGAGAACCTCCCCCAGACCCCTGAGCAGCAGGGCCGCAAGCCCCGCGTGGCCGTCGTGTTCGGCGGCCGCAGCTCGGAACACGCCATCTCGGTCGTCACGGCCGGCGCCGTGCTGCGCTCCATCGACCGGTCCAAGTACGAGGTGCTGCCCATCGGCATCACCACGGACGGCCGGTGGGCGCTGACCGCCGACGAGCCCGCGCGGATGGCCATCGCCGACCGGCAGCTCCCGAGCGTCGAGGAGCTCGCGGACTCCGAGGACGGCTCCGTCGTGCTCTCGGTCGACCCCGCCAACCGCCAGGTCGTCTACACCGAGCCGGGTGCCGTTCCCAAGGCCCTGGGCGAGGTCGACGTCGTCTTCCCCGTGCTGCACGGCCCGTACGGCGAGGACGGCACCCTCCAGGGCCTCCTGGAGCTCTCCGGGATCCCGTACGTCGGCTCGGGCGTCCTCGCCTCGGCCGTCGGCCAGGACAAGGACTACATGAAGCGGGTGTTCACCTCGTTCGGGCTGAAGGTCGGCCCGTACGTGACCATCCGCCCCCGCGAGTGGGAAGCCGACCAGGGCGCCGCCAAGGCCCGGATCATGGACTTCGCCGCCGAGCACGGCTGGCCGCTGTTCATCAAGCCCGCCCGGGCCGGCTCCTCCATCGGCATCACCAAGGTCGACGACGCCTCCGGCCTCGACGCGGCGATCCGCGAGGCCCGCCGCCACGACCCGAAGATCATCGTGGAGGCGCTGCTGCGCGGCCGCGAGATCGAGTGCGGCGTCCTGGAGTTCGAGGACGGACCGCGTGCGAGCGCGCCCGCCGAGATCCCGCCGGTCTCCAGCCACGACTTCTACGACTTCGAGGCGAAGTACATCGACTCCGCCACCGGGATCGTGCCCGCCCCGCTCACCGAGGCGCAGACCGCCGAGGTGCAGCGGCTCGCGGTCGAGGCCTTCGAGGCCGCTTCCTGCGAGGGTCTGGTCCGCGCCGACTTCTTCCTCACCGAGGACGGCGAGTTCGTCATCAACGAGATCAACACGATGCCGGGCTTCACCCCGATCTCGATGTACCCGCTGATGTGGCAGGAGTCGGGCATCGGCTACCAGGAGCTGGTGGACCGGCTGCTCCAGGCGGCCCTGCGCCGCTCCACCGGACTGCGCTAGCCGCACGAGGCCCCGGTACAGCCGACCGCCCGCCGCCCGCAAGGCCGGCGGGCGGCGGTGTGTCTCAGGCGGCGCTGTCTCAGGCGGCGCTGTCTCAAGCGGCGCTGTCTCAATACGTGGAGATGCCCTCGGGCACCGTCTTGGCCACGGCCGTGGACAGTCCGACGAGCATCCCCGCGTCCGTGGCATGCTCCTTGTCGACCAGGACCTCCGTGTACGCCAGCCGCAGCCCGGTGGTGAACCGGAAATCCCCGTTGTCCAGCTTCTCCAGCAGCCAGGCGACCCCGTTCACGTGGACGCCCTCCTGCCGGGGATCCGCCATCGCGGGGGGCTTGGGGATACCGCACCGCAGTACGATCGCCGAGCCGCCCCACGCGGCGGTCAGAGCGGACTCCGGTTCGGTCCTGGTCCGCGCCAGCCCGGCCACCGTCTCCGGGAGCTCCCCGTGCAGCGCCGCACAGAGCCCCGCGACCTCGGCCGGCGGCGTGGGAGGCGGTTCCACCCGGGCCTCGGAACCACCCGGGGAGCACGCCGCGAGGGCCACGAGGGCCATCACGGCGGGCACGGCGGCCAAGGTCGACAAGGCCGACGACATGCGGACACGGACGGACCGGCGGTGGAGGGACATCACCGGCCAACAGTAGACGGGGGCTACAGATGGACCACCGGGCAGGTCAGGGTGCGGGTGATCCCCTCCACCTGCTGGACCTTGGCGACGACCATGCGGCCGAGCTCGTCCACGGTGTCGGCCTGGGCGCGCACGATCACGTCGTACGGACCCGTCACGTCCTCTGCCTGGATCACCCCCGGGATCTGGCCGATGGACTCGGCGACGAACGACGCCTTGCCCACCTCGGTCTGGATAAGGATGTACGCCTGTACCACGGAACCTCCAGGGCGGCCACGAGGATCATTTCCCCTAACCTTCGGGTGGGCCCCACACGATCACAAGGGCCGGGGGAAGAAGGGACGCCACGGTACCGCGTCGCCGAGCGCCAAGGGGAGACCCTTCGGCCCGGCGCCGCGTTCAGCGGGGCGTACGGAGAGCAGAAGTTGACGTATCTGTTGACGGTACCCAGAGCCGTGGCGGCTCGCGACCGCAAGCGGACTGGGCAAGAAGGGGCACAGCGATGAAGGGCACTGTGGGCGAACTGGGGGAGTTCGGGCTCATCAGGGAGCTCACCTCACGGCTCACCACCACCCCGGCGGTCCGGCTCGGACCGGGCGACGACGCCGCGGTGGTGTCGGCCCCCGACCGCAGGGTCGTGGCGAGCACCGACATCCTGCTCGAAGGCAGGCACTTCCGGCGCGACTGGTCCACGGCCTACGACGTCGGCCGCAAGGCCGCCGCGCAGAACCTGGCCGACATCGCCGCCATGGGCGCGGTGCCGACCGCGCTGCTCCTCGGCCTCGTCGTCCCGGCCGAGCTGCCGGTCACCTGGCCCACCGAGCTGATGGACGGGATCCGCGACGAGTGCCAGGTCGCCGGCGCCGCCGTGGTCGGCGGGGACGTGGTCCGCGGGGACGCCATCACCGTCGCCATCACCGCCCTGGGCGACCTGCGCAACCACGAGCCGGTGCTCCGCTCCGGCGCGCAGCCCGGCGACGTCGTCGCCGTCACCGGCTGGCTCGGCTGGTCCGCCGCGGGCTTCGCCGTGCTCTCGCGCGGCTTCCGCTCCCCGCGGGCCTTCGTCGAGGCCCACCGGCGCCCCGAGCCGCCGTACCACGCGGGCCCCGCGGCCGCCGGACTCGGTGCCACCGCCATGACCGACGTCAGCGACGGCCTGATCGCCGACCTCGGGCACATCGCCGAGGCCAGCAAGGTGCGCATCGACCTGCACACCTCGGCCGTCGACATCCCGACCCAGATGCACGACATCGGCCAGGCCGTCGGCGTGGACCCGCTGCAGTGGGTGCTCACCGGGGGAGAGGACCACGCGATCGTGGCCACCTTCCCGCCCGACGTGAAGCTGCCCGCCCGCTGGAAGGTCATCGGGGAGGTGCTCAACCGCTCCGCGCTGCCCCAGGTGACCGTGGACGGCGCCCCGTGGACCAGCACCGGCGGCTGGGACCACTTCGGAGGCGACCCGGCCCCCGAGGACCACCAGTCGTGAGTGCGACCCCGCCGCTGTGCCTGACCGTCGCCGGATCCGACTCCGGCGGCGGCGCGGGCATCCAGGCCGACCTCAAGACCATGCTCGCGCTCGGCGTCCACGGCATGAGCGTGGTGACCGCCGTGACGGCCCAGAACTCGCTCGGGGTGCGGGGCGCCTGGGAACTGCCCGCCGAGGCCGTCAGGGGCCAGTTCAGGGCCGTCGTGGACGACATCGGCGTCCAGGCCGTGAAGACCGGGATGCTGTCCTCCAGGGTGCTTGTGGAGACCGTGGCCGAACTGCTGGCCACCACCCCGGCCCCGGCCGTCGTGGACCCCGTGGGCCTCTCCAAGCACGGGGACGCACTGCTCGCCGCCTCCGCGCTGGACGCCGTACGACAGGAGCTGCTGCCGCGGGCCACCGTGGCCACCCCGAACCTGGACGAGGTGGCGCAGCTCACCGGCGTGGTCGTGGAGCGCGAGGACGACATGAGGCGGGCCGCCGACGCGATCCTCGGGTACGGGCCGCGCTGGGCGCTCATCAAGGGCGGACACCTGGCGGCCCACGGGGACGAGGCCGCGGACCTGCTCACCGACGGCACCGAGGAACACTGGCTGCGCGCCCCCCGGCACCCCAACCGGCACACCCACGGCACCGGCTGCACCCTCGCCAGCGCCATCGCGGCCGGCCTCGCCAAGGGCCTGGCCGTCCCGGAGGCCGTCGCGCAGGCCAAGGAGTACGTCACGGGCGCCATCGCCGCCGGCTTCCCGCTCGGCGGGGGCATCGGCCCGGTGGACCACGGCTGGCAGTGGCGCTGACGGTTTCAGGGCAAGACAAAAGGCCGGTTCACCAGAGGTGAACCGGCCTTTTGTGGCAACCGGAAGGGCTGCGCTACGACGGGAGGCGTCAGCGCGAGACCTTGCCGGCCTTGATGCACGAGGTGCAGGCGTTGAGGCGCTTCGGCGTCCCATTGACCACGGCACGGACGCGCTGGATGTTCGGGTTCCAGCGACGCGAGGTGCGGCGGTGCGAGTGGGAGATGTTGTTGCCGAAGCTCGGCCCCTTGGCGCAAACGTCGCAGTTGGCAGCCACAGGTCACTCCAAAACTTCAGATGCAATTACAGTGAAATCCGGCGCACCGGATCAGAGGTCTGAAGTGGTTTGCCGGAAGAATGGCCCGACTCTCATCGGGCAACCGGAGCAGCATACAACGACTGCTCCCGTCCAAGAAAACTACCACGGCTGCCGCCGACCCCGCCCCGCGATCCCGCCTCCCCGGCAGTCCTTCGTTACCCTGCGGTGAACCCTGGCCCGCACAAGGAGGAACGCCCGGTGCCGCACGAGCCGCAGCCGCAGCCCGCCGACGAGCTCGACGCCGAAGCGGTGCGCACCTGGAGCTCGCTGGCCCTGGCCGCACTGGGCCGGGCCCGCGAGGACATCGACGCGATCAACGTCTACCCGGTCGCCGACGCCGACACCGGCACCAACCTCTACCTCACCGCCGAATCGGCCGACCGCGCCCTCGCGCAGGTGACGCAGGACACGCCGCGCACCTCCCTGGCCCAGGCCGTACGGGCCTACGCGCACGGCGCGCTCATAGGCGCCCGCGGCAACTCCGGGACCATCCTCGCGCAGCTGCTGCGCGGCGTGGCCGACGTACTGGGCGCAGAGCCCGGGGCCCGCCGCGACGACAGCCCCGGCCGGCTGCTGGCGCAGGCGCTGACCCGGGCCGCGGAGGAGGCGTACCAGGCCGTCGCGCACCCGGTCGAGGGCACCATGCTCACCGTCGCCGCCGCGGCGGCGCGGGCCGCGGAGGCAGCCGGGTCCGCCGCGGGGACCGTCACCGACGTGGCCGGGGCCGCCTACGAGGGGGCCCGCGCCGCCCTCGCCGAGACCCCCGGGCAGCTGGCCGTGCTGGGCCGGGCCGGGGTGGTCGACGCGGGGGGCTGCGGGCTGGTCGCCGTACTCGGAGCCCTCTGGCAGGCGCTGTCCGGGCAGGAGCCGGCCCCGGAGGCGGTACGCGGCCGGGCCGTGCCCGTAGCGCAGACGTCCGAGCCCTGCGCGCAGGAGGTCGGGCCCGCGTACGAGGTGGTCTACCTCCTGGAGGCGCCCGACGCGGCGGTGGAGGAGCTGCGCACGCGGCTCGACGGGCTCGGCGACTCGCTGGTCGTGGTCGGCGGCGAGGGCCTGTGGAACGTCCACGTCCACGTCGACGACCCCGGCGCGGCCGTGGAGGCCGGTGTCGTGGCCGGCCGCCCCTACCGGATACGGATCACGCACTTCGGCGACGAACGCCGCCGGGCGCGCGGCGAGCGGGCCCAGCGGGCCGTGGTCGCCGTGGTCCCCGGCGAAGGCCTGGCCGGGCTCTGCGAGGAGGCCGGCGCGACCACCGTGCTCGCCCGCGCCGGGGAGGTCCCGGACATCGACGGGCTCGTCGACGCCGTGCGGCGCGCGCACGCCCGCGAGGTGGTCCTGCTGCCGGGGAGCGCCGAGTTGCGGGCGGCGGCGGCCGCGGCGGCCGAACGGGCCCGGGCGGAGGGCGTACGGGTCGCCGTGATCCCCACCCGGTCCGCCGTGCAGAGCCTGGCCGCCCTCGCCGTGCACGACGCCGCGGGCAGCTTCGACGAGGACGTGGTCGCCATGACCGCGGCCGCCGGCGCCACCCGCTACGGGGAACTGGCCGTCGCCGAACGGCAGTCCTTCACCTCGGCCGGCATCTGCCAGGCCGGGGACGTGCTCGGCCTCATCGACGGGGACGTCGCCGTCATCGGCGCGGGCCTGCCCGAGACCGCCGAGGCGGTCCTGGACCGGATGCTCGGCTCCGGCGGGGAACTCGTCACGCTGGTCCTGGGACCGGAGGTGCCGGACGCCCTCGCCGAGCGCCTGGAGGCCTACGTACAGCAGGGGCACCTGGCCGTGGACACCGTCACCTACCGGGGCGGCCGCTACTCGGCGCCGCTGCTCATCGGGGTGGAATAGCGGGCTTGTCAGCGCGATGGTGTGCAATGAACACGTGCCCGCGCTCGACGAAGACCTCAAGAAGACGCTCGGCCCCGCCACCGCCAAGGTGCTGGCCGAGCAGCTCGGCCTGCACACGGCCCTGGACCTGCTCCACCACTACCCCCGCCGGTACGCCGAGCGCGGGGAGCTGACCTCGCTGACGGACCTCGCCGACCAGATCGACGAGCACGTCACCGTCGTCGCGCAGGTCGCCGACGCCCGGCTGCTGACCTACCAGGGCAGCCGCGGCGGCGGAAAGCGCCTCGAAGTCACCATCACCGACGGCAACGGGCGCCTGCAGCTGGTCTTCTTCGGCGCCGGGGTCCACAAGCCGCACAAGGACCTGCTGCCCGGCACCCGCGCGATGTTCGCGGGCAAGGTCGGCATGTTCAACCGCAAGCTCCAGCTCTCCCACCCCGCCTACGAGCTGCTGAGCGCGGACGCCTCCGACCAGGACGCGGCAGCCGCGTTCGCGCACCAGCTCATCCCGATCTACCCGGCCTGCGCGAAGCTGGAGTCCTGGAAGATCGCCAAGTGCGTGGACGCGGTGCTGCCGAGGGCTCAGGAGGTGGTGGACCCCCTCCCCGCGGCCCTGCGCGACGGCCGCGGACTGGTCCCGCTCACCGAGGCCCTCCTCAAGATCCACCGGCCGGCCACCAAGGCCGACATCGAGGACGCCCGCCAGCGCCTGAAGTGGGACGAGGCCTTCGTCCTCCAAGTCGCCCTGGCCCGCCGCCGCCACGCCGACTCCCAGCTCCCGGCCGTCCCCCGCCGCCCCACCCCCGGCGGACTGCTCGACTCCTTCGACGCCAAGCTCCCGTTCACCCTCACCGAAGGCCAGCAGACGGTCTCCAAGGAGATCTTCGACGACCTGTCCACCAGCCACCCCATGCACCGCCTCCTCCAGGGCGAGGTCGGCTCGGGCAAGGCCCAGCCGCTCGACGCGCTGGTGTTGACCCCCGCGGGCTTCCGGACCATGGGTGGGATGGCGGTGGGCGACGAGATCGTCGTCCCGACGGGCGAGATCGCGACGATCGACGGTGTCTACCCGCAGGGTGTCCGAGACGTGTGGCGCCTGGTGCTCTCCGACGGGAGCACCGTCGAGTGCGACGACGAGCACCTGTGGATCGTGGCGACGAGCTGCGCCTGGGACCGCGGAGAGCAGCCCAAGGTCCTCACGACCAGCGAGATCCGAAATGACCTGCTGAAGGCCAACGGATCGTCGAAGTGGTACCTGCCCGTGGCTGAGCCCGTGGACCTGGAGGGAGGCGGCTCCCGGCCACTCGACCCGTACCTGCTGGGAGTGCTCATCGGAGACGGCTCGTTCCGCCACAATCTGCGGCTTTCCACCACCGACGACGAGATTCTCGCAGCGGTCGGCGCGGCGGTAGCACCCGACTGTGAACTGAGGCCGGTGCCGGGCTCCACGTGTGACTTCACCATCGGCATGAGCGGGCCGAAGGACGGCACACGGCGAAATCCCGTGATCCAGGCACTGCGCGCCCTGGGGCTGTGGGGGCTGACCTCGCACGACAAGTTCGTTCCCGAGGGCTACCGCAATGCCCCGGTCAAAGACCGTCTCGCCCTCCTCCAAGGGCTCATGGACACCGATGGCACGATCGGGACGACCGGGCTCGGGATCTCGTTCTGCTCGGCGTCGAAGCAGCTCGCCGAGGACGTTGCGTGGCTCGCCAGGTCCCTGGGAGGACGCGCCCGGATCCGCACGAAGAAGAACGCGTACGAGGTGGCCTTCACGTTGCCCGAAGCCTTCGGGCCCTTCCGGTTGTCGCGCAAAGCGGGCCGGATGAGGCCCCGGACGAAGTACAACAACTTCCGGCGCGGCATCCGGGACGTCGAGTACGTCGGCCGGAAGCCGGTCCAGTGCATCAGCGTCACGCACCCCAGCCGGGCCTACGTCACGGACAACTTCACCGTGACGCACAACACGATGGTCGCGCTGCGGGCCATGCTCGCCGTCGTGGACTCCGGGGGGCAGGCCGCGATGCTCGCGCCCACCGAGGTGCTCGCGCAGCAGCACCACCGGTCCATCACCGAGATGATGGGCGAGCTCGCCGAGGGGGGCATGCTCGGCGGTTCCGACCAGGGCACCAAGGTCGTGCTGCTCACCGGGTCGATGGGGATGCCCGCGCGGCGCCAGGCGCTGCTCGACCTGGTCACCGGTGAGGCCGGGATCGTGATCGGGACGCACGCGCTGATCGAGGACAAGGTGCAGTTCCACGACCTCGGGCTGGTCGTCGTCGACGAGCAGCACCGCTTCGGCGTCGAGCAGCGCGACGCGCTGCGGTCCAAGGGGAAGCAGCCGCCGCACCTGCTGGTGATGACGGCGACCCCGATCCCGCGCACCGTGGCGATGACCGTCTTCGGCGACCTGGAGACCTCCGTCCTCGACCAGCTGCCCGCCGGACGCTCCCCGATCGCCACGCACGTGGTGCCCGCCAAGGACAAGCCGCACTTCCTCGCCCGGGCCTGGGAGCGGGTCCGCGAGGAGGTGGAGAAGGGCCACCAGGCGTACGTGGTCTGCCCGCGGATCGGGGACGAGGAGGAGCCGAAGAAGAAGGGCTCCGCCGAGGACGAGGCAGAGAGGCGGCCGCCGCTCGCCGTGCTGGAGATCGCGGAGCAGCTCACCCGCGGCCCCCTCGCCGGGCTGTCGGTGGAGGTGCTGCACGGCCGGATGGACCCCGCGGACAAGGACGACGTCATGCGCCGGTTCGCGGCCGGCGAGGTCAAGGTGCTGGTCGCCACCACCGTGATCGAGGTCGGGGTGAACGTCCCCAACTCCACCGTCATGGTGATCATGGACGCGGACCGCTTCGGCGTCTCCCAACTCCACCAGCTGCGCGGCCGCGTCGGCCGCGGCTCCGCGCCGGGCCTGTGCCTGCTGGTCAGCGAGATGCACGAGGCGAGCCCCGCCCGGGCCCGGCTGGCCGCCGTCGCCGCCACCCTGGACGGCTTCGAACTCTCCCGGATCGACCTTGAGCAGCGCCGCGAGGGCGACGTGCTCGGCCAGGCCCAGTCGGGGGTGCGCTCCTCGCTGCGGGTGCTCTCCGTCATCGAGGACGAGGAGGTCATCGCCCAGGCCCGGGAGGAGGCCGGCCGGGTCGTCGCCGCCGATCCGGAGCTGGAGCGGCTGCCGGGACTGCGCACCGCCCTGGACGCACTGCTGGACACCGAGCGGGAGCAGTATCTGGAGAAGGGCTGACAATGGGGGTGCTCGTTGTCCCCCGAGGAGAGTGAAGGAACCCCCAGATGACCCGCGTGATCGCCGGCAGTGCCGGCGGGCGACGGCTGGCCGTGCCCCCAGGCACCGGCACCCGGCCGACCTCGGACCGGATGCGCGAAGGGCTCTTCTCCACGTGGGAGTCGCTGCACGGCGTCGAGGGGGCCCGGGTGCTCGACCTGTACGGCGGCTCCGGGGCGGTCGGCCTGGAGGCCCTCTCGCGCGGCGCGGCCCACGCCCTGCTGGTCGAGGCCGACGCCAAGGCCGCCAAGGCGATCCGGGACAACATCAGGACGCTGGGCCTGCCCGGTGCCGAATTCCGTGCGGGCAAGGCCGAGCAGATCGTGGCGGGGGCCGCGCTCGGGGACCCGTACGACATCGTCTTCCTGGACCCGCCGTACGCCGTGGACCACGCGGAACTGCGGGAGATCCTCCTCACACTCCGCTCCAATGGCTGGATCACGGACGATGCGCTCGTCACCGTGGAGCGCAGCACGAGGAGCGGCGCCTTCCCGTGGCCCGAGGGCTTCGAGCCGCTCCGGTCGCGGAAGTACGGCGAGGGCACCCTTTGGTACGGTCGCGCCGCCTTCACCAGCGAAGACTCATGAACGAGGGAGTTCAGTTGCGCCGCGCCGTCTGTCCCGGGTCCTTCGATCCCATCCACAACGGACACCTCGACATCATCGGACGCGCCTCCAGGCTCTACGACGTCGTGCACGTCGCCGTGATGATCAACAAGTCGAAGAAGAGCCTGTTCACCGTCGAGGAGCGGATCGAGCTGATCCGCGAGGCGGTGGCGGACTACGGCAACATCCAGGTCGAGGCCTTCCACGGACTGCTCGTCGACTTCTGCAAGCAGCGGGACATCCCGGCCATCGTCAAGGGCCTGCGCGCGGTCAGCGACTTCGACTACGAGCTCCAGATGGCCCAGATGAACATGGGCCTGTCGGGCGTCGAGACGCTGTTCGTCCCGACCATCCCCACCTACAGCTTCCTGTCCTCCTCGCTGGTCAAGGAGGTCGCGACCTGGGGCGGCGACGTCGCCCACCTGCTGCCGGCCCACGTCCACGCCGCGCTCCTGGAGCGACTGCGCGACCACTGACCGACTGACAGGGCGTCAGGCGGTGTCGGCCGCCCGCCCGGTGGCCTTACAGTCGTGGCGTCCGTCTCAGGAACCGCCCGAGGCCGAGAGAGTGCGAGCCCCCATGGACGTGCAGAAGAAGCTCGACGAGATCGTCGCGGCCGTCGGCGGCGCCCGGTCCATGCCCATGTCGGCCTCCTGCGTGATCAACCGCGCAGAGCTGCTCGCGCAGCTCGAAGAGGTCCGCCAGGCGCTCCCCGGCTCGCTCGCCCAGGCGCAGGAGCTCATCGGCGGCCGGGAGCAGATGGTCGAGGAGGCCCGCCGGGAAGCGGAGCGGATCATCGAGTCCGCCCACAACCAGCGGGGCTCGCTGATCTCCGACACCGAGATCGCGCGGCGCTCCCAGGCCGAGGCGGACCGGATCCTGGAGGAGGCCCGCCGGGAGGCCGAGGAGATCCGGGCCGAGGCCGACGACTACGTCGACAGCAAGCTCGCGAACTTCGAGGTCGTGCTGACCAAGACCATCGGCTCGGTGGACCGCGGCCGGGAGAAGCTGCTCGGCCGCGGTCCGGGCCTGGACGAGCACGGCTACGCGGACGCCGAGGCGCCCGAGCGCAGCCACGACCCCGAGACGCAGCGCCGGCAGGCGGACGCGTACGTGGACACCAAGCTGGCGACCTTCGAGGCGGTGCTCTCCAAGACCCTGGAGGCCGTCGGCCGCGGCCGGCAGAAGCTGCTGGGCCGGGTGCCCACGGACGACCTCGGCGCGCACATGGCCGCCCAGGAGGCCGCGGGCGGCCAGCCGTCCCGCTCGGCCAGCGACGCGGACTTCCTGGCGGGCCTGGCCGAGCCGGCCGCGCCCGTGGCCGCGCAGATCCCGGCGCAGGCGGAACCCGTGTACGACATGTACTCGGGTGCGGGCGCGGCCTACGCCGGGCAGCAGGACGGGTACGCCTACGCGGACCCGTACCCCGTCTCGGACGGTGCGGGCGCGCCCTACGCCGACCCGTACGCCGGGATGCAGCAGCCCGACCCGTACGCCGGCTACCACCAGCCCCAGGGGTCCCCGCAGCCCGACCCGTACGCGGCCTACCAGCAGCCGCAGGCTCCGCAGGCCGCGCTCGACGAGACCAGCTTCTTCGACACGAGCATGATCAATCTGGACCAGCTGCGCGAGTACGAGCAGGGTCGCTAGGGCCGGATTGGGCTCAGGGCGAAGCGCCGGGTATCCTGGCTGTTCGGTCGCGCGTATGCACCGCGATCCATGCTGCCCTTAAGTGGCGGAAATCTTGATCTTCAGCGATCTGTGAAAGCAGGAACGGCCCTGAACACCCGCCTCGACCACCGAAACCCCCTCGTGTTCGACACGCACGAGCTGGGCCGGCGTCCTGGTGCCATGCAGCGGCTGTCCCGTGAGATCGCGGCACCGGCGGACTTCGGTCTCGTCGGCGTCATCGGAGTGCCGGAAGGCGCCCCGGTGAAGCTCAGCATCCGCCTCGAGTCGGTCATGGAAGGGGTGCTTGTCACAGGCACCGCCCGTGCGTCGGCCGTAGGGGAGTGCGTAAGGTGTCTGGAGTCCGTGGAGCGCGAGCTCAAGGCGGACTTCCAGGAGATGTTCTCGTACCCTGACGCCGACGACCGGGGCCGCTCAAAGGCGGAGCCGGCCGACGACGCCGAGGACGACGAGGACACGCTCTACCTTGAGGACGGCTTGTTCGACCTCGAACCCGTGCTGCGGGATGTGGTGGTGCTCGCACTGCCCATGCAGCCGGTGTGCCGGGAGGACTGTCTCGGACTGTGCCCCGATTGCGGGCTCAGCCTGAACGAGGACCCGGACCACCACCATGACGCCGTCGACATCCGTTGGGCGGCACTGCAAGGACTCGTCACCGATCAGGGCGTCGAGAAGGACAACATGAGCGGCACTGCCTCTGACGGAGTTCAGGGCGCCGCCGAGAAGCAGGAGAAGTAGCCGTGGCTGTTCCGAAGCGGAAGATGTCGCGCAGCAACACGCGCCACCGCCGGTCGCAGTGGAAGGCTGCGGTCCCCACCCTGGTTTCGTGTGAGCGTTGCCAGGAGCCGAAGCTCCAGCACATCGCGTGCCCGAGCTGCGGCACCTACAACAAGCGCCAGGTCCTCGAGGTCTGAGCGGCTGGTGAGAGGCGCAATGTCTG
Organism: Streptomyces sp. NPDC091371; assembly: GCF_040684275.1. Taxonomy (NCBI): domain Bacteria; kingdom Bacillati; phylum Actinomycetota; class Actinomycetes; order Kitasatosporales; family Streptomycetaceae; genus Streptomyces; species Streptomyces sp. NPDC091371. The sequence goes on from NZ_JBFBFP010000002.1 coordinate 477,826, forward strand.
AGCTGTCCAACGCTGAGAAGCAGGCAGACAGTAACAACGCGGCCTCGTCCCACACGCTTCTGGAAGGGCGGCTCGGGTATCGACTCGAGTCCGCCCTTCTGGTGCGTGCACTGACCCACCGTTCGTACGCGTACGAGAACGGCGGTCTGCCCACCAACGAACGCCTGGAGTTCCTCGGGGACTCCGTGCTGGGCCTGGTGGTCACGGACACGCTGTACACGACCCACCCCGATCTCCCCGAAGGCCAGCTGGCCAAGCTTCGGGCCGCGGTGGTCAACTCGCGCGCACTTGCGGAGGTCGGGCGCGGCCTCGAACTCGGCTCCTTCATCCGGCTCGGCCGGGGCGAAGAGGGCACGGGCGGCCGGGACAAGGCCTCCATCCTCGCCGACACCCTTGAAGCGGTGATCGGCGCGGTCTACCTCGACCAGGGCCTCGACGCGGCCTCGGAGCTGGTCCACCGGCTCTTCGACCCGCTCATCGAGAAGTCCTCGAACCTCGGCGCCGGCCTGGACTGGAAGACCAGCCTCCAGGAGCTCACGGCCGCCGAAGGTCTTGGCGTACCGGAATACCTGGTCACCGAGACCGGTCCGGACCACGAGAAGACCTTCACCGCTGCCGCCCGCGTCGGTGGTGTCTCGTACGGCACCGGCACCGGTCGCAGCAAGAAGGAAGCGGAACAGCAGGCGGCGGAGTCCGCGTGGCGCGGGATCCGCGCCGCGGCGGACGAGCGGATCGCGGCCGCGGCCGCGGCCGCCGCCGCTCCGTCCGAAGCCCCGGCTCCGGCCGGTGCGGAGGACGGCGGGACGCCGAAACCCGCCGACCCGGCGCCCGGCGCCTGACCCTTCCTTCGGGCTTCCCCCGCCCCGCCCCCTGCTGTGCAGGTGGCGGGGCGGGCTGTTTTCCGCCATCAGCCGCCTTTGAGGCAGGGGGTCCGGGGAGGGTCCGGGCGGAGCCCGGGGAACGGGAGGAAGGGCGGGTAGGGGACAAGCCCCGCAGGGACGTCGGTACGCTCACAGGGAGAGCCAGATCCGACCCACCCCTCCGGAGGAACACCGTGCCCGAGCTGCCCGAGGTCGAAGTCGTCCGCCGGGGGCTGGAGCGCTGGGTCGCCGGGCGGACCGTGGAGGCCGTCGAGGTCCTCCACCCGCGTGCCGTACGCCGGCACCCCGGCGGCGGGGCCGACTTCGCGGCGCGGCTGCGCGGGGAGACCATCGGGGTGCCGCAGCGGCGCGGCAAGTACCTGTGGCTGCCCCTGGAGGGCGGCCACCAGTCGGTGCTCGGGCACCTCGGGATGAGCGGGCAGCTGCTCGTGCAGCCGCAGGACGCCCCCGACGAGAAGCACCTGCGCATCCGGCTGCGGTTCGACGACGGCCGGGGGACGGAGCTGCGCTTCGTCGACCAGCGGACCTTCGGCGGGCTGTCCCTGCACGAGAACACGCCCGACGGGCTGCCCGACGTGATCGCGCACATCGCCCGGGACCCCCTGGACCCGCTGTTCGACGAGGGCGCCTACCACCTGGCGCTGCGCGCCAAGCGGACCACCGTGAAGCGGGCGCTGCTGGACCAGTCCCTGATCAGCGGGGTCGGCAACATCTACGCCGACGAGGCGCTGTGGCGCTCGAAGCTGCACTACGAGCGCCCCACCGCGAACCTCACGCGCCTCCGCAGCGCGGAACTCCTCGGCCACGTCCGGGACGTCATGAACGCCGCCCTCGCGGTCGGCGGCACCAGCTTCGACAGCCTGTACGTCAACGTGAACGGCGAGTCGGGGTACTTCGACCGCTCGCTCGACGCCTACGGGCGCGAGGACGAGCCCTGCCGCCGCTGCGGTACGCCGATGCGGCGCCGGCCGTGGATGAACCGGTCGAGCTACTTCTGCCCGCGCTGTCAGCGGCCGCCGCGCGTCTCGTCGTAGGACTGCCGGGCGGACAGCACCTGCGGCATCTTCCCCTCCAGGAGGTGGATGAGGGCGAGCAGCCGGTCCGCGACCTCGATGCCGAGCGGGGTCAGTTCGTAGTCCACGCGCGGCGGGTTGGTCGGCTGCGCCTCGCGGTGGACGACGCCGTCGCGCTCCAGCGCGTGCAGGGTCTGGGAGAGCATCTTCTCGCTCACGCCCTCCACCCGTCGGCGCAGCTCGTTGAAGCGGCACGGGCCCTCGCGCAGGGCGCCCAGGATCAGACTGCCCCAGCGACCGGTGACGTGTTCCAGGGTTTCCCGGGACGGGCAGGTGCGCGCGAAGACGTCGAACGGTAGTTCGGCTCCGGCGACCTCGGTGGGGATGGCGGGTGTGTCCATGAGAAACAGCGTACTCCTGGGTAGCGCTAACTAATGGGTTGCGCTTTCAAAAAGTTAGTGGTTTTCTCGTTCTTGTCGCACCACGCCTCGTGGAGCGGCGAACGCGCTTCCCGAGGGAGAGATCACCTTGTCCGGTATCACGCACGCCCCTGTCGTCTCCATCGCCTACCACTCGGGTTACGGCCACACCGCGGTCGTGGCCGAGGCCGTGCGCAACGGCGCCGCCGAGGCCGGGGCCACCGTCCACCTGGTCAAGGTCGACGAGATCGACGACGCCCAGTGGGAGCTGCTCGACGGGTCCGACGCGATCGTCTTCGGCTCGCCGACCTACATGGGCACCGCCTCCGGCGCCTTCCACGTCTTCGCCGAGGCCACCTCGAAGCGCTGGTTCGGCGACGCCTGGCAGGACAAGCTGGCCGCCGGCTTCACGAACTCCGGTTCCAAGAGCGGCGACAAGCTGCACACCCTGCAGTTCTTCCAGACGCTGGCCTCGCAGCACGGCATGAGCTGGGTCAGCCTGGGCCTGAAGCCGGGCTGGAACTCCAGCACGGCCTCCGAGAACGACCTCAACCGCCTGGGCTTCTTCTCCGGCGCGGCCGCCCAGTCCAACAGCGACGAGGGCGCGGACGCCGTGCACAAGTCCGACATCGCCACCGCCGAGCACCTGGGCCGCCGTGTCGCGGAGCACGCCCGCGTCGTGGTGGCGGGCCGCGCGGCCCTCGCCGCGCTGTAGGACCGGCTCCTAAAAGCCGAAGTCCTGGGTCCACCAGGGGCCGCCGGCCGCGAGGTGCGCGCCGACGCCCAGGGTGCGGAACTCGCAGTTCAGGATGTTCGCCTTGTGGCCCGGGCTGTTCATCCAGGCCTTCATCACGGCCTCGGCGTCGCCCTGGCCGCGGGCTATGTTCTCGCCGCCGAGGCCCGAGAGGCCGGCCTTGGCCGCGCGGTCCCAGGGGCTGTTGCCGTCTGGGTCGGTGTGGCCGAAGAAGCCGCGGGTGGCCATGTCCTTGCTGAAGGCCCCCGCCAGTGCCGCGAGCGGCGGGTTCGCCCGCACCGGACCGCATCCCGCCATGGCGCGCTCCTGGTTCACCAGGGCCACCACGGCCGCCTCCTCGGCGGAGTGCCCGTCGTCGGGCGTCGGGATGGCCGGTGCCGGGGCGGTGCTCTTCTGCGGGGCCTTGGTCGAGGGGACCGGCTTGGGGGAGGGCGAACTGCTCGCGGAGGCGCTCGGCGACGGGGGCGCGGAGGGGGTCGTCGCGGGGCTCGTCGAGGGGCTCGGCGACGGGCTCGGTGAGGGGGACGCCGAAGGGGTGCCGGCGGGGGTGGGGGCCGGGCTCTGCGGGGTACGGCCGGACAGGTTGGCGAGGCCGCCCAGCGGCTGCGTCAGGCTGTCGGGGCTCGGAGAGGGAGACGCGGCCTTGGCCCGGGGCTCGCCCGCGTCGCCGGAGGCGCTGACACCCACGTAGGGGAAGGAGCCGCCGACCGGCACCATGCCGGTGGTGACGGCCGCCGTACCGAGGGCCACGGCCACCGAGACACCCAGCAGGCCGGTGCGCAGGGCGGTGCGGCGGGCGCCGCCGGGGCGCGGTGCGGCGGGGAGTCGGTGGCGTCCCATCGGCCTCGTGCCTTCCTCATACGATCAAGATCGTGCTTTGCTCACCCGAACGGGTGAGTTCATTGGTGCGCGACTGTACGCCATGGGGACAGGGGGGCGGTGTGCCCCGAAATTGTTTGCCCCGTTAGCGTTCACGCATGAATGAAGATGTCCGTCTGACCGCCTGGGTGCGCGGCCGTGTACAGGGAGTGGGCTTCCGCTGGTTCACCAGGGAGAACGCTCTGGGGATCGGCGGGGTCGTCGGCTTCGCGCTCAACCTCGACGACGGGCGAGTGCAGGTGGTGGCCGAGGGTCAACGTGAGAATTGCCACCGGCTGCTCGACTGGCTGCGTTCCTCCGACACGCCCGGGAGGGTGGACGGAGTGACAGAGATCTGGGGCACACCGCGCGGTGGCTACGACGGCTTCGCGATCCGTTGACCGATCGACTGATCATGTACTGATCACCGCCGTGGAGTGACTGCATACGGTCGGAACTGCACGTTCATCGGCGAGACGTTGCCGACGCCGGCGATCCGTGGAAGGCTCGGATACGAGGATGATCTCCACGCCCCTTGCGGGCGCCGGGCTGCCCGCCGATACGGGGCGTGATCGTGTTGACCGTCAAACTTTTTGGTGAGACGCTGGAAGCCCCGCGCACCTGAGCTGTTTGGCAGTGTTGGCAGTACGCAGTGCTAGCAAGAGAAAATGTGCAGTGACTGTCGGTCGCTGTCGGACATCCGCGGGTGCGATTCCCTCACGACCCACACCGCTTCGGTCGGTCACTCAGTGTGGAGGACCATCCATCATGGCAAAGGCGCTTCTCGGTTACGTCGGCGGTTCCGACCCGCGACTCCTCGCCGAGATGCGACGGCTTCAGCAGCGCGTCCAGGACCTCGAGTCCGAGCTCGTACGGATTCAGTCCGAAAATGACGCGCTGAACGCGGCCGCCGCCCAGCACGACGGAGATTCGCTGCTGGACCGCATCGACATCGACGTACCCCAGGCGGAGCCTGCGCTCACCTGATCCGCGCTACTCGTCGCTCGACTCCAGCCCCGCATGATCTGCAAGGGACGCTCCGGCGTCCCTTCTTTCTTTCACATCGACATCGGGCTGGGCAGGGGTGCCGGAAATTCCTTTAACGTCAGTTGTGCCCTGCACCTTCATGGGTGAAACCGAACGCGAAAGGTAGAGTCCGGCGGCGTGCACCTCAAGTCCCTGACCCTGCGTGGCTTCAAATCCTTTGCATCCGCCACGACCTTGCGCTTCGAGCCCGGCATCACGTGCGTCGTGGGCCCCAACGGCTCGGGCAAGTCCAATGTGGTGGACGCGCTGTCCTGGGTCATGGGCGAACAAGGGGCCAAATCCCTGCGCGGCGGGAAGATGGAAGACGTCATCTTCGCCGGGACCACCGGCCGGCCGCCGCTCGGGCGCGCCGAGGTGTCGCTGACCATCGACAACTCCGACGGCGCGCTGCCCATCGACTACGCCGAAGTCACCATCACCCGGATCATGTTCCGCGGCGGCAGCAGCGAGTACCAGATCAACGGCGACACCTGCCGCCTGCTCGACATCCAGGAGCTGCTCTCCGACTCCGGCATCGGCCGCGAGATGCACGTCATCGTCGGGCAGGGCCAGCTGGACTCCGTCCTGCACGCCGACCCCATGGGGCGCCGCGCCTTCATCGAGGAGGCGGCCGGCGTCCTCAAGCACCGCAAGCGGAAAGAGAAGGCGCTGCGGAAGCTGGACGCGATGCAGGCCAACCTCGCGCGCGTCCAGGACCTGGGCGACGAGCTGCGGCGCCAGCTGAAGCCGCTGGGGCGGCAGGCGGCCGTGGCCCGGCGGGCGGCCGTGATCCAGGCCGACCTGCGCGACGCGCGGCTGCGGCTGCTCGCCGACGACCTGGTCACGCTGCGCCGGGCGCTCGACGAGGAGCTTGCGGACGAGGCGGCGCTGAAGGAGCGCAAGGAGGCCGCCGAGGCGCAGCTCGCGGACGCGCTGCGCCGGGAGGCCGAACTGGAGGCGGCGGTGCGGCAGCTGGCCCCGCGGCTCCAGCGGGCCCAGCAGACCTGGTACGAGCTGTCCCAACTGGCCGAGCGGGTACGGGGCACCGCCTCCCTGGCCGACGCGCGCGTCAAGAGCGCCACGGCTCCGGCCGAGGAGGAGCGGCGCGGCCGCGACCCGGAGGACATGCGGCGGGAGGCCGCGCGGATCCGCGAGCAGGAGGCGGAACTGACGGCGGCTCTGGAAGCGGCCTCGCGGGCCCTGGAGGACACCGCCGAGCACCGGGCAGAGCTGGAACGGGCCCTGGCCGAGGAGGAGCGGCGGCTGCGGGACGCGGCGCGGGCCATCGCCGACCGGCGCGAGGGGCTGGCCCGGCTGACGGGCCGGCTCGGCGCCGCCCGCTCCCGGGCGGGGGCGGCGCAGGCCGAGATCGACCGGCTGGTCGCGGCGCGCGACGAGGCGGAACGCCGGGCCGGGGCCGCGCAGGCGGAGTACGAGGCCCTGGAGGAGGAGGTCGGCGGGCTCGACGAACCCTCGCTGGATGCCGAGCACGAGGCGGCCCGGGCGGAGCTGGCGGCCGCGGAAGCGGCGCTGTCGGCGGCGCGGGACGCGCTGTCCGAGGCGGAGCGCTCGCGTGCGGCGGTGTCGGCGCGGCGTGACGCGCTGGCGCTGGGGCTGCGGCGCAAGGACGGTACGGGGGCACTGCTCGCGGCCCGCGAACGGCTGGCCGGGCTGCTGGGACCGGTCGCCGAGCGGCTCTCGGTGGCCCCGGGGCACGAAGCCGCGGTGGCCGCTGCGCTGGGCTCGGCGGCGGACGCGCTCGCGGTGGCCTCCCCCGGGGCGGCGGCCGAGGCCCTCCGGCACCTGCGCGAGGCGGACGCGGGCCGCGCGACCCTGCTGATCACCCCGCCGGTTGCCCTCCCGGGCGGGGGCGCGGCTGCCGGGGCCGCCCTCCCGGGCCAGGGCTCGAACCCCGACCGGGTTTCGGCCGGGCCCGGGGGAGCTTTCCCCCACCCCGCCCCTTCCCGGAACCGGGCTCTGCCCGGACCCGCGCCTCAAACGCCGGCGGGGCTGGGTATTTCAGCCTCGCCGGCGTCTGAGGCGCGGGGTCTGGGGCGGAGCCCCGGCATCGAAGCCGCGGGCGAGGCCGGTTCGGCCCCCGTGGCGGTGCCCGCCGCCGAACTGATCCGCGGGGACGCCGAGGTGCGGCGGGCCGTCGGGTGGGTGCTGCGGGACCACTTCGTGGTCGGCACGCTGGAGGAGGCCGAGGCGCTCGTCGCCGCACGGCCCGACGCGGTGGCCGTGACCGCCGACGGGGACGTGCTCGGCGCGCACCTCGCACACGGCGGCTCCGCCGGCGCGCCCACCCTGATCGAGGTGCAGGCCGCCGTCGACGAGGCGGCGGGCGAGCTGGCCCGGCTGGACGGGCGGTGCCAGGAGCTCGCCGCGGCGAGGGAGGCCGCCCAGGCGCGCCGCCACGACGCGTCCGCCCTGGTCGAGGAGCTCGCCCAGCGCCGGCGGGCCGCCGAACAGGCCCGCGCCGGGGTCGCGCAGCAGCTCGGGCGGCTCGCCGGGCAGGCGAAGGGGGCCGCCGGCGAAGCCGAGCGCGCCACCACCGCCGCCGCCAAGGCACAGGACGCGCTGGAGCAGGCGCTGGCCGAGGTGGAGGAGTGTGCCGAGCGGCTGGCCACGGCCGAGGAGATCCCCGTAGAAGACGAGCCGGACACCTCCCGGCGGGACCGGCTGGCCGCCGACGGGGCCAACGCCCGGCAGACCGAGATGGAGGCCCGGCTCCAGCTCAGGACCCATGAGGAACGGGTCAAGGGGCTGGCCGGACGGGCCGATTCGCTCGACCGGGCGGCCAGGGCCGAGGACGAGGCCCGCGCGCGGGCCGAGCGCCGCCGCGCCCGCCTCGCGTACGAGGCCCGGGTGGCCCGGGCCGTCGCCGACGGCTCCCGGCAGCTGCTCGCGCACCTGGAGGTGTCGCTGGGTCGCGCCGAGGAGGAGCGCACCGCGGCCGAACACGCCAAGGGCCTGCGGGAGCGCGAGCTGGCCGACGCCCGCAACCACGGCCGCGACCTCAAGGGCGAGCTCGACAAGCTCACCGACTCGGTGCACCGCGGGGAGGTGCTCGGCGCCGAGAAGCGGCTGCGCATCGAGGCTCTGGAGGGCAGGGCGCTGGAGGAGTTCGGCATCGAGACCGCCGGGCTCGTCGCCGAGTACGGCCCGCAGCAGCCGGTGCCCCCGTCCCCGCCCGCCGACGGCGAGGAGCTGCCCGAGGATCCTGAGCACCCCCGCAACCGGCCCGGCCCCTTCGTCCGCGCCCAGCAGGAGAAGCGGCTCAAGGCCGCCGAGCGCGCGTACCAGCAGCTCGGCAAGGTCAACCCGCTCGCCCTGGAGGAGTTCGCAGCGCTGGAGGAGCGGCACCAGTTCCTCAGCACCCAGCTCGAGGATCTTCGTAAGACCAGGGCCGATCTCCTTCAAGTGGTGAAGGAGGTCGACGCGCGGGTCGAGCAGGTCTTCACCGAGGCCTACCACGACACGGCCCGGGAGTTCGAGGGCGTGTTCTCACGGCTGTTCCCCGGCGGCGAGGGCCGGCTGGTCCTCACCGATCCCGACAACATGCTGGCCACCGGGGTCGACGTGGAGGCCCGGCCGCCGGGCAAGAAGGTCAAGCGGCTGTCACTGCTCTCGGGCGGCGAGCGTTCGCTGACGGCCGTCGCCCTGCTGGTCTCCATCTTCAAGGCGCGGCCCAGCCCGTTCTACGTGATGGACGAGGTCGAGGCGGCGCTCGACGACACCAACCTGCAGCGGCTGATCCGGATCATGGAGGAGCTCCAGGAGAGCTCGCAGCTGATCGTGATCACCCATCAGAAGCGGACGATGGAGGTCGCCGACGCGCTCTACGGCGTCTCCATGCAGGGCGACGGGGTCTCCAAGGTCATCAGTCAACGGCTCCGCTGACAGCCACTCACTTCAAGAACTGAAGTCACTTGCCCAAAGTCTGCCGCTGCGATCTCTCTAAGTCCGGTATTGACTTCAGAAAATGAACACATAAGCTCGCTCCGCTGTCTTCCGCCTTCGGGTGGTGCCCGATCTTGAACTGTGCGCCACTAGGAGAACGGACAAAAACCCCACGGAGCGCACTTTGACCAGCACAGCGCAGGAATCGGCGTCGGGCGGATCGGCCGCGCCGCGGCCCGAACACCTCGGCCGCGTCATCTTCATCGCCGCCGCCGCGGCGATGGGCGGCTTCCTCTTCGGCTACGACAGCTCCGTCATCAACGGCGCCGTCGTCGCCATCCGGGACCGCTTCGACGTCGGCTCCGAGGCGCTCGCCCAGGTGATCGCCGCGGCGCTGATCGGCTGCGCGATCGGCGCCGCCACCGCCGGCCGGATCGCCGACCGGATCGGCCGCATCCGCTGCATGCAGATCGCCGCCGTCCTCTTCACCGCGAGTGCGATCGGTTCTGCCCTGCCCTTCGCCCTCTGGGACCTCGCCATGTGGCGCGTGATCGGCGGCTTCGGCATCGGCATGGCCTCCGTCATCGGCCCCGCCTACATCGCCGAGGTCTCCCCGCCCGCCTACCGCGGCCGGCTCGCCTCCTTCCAGCAGGCCGCGATCGTCATCGGCATCGCCGTCTCCCAGCTCGTCAACTGGGGCATCCTCAACCTCGCCGGCGGAGACCAGCGGGGCGAGATCGGCGGCCTGGAGGCCTGGCAGTGGATGCTCGGGGTGATGGTCGTCCCGGCCGTCGTCTACGGGCTGCTGTCCTTCGTCATCCCCGAATCCCCGCGCTTCCTCGTCTCCGTCGGCCGCAACGCCGAGGCCCGCAAGGTGCTCGCCGAGGTGGAGGGCAAGGGCGTCGACCTCGACGGGCGCATCGCCGAGATCGAACACACCATGCGGTCCGAGCACAAGTCCACCTTCAAGGACCTGCTCGGCGGCCGCTTCGGCTTCCTGCCGATCGTCTGGATCGGCATCGGCCTGTCCGTGTTCCAGCAGCTCGTCGGCATCAACGTGATCTTCTACTACAGCTCCCTGCTGTGGCAGTCCGTCGGCATCGACCCGAGCGCCTCGTTCCTGTACTCCTTCGAGACCTCCGTGGTGAACATCGTCGGCACGGTGATCGCGATGACGCTCGTGGACCGCATCGGCCGCAAGCCCCTGGCCCTCATCGGCTCGGTCGGCATGGCGATCTCGCTGGGCCTGGCCGCCTGGGCGTTCTCGTACAAGTCCGGTACCGGCGACGACATCTCCCTGCCGCACGCGCAGGGCATCGTGGCCCTGGTCGCCGCCAACTGCTTCGTCCTCTTCTTCGCCCTGTCCTGGGGCGTGGTGGTCTGGGTGCTCCTCGGTGAGATGTTCCCGGGCCACATCCGGGCCGCGGCCCTCGGTGTCGCGGCGGCCGCCCAGTGGATCGCCAACTGGGTCATCACCGTCTCGTTCCCGACGCTCTCGGACTGGAACCTGTCCGGCGCTTACATGATCTACACCGGCTTCGCCCTGCTCTCGATCCCCTTCATCCTCGAATGGGTGCCGGAGACCAAGGGCAAGGCGCTGGAGGAGATGGGGTAACCATCCCCCGCCAACGCCCCCTCTCCTCGATGCTGCCCCGGCTCAGTCCTTGAGCCGGGGCAGTACCTGTTCGCACAGCAGGTGCAGGCTGCGCCAGCCCTCGTCGACGGGCATGCCGCCGCACAGCGGGTGCAGGACCAGGTTCCCGGCCTCGCCGGCGCCCCGGGCGTACGCGACGGCCTCGTCCGGGGTGAGGATCCGGTACACCCCCTCCGCCCGCAGCTCCGCCACCGAGCGCGCGGCCGACCGTACGGCGCTGCGGATGTCCTTGGACTGCCAGGAGGCGTACATCCCGGCCTCGTGGAGGAAGTGCCCGCCGTATTCGGCCCAGGCGCGGTCCGGGTCCTCGGCGATGTGCAGCAGCGGGGTCTCGGCCGCCGGCATCATGCAGAAGCCCTCCGTGCCGTACTCCGCCAGCTTCGCGTTGTAGTACGCCTCCAGCTCCGGCAGGTGCGCGCTGGGGAAGAACGGCAGCCCCAGCCGGGCCGCGCGCCGGGCCGCGGCCTCTGAGCTCCCGCCGACCAGCAGCATCGGGTGCGGCTGCGTGAACGGCCGCGGGGTGACCCGCACCGTGCGGCCCCGGAACTCGAACGGCTCGCCGGTCCACGCCTTCAGCAGGGTCTCCAGCAGCTCGTCCTGGAGCCTCCCGCGCCGGCCCCACTCCACGCCGTGCTGCTCGTACTCCTCGGGCCGGTAGCCGATCCCGGCGACGGTGACCAGCCGGCCGCCGCTCAGCAGGTCCAGCACGGCGATGTCCTCGGCCACCTTCAGCGGGTCGTACAGCGGGCCGATGATCGCCGAGACGGTGACGGCGATCCGGCGGGTGGCGCCGAACACCGCGCCGGCGAAGGCGAAGGGGGAGGGCAGCCAGTTGTTGCCGGTGCCGTGGTGCTCCTCGGTCTGGATGGTGTCGATCCCGCGGTCGTCCGCGTACCGGGCCATCTCCAGGGCCGCCTTGTAGCGGGCGGAGAGGGACTCGGGGGTGCCGTTCGGGTCGACGAGATTGAAGCGGGCCACGGTGATGGGCATGGAGAAGTCCCCCTTCGCCGGAGGTGGGTGGGCCGGCGAAGGGGGACGTTATCTGACGTGGCGTCAGTTGGACAGGGATCCGGCGAGCTCCCGCTCCCCGGCGGGAGCCGGCGCGGCCGGGGCGGGGGTGCGCGGCAGTACGGCGTACAGCGCGCCCGAGGTCAGGATGCCGACCGCCCAGCCGAGGCCGTTCTGCCCGATCCAGGTGCCGGCCAGCGGCCCGCTGAACCAGTCCACCGCGGTGAACAGCAGCCCCACGGCCAGGGCGACGGCCCACGCGGTCACCGCCTGCCAGGCGAAACCGCCCTTGTACCAGTAGGCGCTGCTCGGCGTGGTGTCCAGCAGGGCGGGCCCGTCGTAGCTCTTGCGGCGCAGCATGTCGACGCCGAAGACGCCGATCCAGGCGGAGAAGGCCACGGCCAGCAGCGTCAGGAAGGAGATGAAGGAGCCGAAGAAGCTGGTCGCGACCACCATCAGGAGGAAGCCGAAGACCAGGCTGATGACGGCGTTGACGCTGACCGCCCAGGCGCGCGGGACCTTGATGCCGAGGGTCTGCGCGGTGAAGCCGGCCGAGTACATGGACATCGAGTTGATCAGCAGCATGCCGACGAGCGCGACGAGCAGGTACGGGACCGCGATCCAGGTCGGCAGCAGCGCGCCGATGAAGGAGACCGGGTCCTGCGCGGTGGCCAGGTCCGGGGTGCCGACGGCCATGACCGCGCCCATCAGCACCATCGGCAGGACGACGACGCCGGCGCCGCCGATCGTCGCGCCCACCATGGCCTTGGAGGAGGCCGTGCGCGGCAGGTAGCGGGTGAAGTCCGGGCCGGACGGGACCCAGCTGATGCCGCCGGCCGCGATGGTGCCGATGCCTGCGATCATCATCGCCGTCGAGCCCGCGGGCTTCCCGAAGACGGCGGACCAGTCGGTGGTGACGACCAGGTACCCGAGGACGAGCACGCTGAAGGCCCCGAAGAGGTACGTGGACCACTTCGAGCAGACGCGCAGCGCGTTGATGCCGAGGCCCGAGACCACGAAGGTGCAGCCCACGAAGAAGAGCAGCGTGACGACGATGAGGGTGGTGCTGCTCTTGATGCCGAAGAGCAGGTCGAGCACGGTCAGGACGGCGTAGGCCCCGCTGACCGCGTTGATGGTCTCCCAGCCCCACCGGGCCACCCAGATCAGCGCACCGGGGAAGAGGTTGCCGCGCTGCCCGAACACCGCCCGTGACAGGGCCATGCCCGGGGCGCCGCCGCGCTTTCCGGCGATGGATATCAGCCCGACGATCCCGTACGAGACGACGGGTGCGGCGACCGCGACGACGAGCACCTGCCAGATGTTCAGCTTGTTGAAGATCACCAGCCCCGCGCCCATGGTCAGCAGCAGCACGCTGATGTTGGCGGCGACCCAGGTGGGGACGAGCTCGCGGACCTTGCCGCGGCGCTCGCTGTCGGGGACGGGCTCCAGGCCGCGGGTCTCGACCGCGGTCTCTTCGGCAGGCATGCGCTACTCCGTGGGGGGAGGGGTGTGGGGGAGTCGCTCATCATCGTAGATTTACCGCTAAAACCACAAATAGAGACTTACGTCCTCGTGTGAACGCCCAAGGTCCGAGGGTCCGGCCGCCCGTGGCCGATACTGGTTGGGTTATGGACATCCTCATCCTTGCTGTAGTCATCGCCCTGGTCGCGGTCGGCGCAATCAGCGGGCTCGTGGTCAGCAGCCGCAAGAAGAAGCAGCTGCCCCCCACGGCACCGTCGAGCACGCCGACCATCACTGCCCCTCCCGCGGAACCGCAGGTGGGGGAGGACGCCGTAGAGACGGCGGAAGAGCCGCGCCGCACCATCGAGGAGGTCGTCCTCCCCGAGGCGGAGGCTCCCGTCGAGGTGCCCGTCGAGGTGCCCGTCGCGGAGCCGGAGGCCCCGGCCGCGCCCGCGATCGAGGTGCCCGAGCCCACCGCCGGCCGTCTGGTCCGGCTGCGCGCCCGGCTCGCCCGGTCGCAGAACTCCCTCGGCAAGGGCCTGCTCACGCTGCTCTCGCGGGAGCACCTCGACGAGGACACCTGGGAGGAGATCGAGGAGACCCTGCTCGTCGCCGACGTCGGTGTCGTTCCGACCCAGGAGCTCGTCGACCGGCTCCGCGAGCGCGTCAAGGTGCTCGGCACCCGCACCCCGGCGGACCTGCGCGCCCTGCTCAAGGAGGAACTGCTGACCCTGGTCGGCACCGACTTCGACCGCGCCGTCAAGACGGAGAGCGGCGAGGACACCCCCGGCGTGATCATGGTCGTCGGCGTCAACGGCACCGGCAAGACCACCACCACCGGCAAGCTCGCCCGGGTGCTCGTCGCCGATGGCCGCAGCGTGGTGCTCGGCGCGGCCGACACCTTCCGCGCGGCCGCCGCCGACCAGCTCCAGACCTGGGGCGACCGGGTCGGCGCCCGTACCGTGCGCGGTCCCGAGGGCGGCGACCCGGCCTCGATCGCCTACGACGCGGTCAAGGAGGGCATCGCCGAGGGCGCCGACGTGGTGCTCATCGACACCGCCGGTCGGCTGCACACCAAGACCGGCCTCATGGACGAGCTCGGCAAGGTCAAGCGCGTCGTGGAGAAGCACGGCCCGCTGGACGAGGTCCTGCTGGTCCTGGACGCCACCACCGGCCAGAACGGGCTGACCCAGGCCCGGGTCTTCGCCGAGGTCGTGGACATCACCGGCATCGTGCTGACCAAGCTCGACGGCACCGCCAAGGGCGGCATCGTCGTCGCCGTCCAGCGCGAGCTGGGCGTCCCGGTCAAGCTCGTCGGCCTCGGCGAGGGCGCGGACGACCTGGCCCCGTTCGAGCCGGAGGCGTTCGTCGACGCCCTGATCGGCGACTGAGCGCAGCCCGTACGCACACCACTGCCCCCGTGTTCCGCTCGGAACCCGGGGGCAGTGCCGTTGAGGGGGCTACCCGCGGAAGCGGTGGCAGATGTAGGCGAGGGTGCCCAGCAGCAGCCGGGCCTGCGGCGGGCCCCCGGCGTTGTCCAGCGCGGGCGACCGCAGCCAGCCCACCTGCCCGAGCCCGGACCGGTCGGAGGGCGGGACCGTCACGAAGGCCCCCTCGCCCAGGGCCCGCAGGTCGAGGTCGGCGTCGTCCCAGCCCATCCGGTACAGCAGCTGCGGCAGCTCGGCCGCGGCGCCGGGCGCCACGAAGAACTGGGCCCGGCCGTCCGGGGTCGCCACCACCGGGCCCAGCGGCAGGCCCATCCGCTCCAGCCGCACCAGCGCGCGCCGCCCGGCCTCCTCGGCGACCTCGATCACGTCGAAGGCGCGGCCCACCGGGAGCAGTACCGCCGCGCCCGGATACTCGCTCCAGGCCTCGGTGACCTCGTCCAGGGTGGCCCCGGCCTTGACGGTGGGCGCGAAGGGCAGGGGGTGCGCCCCGGGAGCCGCGCACCGCGCGTCCCCGCAGGAGCAGTCGCGGGCGGGCGCCGCGGCCCGCGCGCCGGGAACCACGTCCCAGCCCCACAGTCCGGTGTACTCCGCCACCGCCGTGCACTCCGAGGTCCGGCCGCGGCGCCGGGTGCCCGAACGGAACTCCTTGGTGCCGCGGCTGCCGCCGATCGTGAAGCCCATGCCCATGCCCCCTCCAACGGGTCGGACGCGCCGGTGGTTACGAGACCGGTGGGACCTGCTGCGGACGCTCCGCCGGCCGATGCCGCGGCGTGCGGCCCGTCGCCGCCCGGCGCACTCCTCGCCGCGCGCGCCCCGGGCGCACCCCAGCCCAACCGATCCGTTTTCACCTCGGTGTCAAGTGAATCGCGCCTGGCCGGTGGCGAGTTCATTCGAAGGGGTGGCGAATGGTGGCGTTTCTGGAATCGACCTCGCCGGAGGGGTGATCGTAGGATTACTTTCAGTGCACGAACCCCGAAGGCGGGCCCGTCCGTGGGTATGCCGGAGGCAATGTGTGGAGGACCTGTGAAGGTCCGTGATGGCGCCGGGCGCCACGGCCAGGGTTTCGTGTGGAAGAGGCGATGCGGATGGGGGCGTTCCAGTGAGCGGCAACGGCGCAAGCGGAACGATGGACGACGCTGCCGCGCGCAACGAACAGCTGACTTCGTGGTTCGTCCGCAGCGGCTGGTCCAAGGGCGAACTCGCCCGCCAGGTCAACCGCCGGGCCCGCCAGATGGGCGCCCACCACATCAGCACGGACACCTCCCGCGTGCGCCGCTGGCTCGACGGCGAACAGCCCCGCGAGCCCGTCCCGCGCATCCTCTCCGAGCTGTTCTCCGAGCGCTTCGGCTCCGTCGTCGCCATCGAGCAGCTCGGCCTGCGCACCGCCCACCAGACCCCGTCCGTCTCCGGGGTCGACCTGCCCTGGGCCGGCCCGCAGACCGTCGAACTGCTCGGCGAGTTCTCCCGCAGCGACCTCATGCTGGCCCGCCGCGGCTTCCTCGGGACCTCGCTCGCCCTCTCCGCCGGCCCCGCCCTGATCGAGCCCATGCAGCGCTGGCTCGTCCCGGTACCGGCCGCCGACCCGGGACCGCGCGAGGCGGGGCCGTCGGGCGCGCTCGGCGGCCACCGGCCGCCCCGGCTCTCCGACCCGGAACTCGACCTGCTCGACGCCACCACCGTCATGTTCCGCCAGTGGGACGCCCAGTGCGGTGGCGGACTGCGCCGCAAGGCCGTCGTCGGCCAGCTCCACGAGGTCACCGACCTGCTCCAGGAGAACCACCCGGCGCCCGTCATGCGGCGGCTCTTCAAGGTCGCCGCGGAACTCGCCGAACTGGCCGGCTGGATGAGCTACGACATCGGCCTGCACCCCACCGCCCAGAAGTACTTCGTCCTCGCGCTGCACGCCGCCAAGGAGGCCGGGGACAAGCCGCTGGGCTCGTACATCCTCTCCGGCATGAGCCGCCAGATGATCCACCTGGGCCGCCCCGAGGACGCCCTGGAACTCATCCACCTCGCCCAGTACGGCAGCCGCGACTGCGCCGGCCCGCGCACCCAGGCCATGCTGTATGCGATGGAAGCCCGCGCCTACGCCAACATGGGCCAGCCCAGCCGCTGCAAGCGGGCCGTGCGGATGGCCGAGGACACCTTCGGCGACGTCGGCTTCGCGGGCGAGCCCGAGCCCGACTGGATCCGCTTCTTCTCCGAAGCCGAACTGAACGGCGAGAACTCCCACTCGTACCGCGACCTGGCCTACGTCGCCGGCCGCAGCCCCATGTACGCCTCCCTCGCCGAACCCGTCATGGAACGGGCCGTCGAACTCTTCGAGAAGGACCAGGAGCACCAGCGCTCCTACGCCCTCAACCTCATCGGCATGGCCACCGTGCACCTGCTCCAGCGCGAGCCCGAACAGGCCGCCGTCCTCGTCGACCGGGCCCTGGACGTGGCGGGAAAGGTGCGGTCCGAACGGGTGAACACCCGGCTGCGCAAGACCGTCGACACCGCCGCCCGTGAGTACGGCGACGTCGCCGAGATCGTCCGGCTCACCGACCACCTCGCCTCGCGCCTCCCCGAAGCCGCGGAGGCCGTCTGACGGCCCGAGCGGCCGCCCCCAAGGCCCCGGCCGCGGCAGTCACCCCGTGAAGCCCGATCAGGCTCCCCCAGCCAGGACATCCGGGTACTGCCGCGGTCGGGTTGCAGGAACCACTCGTTCATGGACGCGTAACACGTCCGACCGCTTCGTCATCGGCACGAAACACCGAGCGGCGCCGCCGGAAACCGGCCTGCGCGAATCTCATGGCCAATAACCGGCCAGTTCTTACACGCCGCCGCTCAGGTTTTCACGATCGCCCGCACGCGAACGTACCGACGACGAGGAGACGCCGATGGCATCAGCCATCACGACCCTCGCGGCAGACGCCCCGACGCTGTCTGCCGCGAACACCGGGTTCATGCTCATCTGCTCCGCCCTGGTCATGCTGATGACCCCGGGACTCGCCTTCTTCTACGGAGGCATGGTCCGCGTCAAGAGCAGCCTCAACATGCTGATGATGAGCTTCATCAGCCTCGGGATCGTCACGATCCTCTGGGTCCTCTACGGCTTCAGCCTCGCCTTCGGCACCGACTCCGGCTCCCTCATCGGCTGGAACTCCGACTACGTCGGCCTCAGCGGCATCGGGATCACCGAGCTGTGGGACGGGTACACCATCCCGGTCTACGTCTTCGCCGTCTTCCAGCTGATGTTCGCCGTGATCACCCCCGCCCTGATCAGCGGCGCCCTCGCCGACCGCGTGAAGTTCAGCGCCTGGGCCCTGTTCACCGCCCTGTGGGTCACGGTCGTCTACTTCCCCGTCGCCCACTGGGTGTGGGGCGCCGGCGGCTGGCTCTTCGAGATGGGCGTCATCGACTTCGCCGGCGGCACCGCCGTCCACATCAACGCCGGCGCCGCCGCCCTCGGCGTGATCCTGGTCATCGGCAAGCGCGTCGGCTTCAAGAAGGACCCGATGCGCCCGCACAGCCTCCCGCTCGTCATGCTCGGCGCAGGTCTCCTCTGGTTCGGCTGGTTCGGCTTCAACGCCGGCTCCTGGCTCGGCAACGACGACGGCGTGGGCGCGGTCATGTTCGTCAACACCCAGGTCGCCACCGCCGCCGCCATGCTCGCCTGGCTCGGCTACGAGAAGCTGCGCCACGGCTCCTTCACCACCCTCGGCGCCGCCTCCGGCGCGGTCGCCGGCCTCGTCGCCATCACCCCCTCCGGCGGCTCCTGCTCCCCGCTCGGCGCGATCGCCATCGGCGCCATCGCCGGTCTGCTCTGCGCCATGGCCGTGGGCCTCAAGTACAAGTTCGGCTACGACGACTCCCTCGACGTGGTCGGCGTCCACCTCGTCGGCGGTGTCGTCGGCTCGCTCCTCGTCGGCCTCTTCGCCACCGGCGGGGTCCAGTCCGACGTGGCCGGCCTCTTCTACGGAGGCGGCCTGGAACAGCTCGGCAAGCAGGCCATCGGAGTCTTCTCCGTCCTCGCCTACTCTCTGGTGGCGTCCGCGCTGCTCGCCTTCCTCCTCGACAAGACGATCGGGATGCGGGTCACAGAGGACGACGAGGTCGCCGGCATCGACCAGGTCGAACACGCCGAGACCGCCTACGACTTCAGCGGAGCCGGCGGCGGCGCGGCCTCGCGCAACACCGCCGCTGTCCCGAGCCACTCCGCCGCGAGCAAGAAGGTCGACGCATGAAGCTGATCACCGCGATCGTCAAGCCCCACAAGCTGGACGAGATCAAGGAAGCCCTCCAGACCTTCGGAGTGCAGGGCCTCACGGTCACCGAGGCCAGCGGCTACGGCCGCCAGCGCGGCCACACCGAGGTCTACCGCGGCGCCGAGTACCAGGTCGACCTCGTCCCCAAGATCCGCATCGAGGTGCTGGTCGCCGACGACGACGCCGAGCAGCTGATCGACGTCATCGTCAGCGCCGCCTCCACCGGCAAGATCGGCGACGGCAAGGTGTGGAGCGTCCCCGTGGACTCGGTCGTACGGGTCCGCACCGGCGAGCGCGGCGCTGACGCCCTCTAGGTGACGGGAGATCCCGGGTGACGAGCGTCGAAGAATCCACGGACCACACGGCCGACTCGGGACCCAGCGGATACGCCGCGGCCCGGCTGCGACTCCTCCAGGAGGAGTCGCGGTCCGGGCCTTCGCGGCGTTCCGCGCTGGCCGGGCTGACCGACGAATGGCTGAACGCCCTGTTCGCGACCGCCGTACGGGAGACCGGCGTACGCGGCGCCGCCCTGGTGGCCGTCGGCGGCTACGGCAGGGCCGAACTCTCCCCGCGCAGCGACCTCGACCTGGTGCTGCTGCACGACGGCAAGGCCGAACCGCGCGCGCTGGGCGCGCTCGCCGACCGCCTCTGGTACCCGGTGTGGGACCTCGGCCTCGCCCTCGACCACTCGGTGCGCACCCCCGCCGAGGCCCGCAAGACCGCCGCCGAGGACCTCAAGGTGCACCTCGGGCTGCTCGACGCCCGCTCCGTCGCGGGCGACGCCGGCCTCCTCGCCGGCCTGCGCACCTCCGTCCTGGCCGACTGGCGCAACCAGGCCGCCAAGCGGCTCCCGCAACTGCACTCCCTGTGCCGGGACCGGGCCGAGCGCTCCGGCGAACTGCGCTTCCTCCTCGAACCCGACCTCAAGGAGGCCCGGGGAGGCCTGCGCGACATCACCGCGCTGCGGGCCGTCGCCGCGTCCTGGCTGGCCGACGCCCCGCGCGAGGGCCTCGCCCAGGCCCGGCGCCGGCTCCTCGACGCCCGCGACGCCCTCCACCTCGTCACCGGCCGCGCCACCGACCGGCTCTCCCTCCAGGAACAGGACCAGGTCGCAGCCCAGCTGGGGCTGCTCGACGCCGACGCGCTGCTCCGCGAGGTGTACGAGGCCGCGCGCGTGGTCTCGTACGCCGGCGACGTGACCTGGCGCGAGGTCGGCCGGGTGCTCCGCGCGCGCACCGCCCGCCCCAGGCTCCGCGGACTGCTCGGCACCCGGGGCGCCCCGGCGGCCCCGCGGGCGCCGCTCGCCGACGGGGTCGTGGAGTCGGACGGCGAGGCCGTACTGGCCCTGGCCGCACGGCCCGACCGCGACCCGGTGCTGGCGCTCCGCTTCGCCGCGGCCGCCGCGCAGGCGGGCCTTCCCGTCTCGCCCCACGCCGTACGCCGGCTCGCCGTACAGGCGAAACCGCTCCCGGTGCCGTGGCCGGCCGAGGCCCGCGAACAGCTGGTCACGCTGCTCGGCGCGGGGGAGCCGACGGTGGCCGTCTGGGAGGCCCTGGAGGCGGACGGCCTGATCGCGCGGCTGCTGCCCGACTGGGAGCGGGTGCGCTGCCGCCCCCAGCGCAACCCCGTCCACACCTGGACGGTGGACCGGCACCTCATCGAGACGGCCGTGCGCGCCTCGGCCCTCACCCGCCGGGTCGGCCGCCCCGACCTGCTGCTCATGGCCGCCCTCCTGCACGACATCGGCAAGGGCTGGCCCGGGGACCACTCGGTGGCCGGCGAGACCATCGCCCGCGACGTCGCCGCCCGGGTCGGCTTCGACGAGCGGGACGTCGCCGTCCTGGGCACGCTCGTACGGCACCACCTGCTGCTGATCGACACCGCGACCCGGCGCGACCTGGACGACCCGGCGACCGTCCGGACGGTCGCCGAGGCCGTCGGGTCGGTCGGCACGCTGGAGATACTGCACGCCCTCACGGAGGCGGACGCCCTCGCCACCGGGCCGGCCGCGTGGAGCGCGTGGCGCGGCTCCCTCGTGGCGGACCTCGTCGCCCGGGTCGCCGCCGTCCTGCGCGGCACGGCCCCGGCGGCGGGGGAGCCCGAGATCCCGACGACGGAGCAGGAACGCCTCGCGGTGGAGGCGCTGCGCACGGGCGAGCCGGTGCTGGCGCTGCACGCACGCCACGAGGAGGACGCGGTGGGCGTGGAACTCGTGGTGGCCGTCCCCGACCAGCCGGGGGTCCTCCCGGCGGTGGCGGGGGTGCTGGCCCTGCACCGGCTGACCGTCCGGGCGGCGGACCTGCGCTCCACGGAGCTCCCGGACCAGCTGGGCGAGGTCCTGGTGCTCCGGTGGCGGGTCGCGGCGGAGTACGGCTCGCTGCCGCAGGCGGCCCGGCTGCGGACCGACCTGGTCCGCGCGCTGGACGGCTCGCTCGACATCCCGGCGAAGCTGGCCGACCGGGAGGCGGCGTACCCGCGACGGCGCGGGGTGGTGCCCCCGCCGCCCCGGGTCACCGTCGTCGCGGACGTCTCCTCGCTGGCCACGGTCCTGGAGGTCCGGGCCCCGGACGCGGTGGGGCTGCTGCACCGGATCGGGCGAGCCCTCGAGTCCCGGGGCGTCCGGGTCCGCAGCGCGCACGTCTCGACGCTCGGCGCCAACGCGGTGGACACCCTGTACGTCACCACGCCCGAGGGCAAACCCCTGGACCCCGTGGACGCGGCTGCCCTGGCGGAGCTGGTGGCGGGTGCCCTGGTGTAGGCCAGGGCACCCGCTGCGCGGGGCGGTCCCCTACCCGCCCTTCCACCGTTCCCCGGGGCTCCGCCCCGGACCCCGTACGGGCGCTGCGCGCCCGCGCCTCAAACGCCGGCGAGGCTGGAATTGCCCTGCGGGCAGTCCAGCCTCGCCGGGCGACAACCCAGCCCCTCCGGCGTTTGAGGAGCGGGGTCTGGGGCGGAGCCCCAGGGCTTTGAGCCGCAGGGGCAGGCGGCGCCGGCCACGTCCAGCCACGCCGGCGTTTGAGGCGCGGGGTGCGGGGCGGAGCCCCGGTTCCGACCGCCCGGGCCCACCACTTGGCACGGCCCGATACCCTGGGGGACACCACACCGCCCCCGACCCGAGGAATCGCGACCACCGTGTTCGATACGCTCTCCGACCGCTTGGCGAATACCTTCAAGGGCCTGCGCGGCAAAGGCCGGCTGTCCGAGGCTGACATCGACTCCGCGGCCCGGGAAATCCGTATCGCCCTCCTCGAGGCCGACGTCGCCCTCCCGGTCGTCCGCTCCTTCATCGCGAACGTCAAGGAACGCGCCCGCGGCGAAGAGGTCAGCAAGGCGCTGAACCCCGGCCAGCAGGTCCTGAAGATCGTCAACGACGAGCTCGTCACGATCCTCGGCGGCGAGACCCGGCGGCTCCGCTTCGCCAAGACCGCGCCCACCGTGATCATGCTCGCCGGTCTCCAGGGTGCCGGTAAGACCACCCTCGCCGGAAAGCTCGGCCTCTGGCTGAAGGGGCAGGGCCACACCCCGCTGCTCGTCGCGTGCGACCTCCAGCGCCCCAACGCCGTCAACCAGCTCTCGGTCGTCGCCGACCGCGCCGGCGTGGCGTTCTACGGTCCCCAGCCCGGCAACGGCATCGGCGACCCGGTCCAGGTGGCCAAGGACTCCATCGAGTACGCGCGCACCAAGCAGCACGACATCGTGATCGTCGACACCGCCGGCCGCCTCGGCATCGACGCCGACATGATGCAGCAGGCCGCCGACATCCGGGACGCGGTCAGCCCCGACGAGATCCTGTTCGTCGTCGACGCGATGATCGGTCAGGACGCGGTCAACACCGCCGAGGCCTTCCGCGACGGCGTCGGCTTCGACGGCGTCGTGCTCTCCAAGCTCGACGGCGACGCCCGCGGTGGTGCCGCGCTCTCCATCGCGCACGTCACCGGCAAGCAGATCATGTTCGCCTCGAACGGCGAGAAGCTCGACGAGTTCGACGCCTTCCACCCGGACCGCATGGCGGGCCGGATCCTCGACATGGGTGACATGCTCACCCTCATCGAGCAGGCCGAGAAGACCTTCTCGCAGGCCGAGGCCGAGAAGATGGCGGCCAAGCTCGCCAAGGGCCCGAAGGAGTTCACGCTCGACGACTTCCTGGCCCAGATGGAGCAGGTCCGCAAGATGGGCTCCATCTCCAAGCTGCTCGGCATGCTCCCCGGCATGGGGCAGATCAAGGACCAGATCAACAACATCGACGAGCGCGACGTGGACCGCACCGCCGCGATCATCAAGTCGATGACCCCGGCCGAGCGCCAGGACCCGACGATCATCAACGGCTCGCGCCGTGCCCGTATCGCCAAGGGCTCCGGCACCGAGGTCAGCGCCGTCAAGTCGCTCGTCGAGCGGTTCTTCGACGCCCGCAAGATGATGTCCCGCATGGCCCAGGGCGGCGGCATGCCCGGCATGCCCGGCATCCCCGGGATGGGCGGCGGCCCCGGCCGGCAGAAGAAGCAGGTCAAGCAGGCCAAGGGCAAGCGCAAGAGCGGCAACCCGATGAAGCGCAAGGAAGAGGAGGCCGCGGCAGCGGCCCGCCGCGAGCAGGGCCCGCAGGCGATCGAGCCCGCGCCCGGCGGCAGCCCCTTCGGGCTCCCCACCGGGGGCCAGGCGGGTCAGGACTTCGACCTTCCGGACGAGTTCAAGAAGTTCATGAAGTAGTGCGGAGCCGAGCTTCGTGACGGTGGGCCCCGGTCGTGTTCGCACGGCCGGGGCCCTTCCGTTCCTGCTGGGGCGATGGCCCGATTTATCCCTTATGGTCGGGCCGGGGGGACGGCAGAAGGAGGTCCCGTGCCCAGCCCCACCCCCGTACCGCCCCGCGACCGGGCCGATACGCCCTGGCGCTCGGAGGGCGCACGGCCCACCCCTCCGCCCAAGAGGAAGATGCCGGGCTGGCGCTGGCTCATCCTCACCGCCCTGATCGTGTACCTGATCACCAATCTGGTGCTCTCCTTCTTCAACGAAGGCGACGAGCCGACGATCTCGTACACCGAGTTCAGCAAGCAGGTCGCCAACGGCAACGTCTCGAAGATCTACTCCAAGGGCGATGCCATCCAGGGCCAGCTGAAGGCCAAGCAGCCGGCGCCCGACGGCGACAAGGGCGACTACACCAAGTTCGTCACCCAGCGCCCCGCCTTCGCCGACGACGACCTGTGGGCCGACCTCACCAAGCAGAACGTGAACGTGACCGCCTCGCCGGTCGTCGAGCAGCGCAGCTTCCTGGCCAATTTGCTGCTCTCCCTCGCCCCGATCCTGCTCCTCGTCCTCCTGTGGGTGATCATCGCCCGCCGCATGAGCGCGGGTATGGGCGGCATGGGAGGCCTGGGCGGACTGGGCCGCAAGGCCCCGCCCAAGCCGGTGGAGCTGGAGGAGGGCGCCAAGCGCACCACCTTCGAGGACGTGGCCGGCATCGACGAGGTGGAGGGGGAGCTCAACGACGTCGTCGACTTCCTCAAGAACCCGCAGGAGTACCGGAAGCTGGGCGCCCGGATGCCCGGCGGCGTCCTCCTCTCCGGCCCGCCCGGCACCGGAAAGACCCTCCTCGCGCGGGCGGTCGCGGGCGAGGCCGGGGTGCCGTTCTTCTCGGCCTCCGCCTCCGAGTTCATCGAGATGATCGTCGGCGTCGGCGCCTCCCGGGTGCGGGAACTCTTCGCCGAGGCGCGCAAGGTGGCCCCCGCGATCATCTTCATCGACGAGATCGACACCATCGGGCGGGTCCGGGGCGGCGGCGCGGCCATGGGCGGCCATGACGAACGCGAACAGACCCTGAACCAGATCCTCACCGAGATGGACGGTTTCTCCGGCTCGGAAGGCGTCGTCGTCCTCGCCGCCACCAACCGCGCGGACGTCCTGGATCCGGCGCTGACCCGCCCCGGCCGCTTCGACCGCACCGTGGTCGTCTCCCCGCCGGACCGCGGCGGCCGCGAGGCCATCCTGCGCATCCATACCCGGGACATCCCGCTCGCCGAGAGCGTCGACCTGGCCCAGGTGGCCCGTACCACCCCCGGCATGACGGGAGCCGAGCTGGCCAACCTCGCCAACGAGGCCGCGCTGCTGGCCGTCAAACGCCGACAGGACCAGGTCACCCAGTCCGACCTGTCGGACGCCCTGGAGAAGGTCCAGCTCGGCGCGGAGCGGTCCTTGGTCATGCCGCTGGAGGAGCGCCGCCGTACGGCCTACCACGAGAGCGGACACGCACTCCTCGGCATGCTCCAGCCGGGCGCCGACCCGGTCCGCAAGATCACCATCGTCCCCCGCGGCCGCGCCCTCGGCGTCACCCTCTCGACCCCGGACGCCGACCGGTACGCGTACACCGAGGAGTACCTGCGCGGCCGCATCATCGGAGCGCTGGGCGGCATGGCGGCCGAGCACGTCGTCTACGACGTCATCACCACGGGCGCGGAGAACGACCTCGAACAGGTCACCAACATCGTCCGCGGCATGGTCGGCCGCTGGGGCATGAGCGACCGCATCGGAAAGCTCACCGCCATCCCGTCCGACGGAGGGGGCCCGTACGGCCTGTCCGCCGCCCCCGCCACCCTCGACGCCGTGGACCACGAGATGCGCCGGATCGTCGACGAGTGCTACGTGGAGGCCTGCCGCCTGCTGCGCGAGAACCGCACGAAACTCGACGCGCTGGCGGAGGCCCTCCTCGCCGCCGAGACCCTGGACGAGCCGGCCGCCTACGCCGCCGCGGGCATCCCGCGGCTGACGAAGGCGCACGGCACCGACTGAACCCGGGCGGTTACGCCACCCGGGCGATCACGTACCGGAAGATGTTCGGCAGCCACACGGCGCCGTCGGACCGCTCGAACGGGTGAAGCGCCTCGGCCAGCTCCTTCTCCGCCAGCGCGGGATCGGCGGCCGCGTCGTAGAGCCCGGTCGACAGCAGCCCCCGTACGGCACTGTCCACGTCCGCGTACCCGAACGGGCAGAACACCCGCCCCGACCCGTCCGGCCGCAGCCCCGCCCGCTCCACCAGCGCGTCCAGGTCCCGCGGCGCGGGCCCGCGGCCCAGGACCGACGGCACCGTGCAGCGCTCCGCGGGGCCCCAGTCGGCCAGCACCACGGCCCCGCCGCGCCGTACCGCGGGCAGTGCCGAGGCCAGGGCCGCCGGGGTGGGCGAGAAGGCCAGCAGGGCGTCGTAGGCGCGGTCGGCCGGGGGCGCCGCGGGCGGGGCCACCAGCACCTCCAGCAGCCGCTCACGGGCCAGCGCGCGCCGCGCGGGATCCGCCTCCACGCCCGTGGCCGAGGCTCCCCGCCCGGCCGCCAGCAGCAGGGGCAGGCCGGCCCCGCAGTCGAGGCCCAGCAGCCGGTCGCCCGGCCCGACCTCCAGCCGGTCGTAGACCGCTTCGTACAGCGGTACCAGCATCCGTTCCTGGATCTCCGCCCAGTCCCGGGCGACGAGCGTCGCCGTCGGCGTCGGTGTCATCGAAAGAGCGCTCCTGATTCCGTCTCGCCCCCTTGCCCCCGTTGCCAGAGAACTCCCCATTCGCCCCCGCGTCCAGAGGAGCGGGTCACCCGATTCACGCTCGACGCGCGAGGCGCCGTACCATTCGCGCCATGGCAAAGGCACCCGTTCTCACCCCGCAGGCGGAGGATTTCCCCCGCTGGTACCAGGATCTGATCAACAAGGCCGAGCTGGCCGACAACGGCCCGGTGCGCGGCACGATGGTCATCCGACCGTACGGCTACGGGCTGTGGGAGCGGATGCAGCAGGAGATGGACGCGCGCATCAAGGAAGCGGGCGCCCAGAACGCCTACTTCCCGCTGTTCATCCCGCAGTCGTACCTGACGAAGGAAGCCGAGCACGTCGAGGGCTTCGCCCCCGAGCTCGCCGTCGTCACGCACGGCGGCGGCAAGGAGCTCGAAGAGCCGGTCGTCGTCCGGCCCACCTCCGAGACGATCATCAACGACTACTTCTCCAAGTGGGTCCAGAGCTACCGCGACCTGCCCCTGCTGATCAACCAGTGGGCCAACGTGGTCCGCTGGGAGATGCGCCCCCGCGTGTTCCTCCGTACGAGCGAGTTCCTCTGGCAGGAGGGCCACACGGCCCACGCCACCTACGAGGAAGCCCGCGACTACGCCGCCCGGATCCACACGGACGTCTACGGCGACTTCATGAAGAACGTCCTCGGCATCGACGTGGTCCTCGGCCGCAAGACGGCCAAGGAGCGCTTCGCCGGCGCCATCAACACCCTCACCCTCGAGGGCATGATGGGCGACGGCAAGGCCCTGCAGATGGGCACGAGCCACGAGCTCGGCACCAACTTCGCCAAGGCCTTCAACACGCAGTACCTGTCGAAGGAAGGCAAGCAGGAGCTGGTCTGGCAGACCTCGTGGGGCGTCTCGACCCGCATGGTCGGCGGCCTGATCATGTCCCACGGCGACGACAACGGCCTGCGCGTCCCGCCGCGCCTCGCGCACATCCAGGTCGTCGTCATGGCGATCAAGGGCGACGAGGCCGTGGCGAAGGTCCGCGAGCTGGGCGACCAGCTCAAGGCCGCCGGCATCCGCGTGCACGTCGACGACCGCGTCGACACCCCGTTCGGCCGCCGCGCCGTGGACTGGGAGCTCAAGGGCGTACCGGTCCGCATCGAGATCGGCCCGCGCGACCTGGAGAACGGCACCGCGATGCTGGCCCGCCGCATCCCGGGCGGCAAGGAGCCGGTCCAGATCACCGAGCTGCTCGACCTGCTGCCCAAGGTGCTGGACGAGGACCAGGCGCAGCTGCTGCGCGAGTCCCGCGAGCGCCGCGAGTCCCGTACGACGGACGTCGCGACCCTCGAGGAGGCCGCCGAGGCCGCCATCGCGGGTGGCTGGGCGCGCATCCCGTGGGCCGACCTCGGCCCGGAGGGCGAGGCGAAGCTGGCCGAGCAGGCCGTCTCCGTGCGCTGCCTGATCGCCGAGGACGGGTCGGTGCCGGTGGCGGACGACGCCCCCGGTACCCTCGCGATCGTCGCGCGCTCGTACTGATCCGCTTCCACACCCCGGCGTGCGGCCCGAGCCGCGCGCCGGGGTGTAGTCGTCGTTACGTACCGACTCCTCCTGAGATCGGCGCACCCGTCCTCGTCAGGACGCATGAGACTGAACTGACTGGTACGTGCAAAAAATTTGGAATGGCCCGGAATCGGAACACCCGGGCACCCCGGCTCGTTGTCACGACGTGAGCACGACACCACCTGTTCTCGCCGCAGAGCTGGCGCAGGCGTGGGCCGACATTCAGCGGTACCACCCCGAGCTGCCGGACCTTGCCGCGCCCGAGTCCCTGATCGGAGAGTCCTCGTCCGCCTGCGGCGCCGAGCTCTCCTTCGAGCGACTGCTGCACGAGGCAGTCCACGGCATCGCCGCCGCCCGCGGGGTCCGAGACACCTCCCGCGCCGGCCGCTACCACAACCGCAGATTCCTCGCGATCGCCGAGGAGATGGGGCTGGACCACTCCGAAGAGCCGCATGCGAGCAGCGGCTTCTCGCTGGTCACGCTCAATCCCGAGGCGAAGAAGCGCTACCGCCCGACGATGGAGCGGCTGCAGCGCGCCCTCAAGGCGCACACGGCGGCCACCGCCGCCGACACCAAGCGCAGCTTCCGCGGCCCGGCGGCCCGCCACGGCTCCTCCGGCGGCGGCGTCCGCGTCAAGGCGGTCTGCGACTGCGGGCGCAACGTCCGGGTGGTCCCCTCGGTGCTGGCGCAGGCCCCGATCGTGTGCGGAGGCTGCATGAAGCCCTTCCGCATCCCCGAGGTGGCCCTCTCGGCAGCCTCCTGAACCGCCGCGGCGGGCCGCGCGGCCCGCTCCGCCGTGTCCCGGATCGGGCCCTCCCGGCTGAGCGCGCCGCAGGCGTATGGCACAATGAACAGCTGTACTCGACAGTCGCATAGGACCCCTCTCTCCTCCGGCTGACGCGTCCATCGGGCACCCGAGTACCGCAACCCCACGTGGCATCTCATGTGCCCAACCACGTCAAGTTCAGGAGACACCACTCCAGTGGCAGTCAAGATCAAGCTCAAGCGCCTCGGCAAGATTCGCCAGCCGCACTACCGCATCGTCGTCGCGGACGCCCGTACCCGTCGGGACGGTCGCG
This sequence comes from Streptomyces sp. NPDC091371, assembly GCF_040684275.1. Lineage (NCBI taxonomy): Bacteria > Bacillati > Actinomycetota > Actinomycetes > Kitasatosporales > Streptomycetaceae > Streptomyces > Streptomyces sp. NPDC091371. Next base: position 506,622 of record NZ_JBFBFP010000002.1, read on the forward strand.
CGATCGAAGAGATCGGTATCTACCACCCGACCTACAACCCGTCGCGCATCGAGGTCAACGCCGAGCGTGCGCAGTACTGGCTGTCCGTCGGCGCCCAGCCCACCGAGGCTGTGCTCGCCATCCTGAAGCTGACCGGTGACTGGCAGGCCCACAAGGGCCTCCCCGCCCCCGCGCCGCTGCTCCAGCCGGCGACGAAGGAAGACAAGCGTCGTTCCTTCGACGAGTTCGCCAAGGCCCTCGAGGGTGGCGACGCCAAGGGCGAGGCCATCACCCAGAAGGCCAAGAAGGCCGACAAGAAGGCGGACGAGGCTGAGGCCGCCGCCGAGTCGACCGAGGCCTGATCATGCTCGAGGAGGCTCTTGAGCACCTCGTAAAGGGCATTGTGGACAACCCCGATGAAGTGCAGGTCGCCTCGCGCAACCTGCGCCGCGGGCAGGTGCTCGAGGTCCGGGTCCACCCCGACGACCTCGGGAAGGTGATCGGCCGCAACGGCCGCACCGCACGTGCGCTGCGTACCGTCGTGGGCGCCATCGGCGGCCGGGGGATCCGCGTCGACCTCGTCGACGTGGACCAGGTCCGCTGAGCAGTTGAATCACCGGCACGGGCCGGGGAGGGCATACGTGTCCGCCCCGGCCCGTTGTCGTCCGAACAGGAGAGTTTCTCAGGTGGAGCTGGTAGTCGCGCGGGTCGGCCGCGCCCACGGGATCAAGGGTGAGGTCACCGTCGAGGTCCGGACGGACGAGCCGGAGCTGCGGCTCTCGCCCGGCGCCGTGCTCCGGACCGAACCGGCGTCGGCGGGCCCGCTGACCATCGAGACGGGCCGGGTGCACAGCGGCCGGCTCCTGCTCCGCTTCGCGGGCGTCAAGGACCGCACCGCCGCCGAGGCGCTGCGCAACACCCTGCTCATCGCGGACGTCGACCCGACGGAGCTGCCCGAGGAGGAGGACGAGTACTACGACCACCAGCTCATGGACCTGGACGTCGTACTCGAGGACGGCACCGAGATCGGCCGGATCACCGAGATCTCCCACCTGCCCTCGCAGGACCTCTTCATCGTCGAGCGGCCGGACGGCTCCGAGGTGATGATCCCCTTCGTCGAGGAGATCGTCGCCGAGATCGACCTGGAGGAGCAGCGCTGCGTCATCACCCCGCCGCCGGGGCTGATCGACGAGCGCGAAGCGGTCATCGACTCGACCCGCGACGAGGCCGGAGACGACGCCTGATGCGTCTCGACGTCGTCACGATCTTCCCGGAGTACCTGGAACCGCTGAACGTCTCCCTGGTGGGGAAGGCGCGCGCCCGCGGCCAGCTCGACGTACACGTCCACGACCTGCGGGACTGGACGTACGACCGGCACAACACGGTCGACGACACCCCGTACGGCGGCGGACCCGGCATGGTCATGAAGACCGAGCCGTGGGGCGAGGCCCTGGACGAGGCGCTGGCCGACGGCTACGAGGCGGGCGCGCACGGGCCCGTCATGGTCGTCCCCACGCCCAGCGGCCGCCCCTTCACCCAGGAGCTGGCCGTCGAGCTCTCCGAGCGGCCCTGGCTGATCTTCACGCCGGCCCGCTACGAGGGCATCGACCGCCGGGTCATGGACGAGTACGCCACGCGCATGCCGGTGTACGAGGTCTCCATCGGCGACTACGTCCTGGCGGGCGGCGAGGCCGCCGTCCTGGTGGTCACCGAGGCCGTGGCCCGGCTGCTGCCCGGGGTGCTCGGCAACGCGGAATCGCACCGGGACGACTCCTTCGCGCCCGGCGAGATGGCGAACCTGCTGGAGGGCCCCGTCTTCACCAAGCCGCCGGAGTGGCGCGGCCGGGGCATCCCGGAGGTGCTGCTCAGCGGCCACCACGGGAAGATCGCCCGCTGGCGCCGGGACGAGGCCTTCCGCAGGACCGCTGCCAACCGCCCCGACCTGATCGAGCGCTGCGACGCCTCCGCCTTCGACAAGAAGGACCGGGAGATCCTGTCCATCCTGGGCTGGCAGCCGTCCGCCGACGGCCGATTTTGGCGCAGGCCCGAGGGCGTGGAAGAATAGGCGGCTGCTGTGTGCTCGCGGACGCCCCTGCCACAGGGGGATCGTCGTCCGACGAGTGGCACGGCTCCCGAATTCTCTACGGAAACCCGCACTGGCGACCTGTGGCGTCATGCGAAGAAAGCAGACGAAGAACATGTCTCACCTGCTCGATGGCGTCAACGCCGCCGCGCTCCGCTCGGACGTCCCGGCCTTCCGCCCGGGTGACACGATCAACGTGCACGTCCGCGTGATCGAGGGCAACCGCTCCCGTATCCAGCAGTTCAAGGGTGTCGTCATCCGCCGCCAGGGCGCCGGTGTCTCCGAGACCTTCACCGTTCGCAAGGTCTCCTTCAGCGTCGGCGTGGAGCGTACCTTCCCGGTCCACTCCCCGATCTTCGAGAAGATCGAGCTCGTCACCCGCGGTGACGTGCGCCGCGCCAAGCTGTACTACCTCCGTGAGCTCCGCGGCAAGGCCGCGAAGATCAAGGAGAAGCGCGACAACTGAGGTCCCCTCCGGTGTCCGGGGCAGGCCGGATAGGCTCGCCCCCGATGGACACCGAAGCACCTCACACGCAGCGCGACCACTCCTCCCGTGCAGACGGGGAGGGGCGGTCGCGTTTCGCGTTTTCCAGGGCCTTGCGGCCGCTGACGTGGCGGCGGGCCGGAGTGCTCGGCGTGTTCGGCACCGTCCTCCTGCTGCTGCTCAGCAATTTCGTGGTCCAGCCCTTCCTGATCCCCAGCCGCTCGATGGAGCCGACGCTCCAGGTCGGCGACCGGCTGCTGGTCAACAAGCTGGCGTACCGTTTCGGCGACCAGCCGCGCCGGGGCGACCTGGTGGTCTTCGACGGCACCGGATCCTTCGTACGCGAACGCCCCGAGGGCAATCCGGTGGGCGAGGTCCTGCACGGCGCGGCCTCTGTGCTGGGGCTCGCGGAGCCCTCCGACACCGACTTCGTGAAGCGGGTCGTGGGCGTCGGCGGTGACGACGTCGTCTGCTGCGACGCGGGCGGGCGGATCGAGGTCAACGGCGTCCCGCTGGACGAGCCGTACCTGTTCCCGGGCGACGCGCCCTCGACGGTGCCGTTCCGGATCGTCGTACCGCTGGGGACGCTGTGGGTGATGGGCGACCACCGGTCCCAGTCCCGGGACTCCCGGGACCACCTGGGGGAGCCGGGCGGGGGGATGGTGCCGGTGGACAAGGTGATCGGGCGGGCGGACTGGATCGGCTGGCCGGCATCGCGCTGGGGCTCCGCCGGCGGCGGCCATGGGTAGCCGAGGACGGCCGCGGCGCGAACCGGAGCCCGAGCCGGGCAGCCGGGCCGAGCGGCGCAGGCTGGCCCGCCGGGTGAAGCGGCGCCGCCGCACCCGCCGGGCGGGCGAGGTGCCGCTGCTGGTGGTCGTGGCGCTGTGCATCGCCATGCTCCTCAAGACCTTCTTCGTACAGGCGTTCTTCATCCCGTCGGGCTCGATGGAGCAGACGATCCGGATCGGCGACCGGGTCCTCGTGGACAAGCTGACCCCGTGGTTCGGCTCCAAGGTCGAGCGCGGCGACGTCGTCGTGTTCAAGGACCCGGGCGGCTGGCTCCAGGGCGAGGCGGCCCGGCCGGCCCCCGACCCGGTCGGCATCAAGCAGGTCAAGCAGGCGCTGACCTTCATCGGCCTGCTCCCCTCGGCCGACGAGCAGGACCTGATCAAGCGCGTCATCGGCGTCGGCGGGGACACCGTCAAGTGCTGCGACGCCAAGGGCCGGGTCACCGTCAACGGCTCGCCGCTCGAAGAGCCGTACGTGAGCCCGGGCAACACCCCCTCGGACATCTCCTTCGAGGTGCAGGTGCCGGCGGGCCGGCTCTTCGTGATGGGCGACCACCGGGCGAACTCGGCGGACTCCCGCTACCACCTCGACGAGGCCTTCCAGGGCACCATCGACGAGAACGGGGTCGTGGGCGAGGCCGTGGTCATCGCCTGGCCCTACGGGCACTGGAAGCGCTTCGAGACGCCCGCGACCTTCCGCATGGTGCCCGATCAGCCGCGGCGCGAGGCACGCGGGCGCCGTCGGCGCCGCCGGGGCGTGCCGTTCGCATAGTGTGTCCTGGGTCTCCCGCGCCTTAGGGAACTCCCGCTCGTTAAGGGAGGGGAGGGCCCGTGTCCGATCCGGCGCGGGCGGCGATCTCTACAAGAGGAGTGGATGTGGGGGATGTGGCGGTAGGCGCACGGTCCGGACGCGACGAGGGCGAGGAGCGGCCGGACGACGACGCCGTCAAGCGCGAGGCCGAGGAGGAGGACGGCGGTACCGAGGCGCACGCGCACCGCTCCTTCTGGAAGGAGCTCCCGCTCCTCGTAGGCATCGCCCTGCTGCTCGCCCTGCTGATCAAGACCTTCCTGGTCCAGGCGTTCTCGATCCCCTCCGACTCGATGCAGAACACCCTGCAGCGGGGGGACCGCGTCCTGGTGGACAAGCTGACCCCGTGGTTCGGTTCCGAGCCCGAGCGCGGCGAGGTCGTCGTCTTCCACGACCCGGCGGACTGGCTGTCCGGGGAGGCCACCCCGGAGCCGAACCTCGCCCAGCAGATCCTCAGCAAGATCGGCCTGATGCCGGACGCCTCCGAGAAGGACCTGATCAAGCGGACCATCGCCATCGGCGGGGACACGGTCGAGTGCAAGAAGGGCGGCCCGGTCGTCGTCAACGGCAAGGCCCTCGACGAGCCGTACATCTTCCCCGGCAACACCGCGTGCGACGACGCGCCCTTCGGCCCGATCACCGTGCCCAAGGGCAAGATCTGGGTGATGGGCGACCACCGGCAGAACTCCCAGGACTCCCGCTACCACATGCAGGACTCCACCCAGGGCTTCGTGCCGGTCAGCAAGGTCGTCGGACGGGCCGTGGTGGTCGCGTGGCCGATCACCCGCTGGTCCACCCTGCCGGTCCCGGACACCTTCGACCAGCCGGGCATCGACAAGCAGCCCGCGGCGACCGCGGTCGGCCCGGCCGCACTGGGGCTCGTCGGCGCGGTTCCGCTCGTCATGTGGCGCCGCCGGAGGCTGACCAACGGGCGTACCGCCGGGTAGGGTGCCGCCCAGGTCGACGATCTCCGAAGTGTGGGGGCGCTGCAATGGGCGGCACGCAAGCAAGCGGTACGCGTTCGAGCGGTACCCGTTCAATACGCAGTGGTGAGGATGGCCGCGGCGGTCTCGGCAACACGCTGTCGGGGCTCGCCGTGGCCATCGGTTTTGTGCTCTTCCTCGGCGGTTTCATCTGGGGCGCGGTCGCCTACCAGCCGTACACCGTGCCGACGGACTCGATGATGCCGACCGTGAAGCCCGGGGACCGGGTGCTGGCGCAGCGCATCGACGGCGGCGAGGTGCGCCGCGGGGACGTCGTCATCTTTACTGACTCCATGTGGAGCGATTCGCCCATGGTCAAGCGGGTCGTCGGCATCGGCGGCGACACCGTGAAGTGCTGCGGCCCGCGCGGCGAGCTGACCGTGAACGGGACGGCGCTGGACGAGCCCTACATCGACGCCACCAAGCCCGACACCGGTCTGGAAATGCCGCCCGGGCAGACCGCCCCCTCGGGGACCCCCTTCGAGGTGACGGTCCCCGAGGGGAACCTCTTCCTGCTGGGCGACAAGCGCGCCGGCTCGCTGGACTCGCGGGCCCACCTGCAGGAAGCCGGGCAGGGCACAGTGTCGCGGTCGACGGTCAGCGCCCGCGTCGACGCCCTGGCCTGGCCCGCCATGGAGATGCTGGAGCGGCCGAAGACGTACGAGGGCCTGCCCGGCGGGACCTCCCGGCCCGGGCCGCTGCTGCTCCAGGTGGCGGCGGTGGCCGCCGGCGCCGTCCTGGTGGTGCTGGGGGCTGCGTACGGGCCCGTCGCACGGGCTCTGGGGCGCGGGCGGCGGCAGGAGCGGGCCGGTGCCCGCTGACCCGGCGGCCGGGACCCCCGGCCCGCGGCAGGTGTCCCGGGTGATCCTGCTGGACCCCGCGGACCGGATCCTGCTGCTGCACGGCTTCGAGCCGGCCGACCCCGGCGACGACTGGTGGTTCACCCCGGGCGGCGGGCTGGAGGGATCCGAGAGCCGGGAGCAGGCCGCCCTGCGGGAGCTGGCCGAGGAGACGGGAATCACAGAGGTCGAACTGGGGCCGGTCCTGTGGCACAGGTACTGCTCGTTCCCCTTCGACGGGCGGCGCTGGGAACAGGACGAGTGGTACTTCCTGGCGCGTACCGCCCAGACGCGGACCGAGATGCGCGGGCTCACCGAACTGGAGCGGCGCAGCGTCACCGGAGCCAGGTGGTGGACCTCCGAGGAACTGCTCGCGGCACGTGAGACGGTGTACCCGACCAGACTCGCCGAGCTGCTGAAGACGCTGCTCGACGAGGGTCCTCCGGGTGCGCCGGTGGTCTTGGCCCCGGAAATCGTTTAGGGGCGCATGGGTCTGGCGCACAATAGGGGGACGCACGGCTGAAGGGGAACATGCCATGAGTGCCGAGGACCTCGAAAAGTACGAGACCGAGATGGAGCTGAAGCTCTATCGGGAGTACCGCGACGTCGTCGGGCTGTTCAAGTATGTGATCGAGACGGAACGCCGTTTCTACCTCACCAACGACTACGAGATGCAGGTGCACTCGGTCCAGGGGGAGGTCTTCTTCGAGGTCTCGATGGCCGACGCCTGGGTCTGGGACATGTACAGGCCGGCCCGCTTCGTGAAGCAGGTGCGCGTGCTGACCTTCAAGGACGTGAACATCGAGGAGCTCAACAAGAGCGACCTCGAACTGCCCGGCGGCTAGTCACGCCCCACGCCCCTCCTGCCAGGGGCGCCGCACGGGCCCGTCCTTCGTGTGGGTGACGGGATTGTCCACAACGGCCCGGCTGTCCACCAAGATCCACAAGGTGGGCGTGGACGCGCGATCGTCGGTGCCGGAGGTGGTGCCGGATGAACGCGAAGGGCGTGGCACAGCAGGCATTGGGGCGGTACGGCGAGGAGCTCGCGGCACGGCGGCTGACCGAGGCCGGGATGACCGTGATCGCGCGGAACTGGCGGTGCCGCAGCGGGGAGATCGACATCGTGGCGCGGGACGGGGACGCCCTCGTCGTCTGCGAGGTCAAGACCCGCCGGGAGGGCGAGTTCGAGCATCCCATGGCCGCCGTGCGGCCCGGCAAGGCCGAGCGCCTGCGCAGGCTGGCCGGGCGCTGGCTCGCCGACCACGGCGGACCGCCCCCGGGCGGGGTGCGCATCGACCTCGTCGGAGTCCTGCTGCCGCGGCGCGGGGCGCCCGTGGTGGAGCACGTCAGGGGGGTGGCCTGATGGGATTCGCACGAGCCTGTTCGGTGGCCCTGGTCGGCGTCGACGGAGTGGTGGTGGAGGTCCAGGCCGACCTGGAGCCCGGGGTCGCGGCCTTCACCCTGGTGGGGCTGCCCGACAAGACCCTGGTGGAGAGCCGGGACCGGGTGCGTGCCGCCGTGGTCAATTCGGGCGCGGCCTGGCCGCAGAAGAAGCTCACGGTCGGGCTGAGTCCGGCGTCCGTTCCGAAGAGCGGCGCCGGTTTCGACCTGGCCGTGGCGGCGGCCGTGCTGGGCGCCGCCGAGGTGGTCGACCCCGCTGCCATCGCCGACCTCGTGCTCATCGGGGAGCTGGGGCTGGACGGCCGGGTGCGCCCGGTCCGGGGGATCCTGCCGGCCGTGCTGGCCGCCTCGGAGGCTGGCTACCGGCAGGTGGTGGTGCCGCAGCAGTGCGCCGCCGAGGCCGCGCTCGTACCGGACGTCTCGGTGCTGGGCGTCCGCAGCCTGCGCCAGCTGATCGCGGTCCTCACGGACACGCCCGTCCCCGAGGAGGAACCGGTCGACACCCCCGGCCGCCCGGACCCGATACTGGCGGGCCTGCTGCTGCCGGGGGCGGGTCTGGGCACCGGTTCGGCCCACGGCGGCCCGGAAGCGGAGTTCCCGGACCTCGCGGACGTCGCCGGGCAGCGCGCCGCGCGCCGGGCCCTGGAGGTGGCCGCGGCCGGTGGCCACCACCTCTTCTTCAACGGGCCGCCGGGGGCCGGCAAGACCATGCTGGCCGAGCGGCTGCCCGGGATCCTGCCACCGTTGACCCGGCAGGAGTCGGTGGAGGTGACGGCGGTGCACTCGGTGGCGGGCATCCTCCCGCCCGGAGAGCCGCTGGTGACCAGGGCGCCCTATTGCGCGCCCCACCACTCGGCGACCATGCAGTCGCTGGTGGGCGGCGGCAACGGTGTCCCCCGACCGGGGGCGGTCTCGCTGGCCCACCGGGGCGTGCTGTTCCTGGACGAGGCTCCGGAGTTCCACGGCCGCGCCCTGGACGCGCTGCGGCAGCCGCTCGAATCGGGGCACGTGGTCATCGCACGGGCTGCGGGGGTGGTGCGGCTGCCCGCCAGATTCCTGATGGTGCTCGCCGCGAACCCGTGCCCGTGCGGGCGCCACACCTTGCACGGAGCCGGGTGCGAATGCCCTCCCTCGGCGATCCGGCGCTACCAGGGCCGGCTCTCCGGGCCGCTCCTCGACCGGGTGGACCTCCGCGTGCGGGTCGAGCCGGTGACCCGGGCCGATCTGCTGGGGCAGGGCGGCCGCGGGGAGTCCACCGCGGTGGTCGCCGACCGGGTCAGGGAGGCCAGGGACCGCGCCGCCGGCCGACTCGGCGGCACGCCCTGGCTGCTCAATTCCGAGGTACCGGGGCAAGAGCTGCGGACCAGGTGGCAGCCGGCCCCGGGAGCGCTGGAGCAGGCCGAGCGGGAGGTCGACCGCGGCCTGCTCACCGCTCGCGGCCTGGACCGGGTGCTGCGGGTCGCCTGGACGGTGGCCGACCTGCGGGGGAGGGACCGGCCCGACGCGCTGGACGTCGCCGTCGCCCTGGAACTGCGGACCGGGATCGCCCGCGGGGTGCCGATGGTGACAGGGGCCGGCTCATGAACGCGGTGGACGATCCGGAGGTGCCGGCCCGGGCCGCGTTGACGAGGGTGGCGGAGCCGGGGGACGAGGCCGTGGGGCGGTGGCTGCGGGAGTACGGGGCCGTCGCGGTGATACGGCTGCTGACCGGGAGCGAGGAGGAGGCGCGGAGCCTCGGCGGGGTGGGGGCCGAGCGGCTCGCCGGGTACCGGAGGCGGGCGGCGCAGGCCGACCCCCGGCGGGACCTGGCTGAGGCCGCCGCGTACGGGGGCCGCTTCGTGTGCCCCGGGTCGGCGGAGTGGCCGACCCAGCTCGACGACCTCGGCGAGGCCCGGCCCATCGGCCTGTGGCTGCGGGGCCGGCCGAACCTGCGGACCTGGGCGCTGCGTTCCGTCGCCGTGGTCGGGGCCCGCGCCTGCACTCCGTACGGCGCGCACATGGCCCAGACCCTGGGGGCGGGGCTCGCCGAGCGGGGCTGGGTCGTGGTCTCCGGGGCCGCGTACGGGATCGACGGCGCCGCCCACCGCGGGGCGCTCGCCTCGGGAGGCGCCACCGCGGCGGTGCTCGCCTGCGGGGTGGACGTCGCCTATCCGCGCGGACACGCCGAACTGCTCGGCCGCATCGCCGGCCAGGGCCTGATCCTCGGGGAGCTGCCACCCGGCAGCCATCCCACGCCCAGCCGGTGTGTTAACTGCACCAATGACTCTGTTAGACCTACGCCACGAGCTGATCGAGGGCCGGGCCGACGTGCCCCGCATCGGTTCAGTGATCGAGCT